>JAFXAR010000060.1 GCA_017516885.1 Bacteroidaceae bacterium
ATCAACGGCCACGAATATGTAGACCTTGGCTTGAGCGTAAAGTGGGCCACCTGCAACGTAGGCGCAAGCAAACCCGAAGAGTATGGCAACCACTACGCCTGGGGCGAAACCTCTACCAAGAGCAGCTACACAAAAGACAACAGCGTAACCTACGGCAAGAACTTCAGCGACATAGGCGGCGACCCGCAATATGACGTAGCCCGCAAGCAGTGGGGCAGCACCTGGCGCCTGCCCACCAAAGCCGAGTTTGAGGAACTGCGCAGCAACTGCACCTGGACCTGGACAAAACAGAAAGGAGTAAACGGCTACAAGGTAACCAGCAAGAAGAACGGCAACAGCATCTTCCTGCCTGCTGCCGGTTGGCGTCTTGGTACGTCGCTTAACGGCCAGGGGACTCTCGGTAACTACTGGAGTTCTACGCCTCATGAGAGTAATTCCAACTACGCGTACTACCTGCTCTTCTACAGTGGTGGCCATGGTACGAATTGGCTCGACCGTCTCGGCGGCCTAAGCGTGCGCCCGGTCTCAGGTGGCATAGAAAACAAAACAGAGAAAATGTCTAATGCAAAACCGGAAAGCAACAAACTCTCAACCCGCACCTTCAAAGCAAACGGCGTTGAATTCATCATGGTAGCCGTAGAGGGTGGAACATTCAGCATGGGCTCAAACGATGGCGGGAGTGACGAAGAACCCATACACCAAGTAACCCTTGACAGCTACTGCATAGGCCAGACCGAAGTAACCCAGGCACTGTGGCAGGCAGTAATGGGCAGCAACCCCTCTTATTTCAAAGGAACAAGCAATCCTGTAGAAAGTGTGGGATACTTCGACTGCATAGATTTCATCAACCAACTCAACACCCTGCTTAAAGACCAGCTTCCCCAAGGCCGCAAGTTCCGCCTTCCCACAGAAGCTGAATGGGAATATGCAGCACGCGGCGGAAACAAGTCCAAAGGGTACGAATACAGCGGCAGCAACAGCATAAGCACCGTTGCATGGTACGAAGGCAACAGCGTCAGCAGGACACACCCTGTAAAACAGAAGGCAAGCAATGAACTTGGCCTTTACGACATGAGCGGAAACGTAAGGGAATGGTGCAGTGACTGGTACGGAAGCAACTACTACTCATACTCCCCGCAGAATAACCCCAAAGGACCCGGCAGCGGCTCTCTCCTCGTGCTCCGCGGGGGCAGTTGGGGCGCCCTTGAGCAGTTCTGTCGTTCGGCGTTTCGCGACGGCAGCGACCCTGGCCGCAGCTACGCCTGCGGTCTGCGCCTCGCCTTCTAAGTTTACAAAAAACAGTTCAATTGCAAGCACTCGTTTTCTTTGCAACGGAAGCTTACAGGCCGTGTGGAACCGGCCGGTATAGCGCCACCGAAGCAAAGAAAACGCCTGAAGTTTGAGTTCCCTCGCTTCTCCGCGGGATGAACATTTTGCGCCGGAAAAACATACTTAGTGCTCCTCATGCGAAGAGGAGCTGGCTTGCAACTATGTTGCAAGACTGAGGAGTAGATGAATAATATGCATGTGATGACTGCCCAACTCCTCCGTCTTCAAAACTTCGTTTTGAATCCACCTCCTCTATGAACAGAGGAGGACTGAGATTTGATGTTCAAGTGACACGTTTTACTGTTGTTATTCATAGTCTTTGTCATTCCGACCATACCTTAATAAAATAAATCAAAAGAGATTCTCGATGAGCGCAGCGAAATAACAGCATGTGAGGAATCTCTTTTTTCGCAGTTTGAGTTCCCTCGCTTCGCCGCGGATGACAAGTGCGCGGAAAAAACATTCCAAGTGCTCCTCATGCGAAGAGGAGCTGGCTTGCAACATAGTTGCAAGACTGAGGAGTAGATGATTATATTCATGTGTTTAATGCCCAAACTCCTCCGTCTTCAAAACTTCGTTTTGAATCCACCTACTCTGCGAGCAGAAGAGGACTGCGATTTGATGTTCTAATGAAAAGCTTCTTATTTACAGAATTCTTACTGAATATCCTAACCTTACTGAAATTGTCTGGTTGGCGGAGCGGCCGAAGTCGTCGGTTTTTGAGTTGTTGAAAATATCGCTCAAACCGTAATAGTATCTGCCTTCGATGAAGAAATTTCCTGCCTTGGTTTTCAGTTCTACACCTAATCCGCCGGCAATGCCGTAGTCGAATGTGTTCTGCAGTTCCTTGCCGTAGACCGGTCTGATTGATTCGGGGCGCTCTTCAATGCTCCAGCTGCCTTTGTAGCTTTCGCTGTCGCCAATGAAGAATCCGAACTGCGGGCCGCCGTTTATGAAGAACTGGAATCCGCGCTCTTCCTTGCCCCATGAGAGGTGGGCGAGCAGGGGAACTTCAATGTAGTTGAGTGTTCTTGTGTAGGTGTTGCCTGTGCCGTCGTCAAAATCCTCTTCCCAGCCGCGTTGCGCAAAGTTGACTTCAACTTGCGCTGCGCATATCATGCTGAAGTATTTTTCGCTTGTGTAGCGTATGCTTATGCCTCCGTTTGCTCCTTTGTAGAGGGCTTGCCTTATTGATGGCTGAAAGTCCATGCTGCTGAGGTTCAATCCGCCGGCAACGCCAATCTCCAGCACTCTGCGTGGCTGCTCAATCTGCGCTTTCGCGCCTGTTGCAAGCACAAGCAGCAGAATTATACTTAATACTCGTCGCATTATTCAACAATGATTTTTTCTGATTCGGGGTCAATTCTCTCTATGGTCATTTCGGGGGTGTAGTGTATGAAGCTGACCTTTCTGTTGTAGCATCCGCCGTTCTCTCCGGCCTTCTCGAACTTGAATCCCATCTGCAGCGGGGTGAACTCAACGGTGTTGAGCGCGCCCTGCATGCCGTAGCCGTGCTTGCTCATGGTGTAAAGGAAGTGGTAGGCGGTGTCGTATCCCAGCATTCCGTATCGGGGGAAGTAGTTGAATAGGGTGCGTTTGTACCAGTGGTAGAACTCCTTCTCAAACTGGGCATTCTCCTTGAGCGAGTAGTGGCTGTAAAGGGTGGTGTAGAAATATGTATCGAGCACATACATGCTTTCGCTCGCGTCCTTTGCATAGATTTGCCACTCGGGGTAGCCGAATACCTTGTAGCCCGACATTGATGTGCTGTCGGTGTAGTACGCTTCGGCCAGCGCCGGGATTAGGGTGCTGAATGTGGCTCTTGACGATGACTCGGGAATAATGATGTTCTCTGCGCCATCTACTTTCAGCGCCTTTAGCGTTGAGGCTGCTGTCTCTTCATCGGTTAGGCGTGAAATGTCCACAGTGCCGTAGGTGATGTTTGTCTCGGCAAACTTTGAAATGAGGCTCTCCTTGAACTTGGGGTTGCTGCTCAATATTGTGTCCTGTACAAAAATTACATTGGCGTTGGGGAAGAACTTGACAAAGTTGCTTGTGGTTTCTTCGGTCTCAATGTCCTTGTCGGTGAGCACTATGTTTGCAAATGGGTTTTCCTTTACATACTTGAGGTTTCTTGAGAATGGGATGACAAGGGCTGTCTGTCTGCTGTTGGAATATTCGATAAGCTCGCGGCAGTGGTTGTCGTAGTATGCGCCGAAGATTATGTCCATATCATCAAGCGCTCTGCTTGAAATAAGGCTGTCGAGACTGTTCTCCTTGCTGCCCGAATCGTATACGTTTATTGTGAACGAGCAGCCCTGTTCCTTGAGCTTTTCAACTGCCATGAGGAATCCTTCGTAGTATTCCACCATGCGCGCCTGAATGTCGGGCGTGTAGCGGTCAAGGAGGAACGGCAGGATTATTGCAACGTCTGTTACGCCGTCAAAATCCTTTTTCTTGTTCTTTATTTCGTTTATGTTTGAGAAAATCTCCTCGTAGTCGGTGCTGTCGGCAGCAGGCTTTTTCTCTTCAACCTGAATCTTTCTTTTCTCAGGGATATTTACTCTCATCCTGCGCTTTATGGGCTTTACACGGAGGGTTGGGTTCACGCGCATGAAGTCCTCGCGGCTTACGCCGTATTTGAGGCAGATGCTCTCAATAGTCTCGTTTTTCTTTACCTTGTGCTTGCGTACAATTTTAATTGTGTCCTTTTGTGCCGTGGCGTTCTTGCCCCCGATTATCAGCTCTTTATTGGTGTTGGGGGTCTCTGTCTTTACGCTCTCTTTGCCTGGGGTATCTGCACTCTTGCCATTGCTGTCGGGGGAGGGTATCACTATGGTTTCTCCCACGCAGAAATTGGATGCGGAAAGGCCGGGGTTTGCCGCCTTGATTGCTTCCTGGCTTACTCCGTACTTTTTGCTTATGCTGTAGAGTGTCTCATTGCGCTTGATTGTGTGCTTTTTGCTGTTGCCGCCGTTTTCGCTGACGCTCTCCCTTGTGTTTCCCTTTTTCTTTATTTTGAGCTTCTGCCCAACGGAAAGGCCTTTCTCGCATCCGGGGTTGAGCCTTTTGATTTCGTCCTGGCTCACGTTGTACATTTTGCTGATGCGGTAAAGTGTCTCCTTTTTCTGCACAGTGTGGTAAATGTATTCCGGATTCTGCGCAGGAGCAGGGGCGCTCTTTTTCCTGCCTTCCTTAATAAGCAGTTTCTGCCCAATGGACAGGCCTTTCCCGCAACCGGGGTTGAGCCTTTTGATTTCGTCCTGGCTCACGTTATACATTTTGCTGATGCGGTAAAGGGTCTCCTTCTTCTGCACGGTGTGGTAGACCGCCCCTTCGCTCTTGCCGTTATTCTTGCTCTGTGGAATTACAAGCTTTTGGCCAACTTCAAGCCCTTTTTTGCATTCCGGGTTGAGCTTTTTTATCTCTTCTATCTCAACGTCATAAATTTTGCTGATGCGGTAGAGTGTCTCTCCTTTAGTTACAACGTGGTATCTGTTGCTTTGTGCGTATGCTGCCGATGCAAGCATGATAAGCAGCAGTGCAAATATTGTGCGTACTTGTTTTTTCATGTTCGGTTATTGGAAACTTTATATTTTGGGCGCAGTGCCGATATTTTTGCGAAGATACAACTTAATTGGCAATTTTCGGCAGATATTTCAAAGAAATAACACGCGTGCGCATTACTGTGTTATATTTTTATCATTCGTGGCTGTTGTTTCGGCCGGATTTATTATTTTTGCATGATAGTTCAATTTGTTTAGAGACGGATTATGAGAATATATGTTTCATTGATGATTTTCCTTTCGGCGGCGCTTGGAGTGTATGCGCAGCAGAATATTGAAGCGCCGGAACCGCTTCTTAAGGTTACCGACTCCAAAGGCGAGGTGACTGAACTCGCCGCCGGCGGCGAGTTCTCGGGCGAAGCGCCTGTGTCGCTTGCCCTTTTTGCCAATGCCGAAGAGGTTGAGGGCTATTCCCTGGTATGTTCGTGGGAGTTTACCAAAGAGGGCGAAACAGAGCCTTTCCTTGTGCGCTACGATGCCGATGTAACCTTTGACTTGCGTGAAAGCGGACTTACAGTCATTCAGCCAAAGATTGTCTACACAAGCACTGAGAACAGCGAGATTGTGTGGGAGTTCGGTGCTGAGGTATACGAACCGTTCAGGGTAGTGCTCTCTGAGTCGAGCCTTGAAGCGCCCAATGCATTTTCGCCAAACGGCGACGGAATAAATGACTATTACAATGTTTATAATGTGAAGTCGATAGTCTCCTTCAACGCTGCGATATATAACCGCTGGGGGCAGCAACTCTATTCATGGGGCATTGACGAAATTGATTGCGAGAGCTGCGGATGGGACGGCACTTACAAGGGAAATGATGTCAAGGCCGGTGTCTACTATGTGGTGATAAAGGCCAAGGGCGCCGATGGGGTAGATTATGAGATACGCCGCGATGTGAATCTCCTGCGCGGATATACCGAGGAGACTGCAGCGCCATAAATTTGTGGAACGATGAGTGTGAACGATGCTGAAAAAGGAAAGATTGAGGTTTTTGGCGCAAGGGTGCACAACCTCAAGAACATAGACGTGGAGATTCCCCACGACTCGCTTACCGTTGTCACCGGATTGAGTGGCAGCGGAAAGTCCTCGCTGGCTTTTGATACGATATTTGCCGAGGGGCAGCGCCGCTATCTTGAGACTTTCTCGGCCTATGCGCGCAACTTTCTTGGAGGGATGGAGCGCCCCGACGTTGACAAGATTACCGGCCTGAGCCCTGTAATATCCATTGAACAGAAGACTACAAACAAGAATCCCCGCTCAACAGTGGGGACTACAACTGAAATATATGACTATCTGCGTCTGCTCTTTTCGCGTGCTGCCGAGGCCTACTCCTACCTTTCGGGCGAGAAGATGGTGAAGTACACCGAGGAGCAGATTCTCGAGCTTCTGCTTAAGGAGTACGACGGCAAGAGAGTGTATATGCTTGCTCCGCTTGTAAAGGCGCGCAAGGGACACTACAAGGAACTTTTTGAGCAGATGATGCATAAGGGCTACCTGAATGTGCGCGTGGATGGCGAGCTGTGCGAAATGTATAGAGGCATGATGCTCGAGCGTTACAAAAACCATGATATTGAGGTGGTTGTCGACAAGCTCGCCGTTGATGCAAAGGATACCCAGCGCCTCAAGCAGAGCCTTGCAACTGCCATTGCGCAGGGCGACGGCCTTGTGATGATTATGGATTACGATACGGGCAAGGTGCGTCATTACAGCAAGCATCTTATGTGTCCCGAAACCGGGCTTTCGTACAAAGAGCCCGACCCGCATAACTTTTCGTTCAACTCCCCGCAGGGATTCTGCCCCAAGTGCAAGGGATTGGGCGTTGTAAGCAGGGTTGATGTGGAGAAGGTTGTCCCTGACCGTTCGCTGTCGGTTTACGACGGCGCGCTTGCCCCTCTTGGCAAATACCGCCGCTCCTCAATATTCCAGCAGATTGAGGCGGTGCTTGCACGCTACGATGCCGACCTTAAAACTCCGGTGGAGCAGCTCGATGACGAGGCTATTGACGAGATTCTTTATGGTTCGCCTGTTCCGCTGAAACTAAATGACTCAAGCGATGTTTACTATGATACCTTTGCCACATACGACGGTCTTGTTAAGTACATCAGGCTTCAGAAGGAGACAAGCGTTTCGGCAAAGGAACTGCGCTGGGCCGAACAGTTCTCGGTGATGCAGGAGTGCCCCGAATGTGGCGGCGCGCGCCTGAACAGGGAGGCGCTGCATTTCCGCCTGGCCGGCAAGAATATCCACGAGCTTGCATCTATGGACCTTTCGCAGCTGCAGGAGTGGCTGAACGGAATTGATGCCCTGCTCGATGAGAAGCAGCGTGCAATCGCAGGCGAAATTGTAAAGGAGATACAGTCGCGCATAGGCTTTCTGCTTGATGTCGGCTTGGGCTATCTTTCCCTTAACCGTGCATCGGCATCGCTGTCGGGCGGAGAAGGGCAGCGCATACGCCTTGCCACTCAGGTGGGTTCGCAGCTGGTGAATGTGTTCTACATTCTCGATGAACCGAGCATAGGACTGCATCCGCGTGACAACGACAGGCTCATTGCTTCGCTTAAGAGCCTGCGCGATTTGGGAAATACGGTGATTGTTGTTGAACATGACCGTGATATAATGCTTGCTGCCGACTATGTGATTGACCTTGGCCCGAAGGCGGGACGCAAGGGCGGCGAGGTGGTTTTTGCAGGTACTCCCGAACAGATGCTCAAAGGCAATACCATGACGGCGCGCTTTCTCAACGGCGAGGAGAAAATTGAGATTCCTGCCAAGCGGCGCGAGGGCAATGGAAAGTCAATCAAGATATTCGGTGCAAGGGGCAACAACCTTAAGAATGTTGATGTTGAGTTCCCGCTCGGCAAGCTGATATGCGTTACCGGCGTTTCGGGCGGCGGAAAATCGTCGCTTGTGAATGATACCCTGCAGCCGATACTTGCAAAGCATTTCTACCGCGCCTTGCGCGAGCCGTTGCCGTATGACCGCATTGAGGGAATTGAGAATATTGACAAGATTGTGGATGTTGACCAGTCGCCGCTTGGACGCACCCCGCGCTCCAATCCTGCTACATATACCGGTGTATTTTCCGACATTCGCAACCTCTTTGTGGAACTGCCCGAGGCAAAAATTCGCGGCTACAAGGCGGGGCGTTTCTCGTTCAATGTTAAGGGCGGCCGCTGCGAGGAGTGCGGCGGCAACGGCTACAAGACACTTGAAATGAATTTCCTGCCCGATGTGATGGTCCCTTGCGAGGCATGCCACGGCAAGCGCTATAATAGGGAGACTTTGGAGGTGCGTTACAAGGGAAAGTCAATAGCCGATGTTCTTGACATGACAATAAACATGGCGGTGGAGTTCTTTGAGAATGTGCCTGCAATACTTAACAAGATAAAGGTGCTGCAGGAGGTGGGTTTGGGATACATTAAGCTCGGCCAGCCCTCAACAACCCTTTCGGGCGGCGAGAGCCAGCGTGTCAAGCTGGCTGCGGAACTCTCGAAGCGTGATACCGGCAAGACGCTTTATCTGCTTGACGAACCTACGACCGGCCTGCATTTTGAGGATATACGCGTGCTTATGAATGTGATAAACCGTCTTGTGGACAAAGGCAACACTGTGGTTATAATAGAGCATAACCTTGATGTAGTGAAAATGGCCGACTATATTATAGATATGGGCCCTGAAGGCGGACGTGACGGCGGTGTAGTAATGGCAACAGGAACTCCCGAAGAGGTTGCCGCAAAAGGAGTGGGGCACACCGCGCCTTATCTTGCCAAGGAACTGGAACGGTAAATGTGTAACTTATATATTCAGTATTTTTCTGAAAAAGAGCGTTGTATTGAAAGATTTTTTAAATAATGAGTGTGATGAGTAGGATTCCGGTGGGGATTGTTTTTTTGTTTGTGCTGGTTATCTCTTCGTGCAGCAGCTTTGTGGCTATTGAGCGCAGCGAGCATGAGAGTTCCGATTCGGCGTTCGTGGAGTATATAAAGAGCGAGAATATACCTTATACCTCAAATAACAGGGTTACTATACTTAATGGCGCGCACATGAAGTTTGACAGCCTGCTTGCCGATATTGACAGGGCAAAGCACCATATTCATCTTGAGTATTTCAATTTCCGCAACGATTCGATAAACGAGGTTGTGATAGGCCGTCTTGTGAAAAAGGCGAACGAGGGTGTTGAGGTGCGTGTGATGTTCGATGCTTTCGGCAATATGTCAAACGACCGCCCGCTGAAGAAAAGGGACTTGGAGGCTATACGCACCCGCGGGGTGGAGATTATCAAGTTTGACCCGGTTACATTTCCCTGGATAAACCATGCCTTTTCGCGAGACCACCGCAAAATTGTTGTCATTGACGGCAAGGTGGGGTATATTGGCGGAATAAATGTTGCCGATTACTACCTTGAGGGTCTTGAGGGGATAGGAGAGTGGCGCGACATGCACTCAAAGGTTACTGGAGAGGCTGTTAGTGAACTGCAGAAGATTTTCCTTGACATGTGGGAAGAAGAGGGCGGAGGGCGCATAGAAGGCGAGGCCTATTACCCCAAGCATGCTGAAACCGGCGGCGCTGATGTTGCTGTTGTCGACCGCTGGCCGCGAAGAACCCCGGAGCGCATGCGCCGCGCCTACGCCAACGCTATTCATGCGGCAAAGGACAGCATAGTGATTGCCAGTCCTTACTTTATGCCTATGCCAATTGTGCTTGATGCCATTGAAAAGGCCATTGACGACGGTGTGAAGGTTACTATAATACTGTCGGAGAAGGGCGATATTCCAATGATTCCCGATGGGGTGTGGCGTGCCGGATACAGGCTGATGAAGCGCGGTGCGGAGGTATATATGTACACCGGCGGATTCAATCATTCAAAGGTTATGTGCGTTGACGGCAAGTTCTGTACAATTGGTTCGGCAAACCTCAACAGCCGAAGCCTTATGTACGACTATGAGACGAATCTGTTTATTTTTGGCAAGGAGGATACTGAGGAGCTCTACAGATGCATTGACCTTGACAAGCAGAAGAGTTACAGGCTCACAAAGGAGATATACAGGAAGCGTTCGTGCTGGCGCAGATTCTGCGGCTGGCTTGTGACCCTTGTAACGCCGTTCATGTAGCGGGGCCGGGGCTTCTCAAAACCTGCGCAGTGCAGTTTGCAGAACTTTCCTTAAGGCATTTCCCCGTTTACAATCAGATATTCAATGCAGCGCAAAATATACTCCTGCTCGTTGCCTATGGGATATATGTGCTGAATCTCAGCAAGCTCGTCAAGAGGGTAGTCCGGCAGTATGCCTCCCTCTAATCCGTTCTCATCGGATGCTGACATTATTGCTGTAACCGGGTTTATTGCAAAGCCGAATGGCGATTCAATCCTCTTTGTCATAAGCCCCTCGCCGGCGCTGCTCTCTCCTATAAGCAGCACTTCGTGCCTGCCGCGCGATGCGTTTGCCGATGCTGCAAAAAGTTCGGCTGTGCCTCTTGTTCTCTTGCCGGTTACAATGTACAGTTTCTTGTCGCTGATGTTTGCTGTGGCACCGGTGTAGTTATATACAGTGTCGGCATGCAGGCTGTTTCCTTTGAGCGTTGCAAATGGAGTGCCTTTAAGGGTTGAGGGAACAAGCATGCTTGCTGCTTTTGCGGCATTTTCAATTGAACCGCCATTGCAGTAGCGCAGGTCGAGTATTATTTCTGTTGCGCTTTCGGCTTCAAATCCAAGCAGGGTGTTTTCAATGCGGCTTGCAAAGTCGGCGCCGTTGAAATTGTTCAGTGCTATGTAGCCTATTTTGCTTGAACGTACATTGAATATGGTATCGGTGTGTATTGCGTTGCTGCTGTATGTTGACGAGGGCTGGAGTGTGATGGTGTCGCCCGTTGTCCAGAAGTATTTCATGGCCTCGTCGTCAAAGTCAATTGTTTCAGTTGCTATAACTTTTGCTTCGCCTGATTTCAACTGATTGCCGCTTGACGATGAGAGGCTTTTGCCGTCAATGGCCGAAATCCATGTTCCGCGCTTTATCCCTGATATTGCCGCCGGGGAGTTGTCGTCTGCGAAAAGTACAAGCGCGTAGTACTTGCTCGGCTTTTCTCCAAGCGGGTCGCGCATAATGGCGCAGGTGAGCCCATAAGAGCCGCTCTGCACGGTGTCGGTGAAATACGATACTTTGTCGCCCGCATTGAGCAGCGAGGCGAAAAACTTGCTCTCGCTGTCAAAGAATGACTTGCGTTCGGGTGTCTTTATTTCATCGGCCCAAAGGTATTCTGCTTTCATTGTTGAGAATATCCATTGGTTCTCTTCAGTCTTTTCAAGATATTCGTATGTCCTGTCCTCTCCGCATGAAACAATGGAGAGTAGTGCGGCAACTGCAATAAGCGCTTTCTTCATTTCTTCTTAGAGTCTGTTGAATTTATATCGCAAAGTTTTTTTACAGAGCAAAAATAGTCCAATTATTGCTATCGGCGAAACATTCGGCTTCAATAATAAGAATATTTTTTGGAAATTTAAGGAGCGTCTATGAGGATTCTTCAGTCCATTGACAGAAAAAGCGGGCAACCTTTCCGGTTGTCCGCTTATCTTGTGCATTACTGCACCCCTTTGAGAGGGTAAAGGATTAAGCCTCTGCAGGAGCTTCAGCAGCCTCCTCAGCGGGAGCCTCTGTTGCTTCAGCAGCCTCGGCAGCAGCTGCAGCCTCTGCCTCAGCCTTTGCAAGAGCCTCGGCAGCCTTCTTGTCTGCCACCTTCTTTGCAATAGCTGCATTAACCTCTTTCTCTGCCTCCAAACGTGCCTTCTTAGCGTCACGCTTAGCCTGCTCCTCGGTGCTCTTGATACCGTTGAGTGTGTTTGCCTTAGCTGTCTTCCAAGCATCGAACTTTGCCTGAGCTGCAGCCTCGTCAAATGCGCCCTTCTTAACGCCGCCCTGGAGGTGCTTCATAAGATAAACGCCCTCGCGTGAAAGGATGCCGCGTACTGTGTCAGTAGGAGTAGCACCGTTGTTAACCCACCACAATGCTCTTTCGAAGTTCAGCTCTACAGTAGCAGGGTTTGTGTTAGGGTTGTAAGTACCGATTTTCTCGGTGAACTTTCCATCACGTGGAGATCTCGAATCTGCAATCACGATAGAGTAGAATGCGTAGTGCTTACGGCCTCTTCTCTGAAGTCTGATTTTTGTTGCCATTTTCTAATTTTTTTAATGGATTAATGATTTGAGTTAGCCAATATCTCGTATTAGCGGCGCAAAGGTAGTGATTTTTATTTGAATAAGAATGATTTTTGCCTCGTTTTTTATTGGACGGGGAACTTTTTTCTCAAATTTTCTTAAAAATTCACCTTCATGCCTAATCCCAAGCAGAAGAGGTCGCCTAAGTCGAGATATTTGCTGTTGGTGGCGTAGCTTACAATGTGAAAGTCGCATGTGCTCAGTTCGTAGTACAGGGAAAGGGACTTTATCTGCTCGCTGTACTTTTCGGGGAGAAGCAGGTCGAGGCGCTGGCCTATGTAGATGTTTGTCCTTACTCTTGTTGCGAATCCGTAATATCCGTCGGGGTATTTGCTTGGCGCTTTTACCCAGAACTCTCCGTTCATTATGGTGTTGAGGAACAGTCCGCACTCAAAGGGCTTGAATACAATATGCTCGTTAATGTCAATGGTGTATGGCGTGAAGCGCTGCTTGAGGGTTGTCGTTGCTTTGGAGCAGCTTGAATAGTAGCGCGGTATGCAGCCGAAGAGAATAGATGTTCCCCAGCGTCCGTTCTTGCCGTAACTCCATTCAACACCGGCCGAAACTGCTCCAATGTTGCCGGCATATTGCGCAACGATGCTTTTAGGGACAAGCGCACGGTACCATTTGCCTCTGTCCGCCTTTATGGTTTTATGCGCTTTGCTGCCACTCTTTTTCTCTGTCGTGTCCATGGCGCTCGCTGGCTGGGGGATAATGGCTAATAGCAGCAGCGCAAACGCAATTATGTGTTTAAAATCCCACTCTTTCATAACTGTAGTTTCCGTTTGCTGCTGTGAATATGAAGAATTCCCTTTTGTGTATGCAGGGGCACATTATATAATGTATGCTGTCGTTGAAAAGCGCCTCGTCGCGGTAGGTGTGTCCGTGTCCCGAAAGGCAGCATTGCAGTCCCGGGAATTTTTGTATGAAATTGTGAAACTGCTCTTTTACATTGTTGTTGAACTGCTCCGAACCCGGCTGGGCGTGTATCACCACGAATGTGTTGTCAACATCATCGCGGTGCATGTCGAGCGCGTCCTGAAGGAATTTGAAGTCGGGCGCTTCGTCCATGTACTTCTCCTCCAGGGCATTTGTGTTAAGGCATACAAAGAGGGTTCTCCCTCCCTTGAATGTGAAGTTGAGGCTGCCGAATATCTCCTTGTATGCGCTTTCTCCTGTGCCAATCATGTCGTGATTGCCTATTATGCATATATAGGGCATCTTAAGGCGCTGCATAATATCGCGTTGCCACATGAATTCGTCGGTTGCGCCAAAATCGGACAGGTCGCCGCAGTTGATTACAAATGATATTTCGCTGTGGCTGTTTATAGCCCGCACGGCATCGTTGAGGTCGTCATACCAGCGCTGGGTGTCGCTTATTACCGCAAAGCGCAGTGTGTCGCCGTACTCCTTTGCTTCAATCTTCTCAATGTTCTTGAGCGTCAAGCCGGTCTCGCCCTCAATCTTGCAGTCATAAGGGTGGTATCCGAGCATGTCGCATCCGCTCAGGATTATGAGCGTAATTATAAGGTACAACAGTTTTATACGGCTTGTTTTCATAGTAATTGTTAACCAATGCAAAATTATGAAATTATAATATAGCTTTCATTACATATTCTATCGCGTATTTTCCATTTTCGCGGTAAAATTTGGTTTTGTATCTTTCTGTGTTTTAAATTTGTTTCCAAAATCAAATTGTTATGAAACGTGCGAAAGAATTTTTGGCTGAGACAAATTCGGAAAAAATAGTGCTCGCTGATTTTGCAACAACTGACCCTTTGTTCAGTTCTCTGCGAAGCAACCATGTTATAATTGCATTGTGTACTAGTGGCGAGATGGAGGTGGAGATAAACTATGTTGTGTACAAATTCAAAAAGAATTCAGTGCTGATTCTCAAGCCGCTGGATATTGTTACATTTATTGGCAAGAGTGATGACTTCAACGGCAAGGTGCTGCTGCTCACAAATAATGTGATTTCTCCAATGTTCGCGAATCTCAATGCAAATATCTTCAAGAAAATGCAGGTGCTGCCGATTGTCTCTTACGATTCAGGCTATTTGGATATGATTGCCCAGTTCTTTGCAATGCTTGAGCAGGCTCAGGCCATTCTTGACTATGATAGCTTTGAGGAGTATACGGCTAAAATGGTTGCGGCGATGTTTGTGCTGCAGGAAAGCTATGTAAAGAATGTTCTTGGCGACAAGGTTTCCATGCCCGGAGTGGTTATGAGGAAAAGGGAGCTCTTCCGCAAGTTTGTTGAAGCAATAATTGAGTCGTACATGGAGGCGCGTGAGGTGCTTTTCTACGCAAATGTTCTTGGGGTGAGCAGCGGTTATCTCAATGAGGTATGCAACGAGGTGTCGGGTCATTCGGCAAAGGAGATTATTGACCAGGCGGTGTCGTCAAGGCTGAAGGCGGAACTTTCATATACAAGCAAGACTATTCAGGAACTTGCCGACGAGTATAATTTCCCCAGCCAGTCCTATTTCAGCCGTTACTACAAGCGCATGACAGGAATGACGCCAAGCGAATTTCGCAAGGAAAGGCTGAAAGAGTAGAGGCAGCCTGTTGGCAGGATACCGGAAAATCACTATCTTCGCGCTCATGGAAGAACGCGGAGATTTTTTTTATTATAATGAGTTTGGGGCCTATCTGAAGAGCATTTTCGGCTGCAAGGTGCAGAAGATAACCCTTGACGGCGGATTCACCTGCCCTAACAGGGATGGCAAGGTGGGGCGTGGCGGATGCACTTACTGCAATAACCAGACATTCAATCCTGCCTATTGTCACAGGCATCTGCCGGTAAGGGAGCAGATGCTTGAAGGCATTTCGTTCTTTTCGCACAAGTATCCCGATATGCGTTATCTTGCCTACTTCCAGGCCTACACTAATACATACGATTCCCTTGAAAATCTTAAAAGGCGCTACGAAGAGGCTCTTGCGGTGGAAGGCTGCTTGGGAATTGTCATAGGGACGCGCCCCGATTGCATGCCCGATGAGCTGCTCGACTACCTTGTGTCATTGCAGAAACGTGCTTTTGTGCTTGTGGAATACGGCATTGAGAGTGTGAACGACAAGACCCTGCTTCGCATTAACCGCGGACACAATTATGCATGTGCTGTTGATGCGGTGGAGCGTACAGCTGGGCGTGGCATTCCTGTGGGCGCTCACATTATCCTTGGATTGCCCGGGGAGAGCAGGGAGGAACTGATGACGCAGGCAAAAACCCTCTCCCGCTTGCCGCTGACGACATTGAAACTGCATCAGCTGCAGCTGATACGCGGTACGCGCATGGCGGATGAATACAATGAGCGCCCCTGCGATTTTTCTCTGTTTGCCCTTGACGATTACATTGAGACTGTCATTGACTATGTAGAGCGCTTGCGTCCCGGCATTGTGCTTGAGCGCTTTGCATCGCAGTCGCCAAAGGAACTGCTCATTGCTCCCGACTGGGGGCTGAAGAACCATGAGCTTGTGGACAAGGTAAAGCGCCGCATGCGCGAGCGTAACACCTGGCAGGGCAGGCTCTACTGCGCGGAATAAGGATAAAAAATAAAAAGAGAGAAACAAATGCTTCTCTCTTTGCGGGTGGTTGATGGGATTCGAACCCACGACATTCAGAACCACAATCTGACGCTCTAACCAGCTGAACTACAACCACCATGTTGCTGTTGGTTTCCCAAAAGCGATGCAAAGGTAGGAATATTCTTTTTTATTTCCAAGAAAACGGCGTGTTTTTTTATTTTTATTTTGATGGTTGTGCTAATTGTGGTAATTTTGCCGCGACGGTGAATATGTTTTGTGTTGAAATTTAAACAGCTTCTAAAATGAAATGATAATATGAAAAAAGTCCTTTTTCTGTTTGCAGCGCTGGTGTCGCTCTCTGTTGCATCGGTTTCAGCGCAGTCGCGCGACAAGATTGTTATGCCTGAATATCCCGGTGGAACTGCTGCCTTGCATAAATTTCTGCTTAGCGAACTCAACTACCCCGATGAGGCAAGGAAGAACCGTGAAATAGGCGAGGTGCTCATTGGCTTTACAGTGGGCATGGATGGCTATGTAAGCGGCGTCAGAGTGCTGCGCTCTGTGTCAAAGTCACTGGACGAGGAGGCAGTTCGCGTGGTTAAGAAGATGAAGTATTGGAAACCGGGCAAGCGTAACGGCAAGCCTGTTCCTGCTGAAATGTCAATTCCTATCAACTTTAAGACTATTGTTGAGAGTGGAAAGTATATTGACGAGGGGGAATTCGGCGAGACTGAAAGAATCCTTACAGAATAGTTCCCGCGTGCGCTTGTGATACTCCATCTGTTCAATCCCGAAAATGACCTTGCGCTTGCCGATGGCAATGCGAACTATTCTCCTCCGCCGGCAGCGGTGCGCATTGCTTATGACCTTGCTTCACTCCCTCTTTGGTATGCAAGTGCCGATGATTATGTGTTCATTCCCGATGACAGGCATTTAAAGTATCATTCCGAAATGTCGGAACTCTTTCCTTTGCCAAAGGCATGCACCTCTGTTGGCTTCTTGCCGTTTGCGGAGTGCCGCCCTTGGGGCTGGAGCAGCCAGATGCTCAGGCGCTTTAAGGCAATGGGCGTAAATGAAAATATTCTGCCCGGTGACAGTGTTATTGGCAATGTTCGCCGTTTGTCAAACAGGCGGTCTTCAATAGCTATTCTTGGGGAACTTTCAAAAATGGGGGTTGATATTCCTGAGCTCCCCATCTATGCCACTTCTCCCGATGATGTTGCGGCTTTTGTCAGCAGCATGCCCCGCAGCGTTGTAAAAGCGCCGTGGTCGGGCAGCGGAAAGGGCATTGCATGGGGGCTTGGCCGGGTGGAAGTTCCGTTAGAGCATTTTTATAAAGGAGTAATAAGGCGTCAGGGCGGTGTTGTGTGCGAGCATTTTCTTAATTCGGCAAGGGAGTTTGCCATGGAGTTTTTTGCCTCTGCCGATGAGGTTTCCTTTGTGGGATATTCGTTGTTTGAGGCGCAGAAGGGCTCTTATTCGGGCAATCTGCTGCTTTGTGACGAGGATATTGAACGAATCCTTTCGGCTTATTTGCCGGCCGGGACTGTTGAAAATGTAAGGACGCAGATGCAGAGGGTGCTCACGGGGCTGATTGCCGGCAGCGGTTACCGCGGCTATTTGGGCGTTGACATGATGATATATGACAGCGGCGGGGGTTGCCGCTTGAATCCGTGCGTGGAACTGAATTTAAGGATGAATATGGGTGTCGTATCGCGCATCTTCCATAATAAGTTTGCAGGGCCGGGAAAGACAGGCCGTTTCAATGTGGCTTATTTCCGCAACAGGGGCGAAGCGCATGAACTTCATTGTGCAAACCGCGTGAAATATCCTCTTGTAGTGCGTGACGGCAAGATTGAGAAAGGCTATTTGAACCTTTCGCCTGTTGATGCAGACAGCAGTTATATTGCTTTCGCCGTTGTGGAGTAAGAAACATGAGAAACATATTAAGGGTTAGCGTGTGTTTTCATGCCCGGCGTGTATAGGTTTTCCGGTATTTTTTTCTAACTTTGCGCAGTTGTTTTTCCGGCATGCCGGTATGTTAGAATAAAAAATATGAAATATATTGGTCCTCATGTTTCCGCCTCGGGCGGTGTGGAGAATGCTCCACTAAACGCTGCCGCTGTAGGTGCTAATGCGTTTGCTCTTTTTACAAAGAACCAGCGTCAGTGGGTCTCTGCGCCTCTCACTGCAAAAAGCATTGAACTTTTCAAGGAAAATTGCAAGAAAGGTCTTTTTGAGCCTGAATTCATTCTTCCGCATGACAGTTATCTTATAAACTTGGGCAATCCCGATGATGAGGCGCAGCAGAAGTCGCGCGCTGCGTTCATCGATGAAATGAAGCGCTGTGAGCAGCTTGGCCTTAAAATGCTCAATTTCCATCCCGGCAGCCATTTGAACAAGGTTTCTGTAGAACAGTGCCTTGATTCAATTGCAGCGAATATCAATTTGGCGCTCTCAATGACCGAAGGCGTTACTGCAGTTATAGAGAATACTGCGGGGCAGGGCAGCAATGTGGGCAACAGGCTTGAGGAACTGCGTTATCTTATTGACCGCATTGACGACAAGAGCCGCGTTGGCGTCTGCATTGACACTTGCCACATTTATTCGGCGGGTTATGATATAGTTGCCGGTTATGATGCTGTGTTTGAGGAGTTTGAGCGGGTGGTGGGCTTTGAGTATCTGAAGGCTATTCATTTGAATGACACCAAGAAACCTCTTGCCTCGCGCGTTGACCGCCACGATAATGTAGGAATAGGGCTGCTTGGAATTGATTTCTTCAAGAGATTCATGAAGGATTCGCGCTTCGATAATATGCCAATTATTCTTGAAACTCCCGATGAAACCCGCTGGGCCGAAGAAATAGCTCTTCTGCGCAGCTTTGAATGATTGAATAATGGCTTTTCTGCCCGCCGGCGGCAGATTTGCATGGCTGTTTGTGAAGCCTCTTAATATTTGAAATATGAACAAGGTATCGGAAAACCCTTTCAAAAACCGAACAGGCGGCGATACGCCGCTGATGGTCGTAACGGCTCTTTTTGTGACGCTCTATCTGGTGTCGAATGTGATGGCCGTAAAAATTGTCTCTATTTTTGGCATCTTCTGTTTTGATGCGGGTACAATAACATTCCCTTTTGCATATATGCTTGGCGATGTGCTCACTGAAATTTGGGGCTATCGCACAGCGCGCAAGGTTATATGGATTACCTTTGTGTGCAATATTTGCATGGTAGTCTCCACCCAGGTGGGAGTGTGGATGCCTTCGCCCGATTATCTTGATGAAACGGCCAATGCCTATAATACTATATTTACATACGTTCCGCGCATTGTGATAGGCTCTTTGACCGGTTTCCTGCTTGGCGAGCTTTCCAATGCCTGGCTGATGGAGAGAATCAAGGAAAAGACACGAGGCCGCCGTCTTTGGGTGCGCACGATAGGCAGCTCTGCAGTGGGGTATCTGTTCGATACGCTGCCCTTTGTGCTCATAGCCTTTGCCGGTGTTGTGACTATGCACGACCTGCTGCTGATGATTGCTCTGCAGTATTTCATGAAGCTGTTTATAGAGGTGCTGTTCGGCACTCCCATGGCTTACGCGCTTATAGTGCTGCTCAAGCGAAAGATTCTTAATGAAAGGCATAATGGATAGATATTCTCTTATACATGCTAAAATGCCGCGCGAGTTCGTGCTTCTTCAGGGGCAGGGATGCCGGTGGCGCGGCTGCACATTCTGCGACTATCATGAGGATGTGGGCCCTGATTCTTTTGCGGTAAACAAGGCGGTGCTTGAGAGGGTGACAGGAGAGTATGGCGTGCTTGACATAATAAATTCGGGCTCGGCTATGGAACTTGACGAGCGTACGGTTGATTTTATAAAAGAGATTGTGCACTCAAAGGGAATACATACATTGTGGTTCGAGGCGCATTTTATGTACAGGAACAGGCTTGCTGATTTCGCATCCCGGTTTGCTCCTGCCGAAGTTAAATTCCGCTGCGGGATTGAAAGCTTTGACCCTGAGCAGCGCGCGCGGTGGAACAAGGGCGTGCCTTCTTGGGTGACGCCCGGGGATGTGGCGCAATATTTCAGGGGCGTGTGCCTTCTTTGCTGCACCGATGATGACAGCAAGGAGCGTATTGTTGCTGATATTGCAACCGCCCGCCGCCATTTTGAATATTTCAGCGTTAATCTCTTCTGCAACAACGGCACAAAGGTGAAGCGCTCCGATGAACTTGCTGCCTGGTTTATGGATTCCGTCTATCCCGAAATAAAGGATATTCCCTCAATAGAGGTGCTTGTGGGGAATACTGACCTTGGTGTGGGGTAGTCCTGCCGTTTTCCTTTAAAATGATAGGCATAAAAATAAGCAGTACCATAATATTTTTGTCCTAAATCCTAATAAATTCTAAAAATAGTTGTATTTTTGTAATTTAAAAGTCTGTAGTTTCGCTTGCTGGCAGTGCTGTTTTGCCGGCAGGAAAGCAGGTGGCTGCCAGGCTCGCGCCAAACGTAATTTTGTAAATTATTAAAACTATATATCATGCTAACATTGAAAATTATTGCCCAGGAGACAGAGAAGGTGCTCAAGGGTTTGGAGAAAAAGCATTTCAAGAATGCTAAGGAGACAATAGAAAAGGTTCTTGAACTTGACAAGGCGCGCCGTGCTGCCCAGCTTGAACTTGACAATATGCTTGCACAGAACAAGCAGCTTGCCGCAAAGGTGGGCCAGTTGATGAAGTCGCAGGCTGTAGATGAGGCTAATGCCGTTAAGGCTGAGGTTGCAGTTCTAAAGACAAAGGCTGCCGAGCTTCAGGCAAGAATGGATGCCGCAGCCGATGAGCTCCAGCAGCTGCTTTACACTATACCTAATATCCCATACGACGAAGTTCCCGAGGGCGCGGTTGCCGAAGACAATGTTGTTGAGAAAACAGGCGGAACAGAGACTGTGCTTCCTGAGAATGCGCTTCCTCACTGGGAACTTGCAAAGAAGTACGACCTCATTGACTTTGACCTTGGCGTGAAGATTACCGGTGCAGGATTCCCTGTCTACAAAGGCAAGGGCGCTCAGCTGCAGCGCGCGCTCATCAACTTCTTCCTTGACGAGGCACGCAAGGCAGGATATGTTGAGATTATGCCTCCTACTGTTGTGAATGCAGCATCGGGCTATGGTACAGGCCAGCTCCCCGATAAGGAGGGTCAGATGTATCACTGCGACCTTGACGACCTCTATCTTATCCCTACAGCGGAAGTTCCTGTGACAAATATCTACCGCGATGTTATCCTTGATGAGAAACAGCTCCCAATCAAGAACTGCGCATATACACAGTGCTTCCGTCGCGAGGCAGGTTCATACGGAAAGGATGTTCGCGGCTTGAACCGTCTGCACGAGTTCTCAAAGGTGGAGATTGTCCGCATTGACACTCCCGAGCACAGCAAGGAGTCGCACAAGGAGATGCTTGAGCATGTTGAGGGCTTGCTTAAGAAACTTGAGCTTCCTTACCGCATTCTCCGTCTTTGCGGCGGCGATATGAGCTTTACTGCTGCTCTCTGCTTTGACTTTGAGGTATATTCAGAGGCTCAGCAGCGCTGGCTTGAGGTTTCATCGGTTTCTAACTTCGACAGCTACCAGGCTAACCGCCTTAAGTGCCGTTACCGCAATGCCGACAAGAAAACCGAACTCTGCCACACTCTCAATGGCTCGGCTCTTGCTCTCCCGCGCATAGTTGCTGCGCTCCTTGAGAACAACCAGACGCCTGAGGGCATACGCATACCGGCAGCATTGGTGCCATATTGCGGGTTTGAGATTATAGACTAAGTCCATAAAAAGGTGATAACTGCGTTGCGCGGTAAGGCGTAAGTCCTCATTTGCGCTCAGCAAACTCCGGTTTCCGCCTTTGCTGCAAGCCTTGTTATCCCACTTTTATTGAACTTTATATTGAATTTGTGGAAATTGGTAAAATTATGTACAAGATAGTATCGAAAGAGCAGTTTTCGGAAAAGGTTTTCCGTCTGCGTGTTGAGGCTCCGCTCATTGCAAAGGCATACAGAGCCGGTAATTTTGTGATTCTCCGTGTTGGCGAGAAGGGCGAGCGCATTCCTCTTACCATTGCGCATGCCGACCCTGAAAAGGGGCTCATAACCTTGGTTATTCAAAAGGTGGGTCTCAGCTCAAGCCGTGTTTGCGACCTCAATGAGGGCGATTATATCACAGACGTTGTAGGCCCGCTTGGCCAGGCAACCCACATTGAGAAATTCGGTACTGTAGTATGCGCCGGAGGCGGTGTGGGCGTTGCGCCTATGCTCCCTATCGCGGCAGCGCTTAAAAAGGCCGGCAACCGTGTGATTTCGGTTCTTGCAGGCCGCTCAAAAGACCTTATCATTCTTGAGAAGGAGGTGCGCGAGGTCTCTGACGAGGTTATCATAATGACCGATGACGGCTCGTACGGCGATAAGGGCCTTGTTACCGAAGGTATTGAGCGTGTTATCAAGCGCGAGAAGGTTGACCACTGCGTGGCTATCGGTCCTGCAATAATGATGAAGTTCGTCTGCAAGCTCACCAAACAGTACGAAATTCCTACCGTTGTTTCGCTGAACACTATTATGGTGGACGGTACCGGCATGTGCGGTGCCTGCCGCGTGACTGTTGGCGGAAAGACAAAGTTTGTTTGTGTTGACGGCCCGGAATTTGACGGTCATCAGGTTGATTTTGACGGCATGATGCAGCGCCTTGGCTCGTTCAAGACCGAAGAGGCGCACGAACTTGAGAAACTTGGCGCGGCGGAGGAGTGCGCAAGCGAATGCGACGACCTCACTAACCGCGATGCTGCATGGCGTGTGGAGCTCCGTGGCAAGATGAAGCCAAAGGAGCGCACTGCAATTGAGCGCTGTCCGATGCCGGAACTTGAACCGGCATACCGTGCCACAAAACTGCGCGAGGAGGTAAATACCGGCCTTACAAAGGAGATGGCTCTTGTAGAGGCGCAGCGTTGTCTTGACTGTCCGAAGCCTGCTTGTATGGAAGGCTGTCCGGTAAGCATAAAGATACCTTCATTCATTAAGAATATTGAGCGCGGCGAGTTTGTAAAGGCTGCCCAGGTGCTCAAGATGACAAGTTCGCTGCCGGCAGTGTGCGGCCGTGTATGTCCGCAGGAGAAGCAGTGCGAGAGCCAGTGCATCCACCTGAAGATGGGTCACAAGGCAGTTGCCATTGGTGCGCTTGAGCGCTTTGCTGCCGATTATGCACGCGAGAGCGGCGAGATGCCGGCTCCTCAGGTGGCAGCTTCAAACGGCAAGAAGGTTGCTGTTGTGGGTTCAGGCCCTGCGGGTCTTTCATTTGCCGGTGACATGGCAAAGCTCGGTTACAGCGTTACTGTGTTTGAGGCTCTGCATGAGATTGGCGGCGTGCTAAAGTATGGCATTCCCGAATTCCGCTTGCCAAACTCTATTGTTGAGCATGAGATTGAGAATCTGCGCGCAATGGGCGTTGAGTTTGTAAAGGACTGTGTAGTGGGCAAGACAATCTCTATTGCGCAGTTGCAGGACGAAGGCTATCAGGGCGTGTTTGTTGCATCGGGTGCAGGATTGCCTAACTTCATGAATATCCCCGGCGAGAATTCAATCAACATTCTCTCTTCAAACGAGTATCTTACCCGCGTGAACCTGATGGATGCATCAAACCCCGAAACTGATACACCAATGCATATTGGCAAGCGTGTAGCAGTAATTGGCGGCGGAAATACTGCTATGGACTCAGTGCGCACAGCCCTGCGTCTTGGTGCTGAGAAGGCAATGATTATATATCGCCGCAGCGAGGCCGAAATGCCGGCGCGCCTTGAGGAGGTTAAGCATGCTAAGGAGGAGGGCGTGGAGTTCCTTACCCTGCATAATCCTATTGAGTATATAGCCGATGAAAAAGGCTGTGTCAAGCAGATTGTTCTGCAGAAGATGGAGCTTGGCGAGCCTGATGCATCAGGACGCCGTTCGCCTGTGCCGGTAGAGGGCGCAATAGAGACTATTGACATTGACATGGCTGTGGTTTCAGTGGGTGTAGCTCCTAATCCTCTTGTACCGACATCAGTTGAAGGGCTTGAGCTTGGCCGCAAGAACACTATTGCTGTAAATGAGAATATGCAGTCATCAATACCTTTCATTTATGCCGGAGGCGACATCGTGCGCGGTGGCGCAACGGTTATCCTTGCAATGGGTGACGGCCGTCGCGCAGCTGCGGCAATGCATGAGCAGCTTAGCAAGTAAAATAAATTCAAACAGCTTCTTAAACAGAACTAAATCAATAGAATACTATGATACTTAAACCGGGTTCTCTGTTGCAGAATGGCAGATACAGGATAGAAAAGGAGTTAGGCCAGGGCGGATTTGGCATAACATATCTTGGCGTCCAGAGTGGGCTTGAGCGCAAAGTCGCTATCAAGGAGTTTTTCATGAAGAGCCTGTGCAACCGCGATTCTGACACTTCGGGCGTTTATACGCTATCCCAGTCAAGCTCAGCGATTGTGGAGCGCTTCCGCACAAAGTTTATTAAGGAAGCGCAAAGCATAGCAAAGCTGTCGCACAAGAATATAATCTCCGTGATTGATATTTTTGAGGACAACAATACTGCCTATTATGTGATGGAATATCACGCGGGAGGCTCTCTTTCTGAAAAAGTAAGCAATAAGCCTCTTGCCGAAGAGGAGGCATTGGTTTATATACGCCAGCTGGCATCGGCTTTGGAGTATTTGCATTCAAGGAACATGATGCATCTTGATGTCAAGCCTGCTAATGTGCTGCTTAATTCAGTTGGTGAGGCGGTTTTGATAGACTTTGGCCTCGCAAAGCAGTATGATGAAAAGGGCATGCAGACAAGTACCACTCCGGTGGGCATAAGCCATGGATATGCGCCCCTTGAGCAATACACAAGCAATGGAGTAGGAAGTTTCTCTCCTGCAACTGATATTTACTCTCTCGGAGCGACTTTGTATAAGCTGCTTACTCGTCTTACACCGCCCGAGGCAAGTTTTGTTCATGACGAAGGGTTGCCCGAATTGCCCGATAATATATCAAAGCCGGTGCGTGAGGCAATAGTTGCAGCTATGCAGCCGCGCAAAAAGGACAGGCCGCAGAGCGTGGCTGAGTTCCTTAAGCTGCTGGACTGTAAAGAACCGCTGGAAGATAAAGAAACTGAGGTTGCTGTTGAGACTGTTGACACTGCTGAGACAACACGGATTTCAGCTTCCGAAAATAAAGTTTCACCTGATGAAAACAGGAGCGGAAGCGAAAGAACTGTTGTAGAGCAGCCAGTTTGGAAAAAGCCGTTTGAAAAGAAAATGCCGGACTTATCCCATGTAAGGAAACAGTTGAAGAATGGTATAGCCGAGAACTCAAGGGCTCTTAAGATTCTGCTTGTTGCAGTTGTTGCTGCAGTTGTTCTCATTGGAGGCTTTTATTTAATAAGATGTCTTGTTGTTGATAACAGGGTGGAGGATGCGGAAACAATGTACGAGGAGGCCGTAAATGAGTACTCTGATGTTGAGAAGCCGCTCCTTAAGATAACTTCAAACCCAAGCGGCGCTGAGGTGTATGTAGAGGATGACTATGTTGGAACAACTCCGTTGGAATATACATTAGAGCCAAATTCTTATAAGTCTGTCAGGATTATAAAATCGGGATATGAAGATGTGAAATTTGATGATCATTTCATATCAGGGCCTTATAAGTTGAATGTTGAAATGAAAAAACGGAATAGTTCAGATTCGCAAAGCGATTATTACTGGTATTAGAAGCTGTTTGAATTTCTAAAAAATATTTTTCTTATTGAAGCCGCATTGTTTGTTTCGCCATTTTTTATATTCAAAAATGCCTGTTTTCTTTTTTTTTGCGGTTGCATAGCCCGCTATGCGCCCTTAAAAAATAAAAAAACATACTATTTTTGCTCTATAAAAAAATTGGCAATATAAATTCAAACAGCTTCTTAGCAAATAATTTAGAAGAAAAGTGTATTCCTTGCGTTGCGCAAGCCTTGAACTGCATCTTTTTATTCATCTCCACAACAACGAGGCTGCTAAATATTTAGCAGCCTCGTTGTTAATCTTTCTTGCAGGAATTTCTTAGAATGCAATTCTCTTTAATGGGTCTGTGGCTATTAGGGCATTTATTGAATCGCGGTATTCATTTTGCCTGTTGTTGAACTTTTTCCAGTTCCGCTTTACTTTGTTTACAAATGAAAGCGTCTGCTTCCAGTCGCTGAACTTGCCGTTTCGGCATACACTGTCGGTGTAATATTCAGGCAGGCTTTTCTTGATTAGGAATGAATCAACGCTTGAGTGCCAGACGTGATGCTTGTGCCCATATTTGCGGGCAAGGCGCATTGCATCGTTTATATGTCCGTATCCGGCATTGTACGATGCCAGTACAAAATTTATAATCTCATCATAGTTCTTTATGTGCCGGTACATGTTAAAAAGCTGCTTGATGTATCTTGCCGATGCGTGAATGTTTGAATGGTTGTCGGCATGGAGCGAATCGGGAACCTCGAGCCCTCTTAGCGTTACAGGCATCATCTGCATAACTCCGCGCGCTCCTACGCCCGATACGGCAGTGCTGTCGAAGCGCGATTCGGTATATGCGATGGCTGCTATCAGTGTCCATTCGATGCCTATGCTGTCGGCAGCCATCCTGAAGTAGCCGTCATAATCGGATATTCTTGCATACGCAGAGATGTATTCGTATTCAGGCTGGGGAGTCTCATTTTCAATATCTGCGTGCTTTTCCGGCGGGGAGTATCCGAAAATGGCATTGCCTCCGGCTGTCATAAAGGCAAAGAGCAGCAGAAGCAGAGTGGGGTATATGAAGTCCCTTTTTCTCATTGGCTAATTAAGGAAGTACTTTATTGACATTTGCAGCGCCTGGATAGCCTTTTCGTTGTTGCCGCCCTGAGGGATTATTATATCGGCAAACTTCTTTGTCGGTTCAATGAATTCCCAATGCATCTGCTTTACAATGCGCTCATATCTTGATATTACAGTTTCCGGTGTGCGTCCGCGCTCAATGATGTCGCGCCTGATTAGGCGTATAAGGCGGTCGTCGGCATCGGCATCAACGAATATTTTCAGGTCCATGAGCTCGCGCAGCACAGGTTCTGCCAGAGCCATGATTCCCTCAATTATTATAACCTCTTTAGGCTCAATGTGCACTGTTTCGGGCTGGCGCGTGCATGTGATGTAGGAGTATGTTGGCTGCTCTATCGGCATGCCTTTGCGCAGCATAGCAATCTGCTCCACCAGCAGCTCCCAGTCAAAAGCGTCGGGGTGGTCAAAGTTTATGAACTGGCGCTCCTCTACGGGAACATGGCTGCTGTCCTTGTAGTATGAGTCCTGCGGTATCACTGCCACCGACCCTTCGGGCAATGAATTTACAATTTCCTTTACAACTGTGGTTTTTCCTGATGCAGTTCCGCCTGCAATTCCAATGATATACATAATATATTGCTTTATCTGTTAGCTTAGGTCTATTTCTGCAAAAATAGTATTTTTAGGCAAAAACTGACGCCTGTGGCATGTAAATTTTTGCTATGCGTTTTTTTTTAGGGCAATATAGCGCTATAATGAAATAAATTACTAAATTTGCAGAGAATTACCGTTTAGGTATAAAAAGCGGATGTTTAATTCATTATTTTAATACAATAACTATGGTAAATTACAAAGAATT
This sequence comes from Bacteroidaceae bacterium, assembly GCA_017516885.1. Lineage (GTDB taxonomy): Bacteria > Bacteroidota > Bacteroidia > Bacteroidales > Bacteroidaceae > HGM04593. Next base: position 27,324 of record JAFXAR010000060.1, read on the forward strand.
AGGTCTTGTAAACACTAAGGAGATGTTTGCAAAGGCAATGAAGGGCGGTTATGCAATTCCTGCATTCAACTTCAACAACATGGAGCAGCTCCAGGCTATCATCATGGCTGCTGTTGAGACAAAGTCTCCGGTTATCCTTCAGGTATCAAGCGGTGCCCGCAAGTATGCTAACCAGACACTTCTCCGTTACATGGCCGAGGGTGCAGTAGAGTACGCAAAGGAACTTGGCTGCACAAATCCTGAGATTGTTCTTCACCTTGACCACGGAAACTCTTTCGAGCTCTGCAAGTCATGTATCGACATGGGCTTCTCTTCAGTTATGATTGACGGTTCACACCTTCCATACGAGGAGAATGTTGCTCTCACAAAGAAGGTTGTTGAGTACGCTCACCAGTACGGTGTTACTGTTGAGGGAGAGCTCGGTATCCTTGCAGGTGTTGAGGATGACGTAGTTGCTGAGCATCACACTTATACACGTCCTGAGGAGGTTGTTGACTTCGTTACAAAGACCGGCTGCGACAGCTTGGCTATCTCAATCGGTACTTCTCACGGTGCAAACAAGTTCAAGCCCGAGCAGTGCACACGCAACGAGAAGGGTGTTCTTGTTCCTCCCCCATTGGCATTTGACGTGCTCGAGGGCTGTATGAAGGAGCTCCCCGGTTTCCCAATCGTTCTCCACGGTTCTTCTTCAGTTCCACAGGAGGAGGTTGAGACAATCAACAAGTACGGCGGCGCATTGAAGGATGCTATCGGTATTCCTGAAGAGGAACTCCGCAAGGCTGCTTCTCTCGCAGTTTGCAAAATCAACATCGACAGCGACAGCCGTCTTGCAATGACTGCTGCTATCCGTGAGGTATTTGCAACAAATCCTGCTGAGTTTGACCCAAGAAAGTATCTCGGTCCTGCTCGCGAGAACATGAAGAAGCAGTACATTCACAAGATTGTGAACGTGCTTGGTTCTGATAACAAGCTTGCTTAATTTGTTTTTTAAAAAGGCATCTGCTGCGTTTTGCCCATTTTTGTAAACAGTCTTCAGGTCACTGAACTACTGTTCTCAAGAGTTTCGCGGGCCTTGCATTTGCACTTTTCAAAATAACAAACAGCTAATAGACAAGGACAGACCGCGGTCTGTCCTTGTTTTTTGTATATGCTTAAATTAAATGTGAAAGATTTTTGTGGCTTATGTTGAGCCGAAGAATGCGCTTATTAGAGGTTTACCTCTGTTTGATGATGCTAAAATGCATAACTTTAACTATCTTTGCACAGTAGCGCACTACTGTGCAAAGATAGTTTTTATGATAAAGGAAATTCAGAATATAGCCATTGCGGATTATGATTATCCGCTGCCTGATGAGAGGATTGCTAAGTATCCGCTTGCTGAGCGTGATACATCTAAGCTGTTGCTTTACAATGGCGGCAGTGTAAGTGAGGATGTTTTTTCCGCTCTTCCGCGGTATATACCGCAGGGGGCGCTAATGGTGTTCAATAATACCAAGGTAATTCAGGCGCGCCTTCGCTTCCGCAAGGAGACCGGTGCGCAGATTGAGGTGTTCTGCCTTGAACCGGAGCAGCCATGTGACTATCAGCAGATATTCCTTGAGACAAAGGAGTGTGTGTGGCAGTGCCTTGTTGGAAACTCCAATCGCTGGAAGGGTGGTGTGCTGTCGCAGAGAATTGAGGTGGCCGGCAAGGATATTACATTGTCGGTTGAGCGTGTAGGAGATGCTGCGGCAGTGAATCATGTGCGCTTTTCGTGGGACGGCGGGGTGTCGTTTGCCGAACTTCTTGAGGCTGCTGGAGAACTGCCCATTCCTCCCTATTTGAACAGAAAGACCGAAGAGAGCGATTCGCGTACTTATCAGACTGTCTATTCAAAGGTCAAGGGTTCTGTTGCCGCTCCCACAGCGGGGCTTCACTTTACTCCGGCTGTGCTTGATGCGCTTACAGCTGCCGGTGTCCAGCGCGAGGAGGTTACCCTGCATGTAGGCGCGGGAACTTTCAAGCCTGTGAAGAGCGAGCTTATTTCCGGTCACGACATGCATGAGGAGTATATTGAGGTGCGCAAGGAGCTTATAGAAAAGATTATTGCTACCGGAGGCTGCGCTGTTGCTGTTGGCACAACATCGGTGCGCACTCTTGAGAGCCTCTATTTCCTTGGCGAGCAGGTGGCCGAGAATCCAGGTTTGCATCCCGATGAACTACATGTGGGGCAGTGGACGCCGTATAACCGCGAGCATTTGCTGAGCACGGTTGAGGCGCTTGGCGCACTTTCGGCATGGATGGAGCGCAATGGACTTGACAGAGTGCATGCCCATACGCAGATAATGATTGCTCCTGGCTATAAGTTCCGCATAGTGAATGCCATTGTTACAAATTTCCATCAGCCCAAAAGCACACTGCTGCTGCTTGTGTCGGCCTTTGTAAATGGCAACTGGCGCAGTATATATGACTATGCGCTTGGGCACGATTTCCGTTTTTTGAGTTACGGCGACAGTTCGCTGCTTATTCCGTGAAAATATGATTACAGTTGTTGACAATATAACCTATCTGCTTGACAGTGCAAAAAAAAGCGCCACTGTCACTAAGAGCATTTTGCCCTATTCGGGCGATATCATAATACCGGCGGCAGTCAGTGCCGGTGGTGCAGAATATGCCGTCGTGGATATTCTTGACGAGGCTTTCAAGGATTGTACAGCGTTGCGTTCGGTGGTGCTTGGCGATAATATTGATTCCATTGGAATCAGTGCTTTTGAGGGGTGCGGCATGCTGTCATCCGTTAAATTCAATGACGCACTGCATGCAGTGGGAGTGCAGGCGTTCAAAGGGTGTACTTCACTTGTAGAGGTGGTTTTTCCGCCCAAGGTGCTGGTGATAGGCCGCTCTGCCTTTGCTGGTTGCACGGCACTTGAAAAGGCTTGTCTGCCCGATAATTTAATAAACATAGAGCCCTCTCTTTTTGACGGATGCAGTTCTCTTGAGAGAATTTCAATAGGCGCTCTTGTTGATACTATAGGCGAATATGCTTTCTGTGGCTGTTCGTCGCTTAAGGAGGCTGTTTTGCCCGATGGCTTGCTCTCCATAGAAGGATGGGCTTTCCGTGACTGCGCGTCGCTCGCTTCGGTTTCACTTCCCGGGAGTGTGGCCTCAGTGAAAAAGGGCGCGTTCTGGGGGTGTTCATCGCTTGAGGAGTTTGAACTTCCCGGGGGAGTGAATATGCTTGACCAGGGTGTTCTCGCAAATTGCGCCTCGCTGAAAAAGGTTACACTGCACAATGGGGTGCTGAGTATTGGCTATGGCGCTTTCTATAACTGTTCCGCTATTGAAAGCATTGTCTTGCCGGCGGCAGTGGTTAACGTGGGCGACCAGGCCTTCCGCAGCTGCAGGGCGCTCAGGGAACTGCGTGTGCTTTGCGAGGCTGCTCCCATGTGCAGCGGTGATATTGCCGATGCCGATGTGTATGCGCGCACCCTTTTGCTTGTTCCCGCCGGCAAAGTGGGCGAATATGGCTTTGCACGGGGGTGGGACAGATTCGGGAATGTTGAGGAGATTTAGGCAGTTTGTGAAACTTTTATTATTTTAGCGCAAGACAAAACAGAGCAAACTATGCAACTTATAAAGGGAACAGAACTAAAAAGGGGCGATTACCGCATAATAGACGTTCTTGGACAGGGCGGTTTCGGCATAACGTATCTTGCCCAGCAGATTGGCCTCGGCCGCAAGGTGGCAATCAAGGAGTTCTTCATGAAAGACCTCTGCAACCGTGGCGATGACGGTTCGCAGGTGTCGGCAGGTTCAACTGGCAGCAAGGACTTGGTGGAGCGCTTCAAGCAGAAGTTTCTTAAAGAGGCCCGCCTGATAGCTTCATTCAATAATGCCCACATTATACGCATCCACGATGTCTTTGAGGAGAACGGCACGGCCTACTATGTAATGGAGTACCTTGAGGGCGAGAGCCTTAAGGAGGTTGTTGACAATAACGGCGCGCTGCCCGAAACCGTTGCTGTAAAATACATACTTCAGGTTGCCGATGCCCTTTCAGCAGTTCATGCCAATAATCTGCTGCACCTTGATGTCAAGCCCGCCAACATAATGCTCGACGAAAACTGCAATGCGGTGCTCATTGACTTTGGCGTCTCAAAGCACTACGACGAGAAGGGTGCTCAGACCAGCAGCGCCGGAGTAGGCCTCAGCGAAGGCTATGCGCCGCTTGAACAGTATGAGGCCGGTTCGCTAAAGGAGTTCACTCCCGCTACCGATATATATGCCCTTGGCGCAACCCTTTTTATGTTGCTTACCGGTACACGTCCTCCCAAAGCCAGTGTTGTGAACGACGATGGCCTTCCCCCTATGCCCACAGCAATATCAGCGCCTGTTCGCAAGGCCGTTGAGAAAGCCATGCAGCCGCGCCGCAAGGACCGTCCGCAGAATATCGATGAATTTGTGAAATTGCTTAAGCTCCCAAACCCCAAGCCAAATAACAACAAATGGCAGTGGATTGCTATTCTGCTGCTGATTATAATATGCGGAGCATTAGGCGGCTTTATGTTCATTGGCAGCGGAGGTAATGATGAATTAGCCGATACATCTGTCAAGCGCACTGAACAGACAACTGTAAAAACCGATACCGCCAATAAGGAAAATGATAAATTGGTAAAAAAGGAGAACGAAGAAGATAAGGTAAATACCGCCTTTGCGACCGGCAACATCATCAACGGCCACGAATATGTAGACTTGGGTTTGCCCAGCGGACTCAAGTGGGCCACCTGCAATGTAGGCGCAAGCAAACCCGAAGAGTCTGGCAACCACTACGCCTGGGGCGAAACCTCTACCAAGAGCAGCTACATAAAAGAGAACAGCGTAACCTGGGGCAAAAACTTCAGCGACATAAGCGGCAACCCCACTTACGACGTTGCCCGCAAGCAGTGGGGCAGAACCTGGCGCCTGCCCACCATAGCCGAATTTGAGGAACTGCTCAACAACTGCACCTGGACCTGGACAGAGCAGAACGGTATAAACGGCTGCAAGGTAACCAGCAAGAAGAACGGCAACAGCATCTTCCTCCCTGCTGCCGGTTGGCGTGATGAGTCGCTTAACTACCAGGGGACTGGCGGTTACTACTGGAGTTCTACGCCTCATGAGAGTCTTTCCCTCGGCGCGTACAGCCTGTACTTCCGCAGTGGTCGCCATCGCACGAATTGGAACAACCGTGACTACGGCCAAAGCGTGCGCCCGGTCTCAGGTGGCATAGAAAACAAAACAGAGAAAACGTCTAATGCAAAACCGGCAAGCAACAAACTCTCAACCCGCACCTTCAAAGTAAAGGACGTGGAATTTACCATGGTAGCCGTAGAGGGCGGCACATTCAGCATGGGCTTAAATGTTGGCCGTGATGACGAAAAACCGATACACCAAGTAACCCTTGACAGCTACTTTATTGGCGAAACCGAAGTAACCCAGGCACTATGGCAGGCAGTAATGGGCAGCAACCCCTCTTATTTCAAAGGAACAAGCAATCCAGTGGAACAAGTAAACTACAACGACTGCATAGATTTCATCAACCAACTCAACACCCTGCTTGAAGACCAGCTCCCCCATGGCCGCAAGTTCCGCCTCCCCACAGAGGCTGAATGGGAATATGCAGCCCGCGGAGGCAACAAGTCAAAAGGCTACAAATACAGCGGCAGCAACAGCATAAGCACCGTTGCATGGTACGGTGACTACGGCGGCACGACACATCCTGTAAAACAGAAGGCAGGCAACGAACTCGGCCTTTACGACATGAGCGGAAACGTATACGAATTGTGCAGTGACTGGTACGGAAGCAACTACTACTCATCCTCCCCGCAGAATAACCCCAAAGGACCCGGCAGCGGCTCTAAACGCGTGTTCCGCGGGGGCTGTTGGAACCACAATGAGTGGGTCTGTCGTTCGGCGCGTCGCAGCTGCGGCGGCCCTGGCAGCCGCGGCAGCACCTGCGGTCTGCGCCTCGCCTTCTAAGTTTACAAAAAACACTTCAATTGCAAGCACTCGTTTTCTTTGCAACGGAAGCTTACAGGCCGTGTGGAGCCGGCCGGTATAGCGCCACCGAAGCAAAGAAAACGCCTAAAGTTTGAGATCCCTCGCTTCGCTGTGGAATGCACAGCGCGCGGAAAAAACATTCCAAGTGCTCCTCATGATAAGAGGAGCTGGCTTGCAACATAGTTGCAAGACTGAGGAGTAGATGATTGTATGCATGTGATGACTGCCCAAACTCCTCCGTCTTCAAAACTTCGTTTTGAATCCACCTCCTCTATGGGATAGAGGAGAACTGAGATTTTATGTTCAAGTGACACGTTTTGCTGTTGTTATTCATAGTCTTTGTCATTCCGAACCAAAGGGAGGTATCTCTTATTTCGCTGTCTGAGATCCCTCCTGTCGTCGTGATGAACATTTTGCGCGGAAAAACATTCCAAGTGCTCCTCATGCGAAGAGGAGCTGGCTTGCAACATAGTTGCAAGACTGAGGAGTAGATGATTGTATGCATGTGTTTAATGCCCCAACTCCTCCGTCTTCAAAACTTCGTTTTGAATCCACCTCCTCTATGGGATAAGAGGAGGACTGAGATTTGATGTTTTCACAACCACAATCCACAACCCACGCGTAAACTTTAACTCTGATGTTCTGCATTTGCTCCTTTCGTTTTTTATCACTATCTTCGCATGTTAAAGATTTTTCAAAATGAAGATAGGCGATAAGGTACGTTTTATATATGAGAAAGGCGGGGGAGTGGTGACTGGCTTTCGCGGCAAGGATATTGTTCTTGTTGAGGATGCCGATGGCTTTGAAATCCCCATGCAGGTGCGTGAGTGTGTGGCCGTTAATACAAATGAATATAATTTTGAGAAAAAGACGGTTGCGCCAAAGGAGAATGACAAGGCTGTCAAGCGGAATGCGCCAATTCCGGCAAAACCGGCTGGCGATGATGACGACGTGCCTTTTGAGCCTGTTGTTACATACCGCCCGATGGAGCGTCCCGAAGGCGAGCGCCTGAACGTGCATTTGGCCTTTTTGCCGTTAGATGAAAAATCGCTCAGCAATTCACGCTTTGAGGCCTATTTGATAAATGACAGCAACTATGTGCTTTCGTTTACCTATCTGTCGGCATCGGGCCGAAGCTGGTCGGTTCGTGCAAACGGAATTCTTGAACCCAATTCAAAGATGTTTCTTGAGGAGTTCGGGCGCGAGGAGCTTAACGACATTGAGCATGTGTGCGTGCAGCTTCTTCCCTTTAAGGAGAAGAAACCTTTTGCACTTAAGCCGGCAATGAACATTGAACGCCGCATTGACACGGTGAAGTTCTACAAGCTGCATCTGTTCCGCGAGAACCCTTTCTTTGACGAAGGTGCGCTGCTGTATGACCTTGTTGTCGATGACAAGCCTGTAAAGGAGATTTTTACCGATGCCGAGGAGGTTCAGAAGATAATACTTGAAAAGAAAAAGGGCGATGCCCAGCCAAGGCCGCAGCAGCAGAAAATTACAAAAGGCAGCGATATTCTTGAGGTTGACCTGCATATTAACGAACTGCTTGAGACAACTGCAGGGATGAACAGTTTTGACATGCTCAACTATCAGCTCGACGTGGTAAGGAAAACAATGGACGAGAACCTGAAGTACAAAGGGAAGAAGATTGTCTTTATACACGGTAAGGGCGAGGGTGTGCTCAGGAATGCAATCTCCCAGGAGATACGGCGCAAGTATCCGCGCTGCCTCTCTCAGGACGCATCGTTCCAGAAGTATGGCTTTGGCGCAACAATGGTAATAATAAAATAAATTAAATATGAGTGAATTTAAAGACAGTATGATGCAGCGCTTCTTGAAGTATGTGACATTTGACACCGAGTCGAACGACGCTGCCACAGTAGTCCCTACAACTGAGGGGCAGTTTGTTTTTGCACGCTTCCTTGAACAGGAACTCAAGGCAATGGGCTTGAGCGATATTGTTCTTGATGAAAAGGGCTACCTCTATGCAACGCTTCCTGCAAACACTGAAAAGGAACTGCCTGTAATTGGCTTTATTGCGCATCTTGACACAAGCCCCGACATGAGCGGCCGTGACGTTAAGCCGCGCGTTGTGAACTACAAGGGAGGGGATATTGTGCTCTGTTCAAAGGACAGCATTGTGCTTAGCCCTTCCGATTTCCCTGAACTGGCCGATTACATTGGTCATGAGCTTGTGGTTACCGATGGACATACATTGCTTGGCGCTGACGACAAGGCGGGTGTTGCCGAGATTGTGACTGCTATTGAATATCTGCAGGCGCATCCCGAAATTGAGCACGGCAAGATACGCATAGCGTTTAATCCCGACGAGGAGATTGGCCGCGGTGCGCACAATTTCAACGTGCCTCACTTTGGCTGCGACTGGGCGTATACAGTTGACGGCGGTGCTGAGGGAGAGCTTGAATTCGAGAACTTCAATGCCGGCAGCGCGCTGTTCTCTATTCAGGGACGCAATGTTCATCCCGGTTATGCAAAGGACAGAATGCTGAACGCCCTGCGTGTGGCAACAGCCATTGTTGCTGCAATCCCGGCAGCTGAATCGCCTGAATGCACTGAAGGGTATCAGGGATTCTACCATTTAATGGGTATCAACGGCGGCGTTGACCATGCCGAGGTTTCATATATCATACGCGATCACAACAGTGAAATATTTGCCAAGCGAATGGAATTTATGCGCACTGTGGAAAAGGCAATGTGCGAGAAATACGGCAACGGTGTTGTTTCGCTTGAACTCAAGGAGCAGTACCGCAATATGCGCGAGCAGGTAGAGCCTAAGATGCATATTATTGAGCTTGCCAAAAAGGCGATGATTGATGCGGACGTTGTTCCTCATGTGAAGCCTATCCGTGGCGGAACTGATGGCGCGCAGCTGTCGTTCATGGGGCTTCCCTGTCCGAATATGTTTGCCGGCGGCATAAATTTCCACAGCCGCTATGAATTTGTTTCGCTTCAGGTTATGCAGAAGGCTGTGATGACCATAGTGAACATTGCAGCGGGAGTAAAGGAACTCTATTTGAAGTAAGAGGCATCTTTAAACAGCATCTGAAATGAAGGTTACTGTAATACAGGAGGACATTGTGTGGAAGGATGTGGCTGCCAATATAAGCCGCATTGAGAGACTGCTTGACGAGGCTGAGCGTTCCGACATTTATCTTCTGCCCGAAATGTGCACAACAGGATTCTGCATGCAGCCGCAAGGCGTTGCCGAGGAGGGTAACGGCAGCCTTTCGGTAGAGGCAATAAGGAAAAAGGCTGTTGAACTTGATGCTGCAATAGCATTGCCGGTGATGACGCACATTGACGGCAAGTTCTATAACCGCATCTATTTTATAACCCCCGAAGGGGTCGGCGGGCATTACGATAAATGCAATCTCTTTGAATACAGTGGCGAGGACAAGGTCTTTGAGGCAGGCAAGGCAAGGCCGGTATGGGAATGGCGCGGCATACGCATACGCCCGGCAATATGCTACGACTTGCGTTTCCCTGTGTTCCTTTACAATAGCGGCGAGTATGACCTGCTGCTTATTGCCGCCAATTTCCCCGACAGCAGGCTGCTTGCATGGGATACGCTTGTGAGAGCCCGCGCCATTGAGAATATATGCTACGTTGCTGCGGCAAACAGAACCGGCGCAGATGAGTACGGAACATATAAGGGGCACAGTGTAATACTATCTCCATACGGACAGACAATTGCTTCATGCCGCGACAATGAGCAGGGATGTGCCACTGCCGAATTGGACGATGAGATGATTGTAAAGGCAAGGGCCATGAGGGTGTACAACAGGCGTGACTGAGAGGAAAAAACAAGACTCAGAACCTGCATGGTCTAATTTGCAGCCGCTAAATGCAGCAAATATTACGGCGGCGATTGCTTTGGGCAATCGCCGCCGTAATGTTTATCTATCCCTTGTTGCCTTTGCTAAGGGTGAAGTCAAATCTTAATCCGCCGCCGGGGCGGTTGGTTGCAGTGATTGCTCCACCGTGGAATTGTACGGCATGTTTTACTATGGCAAGGCCAAGGCCCGTGCCGCCTTTCTGGCGTGAGCGCCCCTTGTCCACGCGGTAGAACCGCTCAAAGAGATGGGGCAGCTGCTCATGCTTAACGCCCTTGCCGTCATCCTCGAAACGAATGCGGCATGCCTTATCGTTATTCTCAAGCAAGGATATATAGATATTCTTTCCCTCGGAGTATGCTATGGCGTTTTCAGTCAGGTTGCGGAATATTGAGCCAATCAGGAATGAGTTTCCAATAACGGCAACCTCGTTGTTGAAATCTGCATGAAGCGTAAGGCGTTCACTGTCGGGCATTATGCTCAGTTCCTCAGCAATCTCGGTTATTATTTCGTTGATTATAACTTTTTCCCTGCTGATTAGGGAACTTCCATCCTCAAGCCGTGTAATGAGTGACACATCGCCAAGCAGCCGCCTTAGGCGTTCATTATGCATATAGCACCGTTCAACCAGCTCCTGCCGTTTCTCGTCGCTTAAGCTTATGCCGGATAGCAGGGTCTCAAGACACACTTGAATAGAGGCAACAGGGGTTTTCAGCTCGTGGTTGATATTGTTTGTAAGCTGTCGCTTGATACGGTTTTTTTCCTGTTCTGCTTCGTAGTGATTGACACGCTCAATGTCCTTGCCAAGCTTTCGGGTGGTAAAATAGGCTATGACACTCATTGCAAGCGCTATTGAAATCATTACCACAAGGAACGACCAGTCGGCTTCAAGAAGGTCGTTCAGCGTGTTTGAATAGGGGATGGCAGTGCGGACAATTACACGCTTTCCTCGCGTTGCCGAGTAGAAATATTCGCGTCCGTCGCTTGCTGACTGCCGCCCGATATGATACCCCGAACCATGCTGCAAGGCATCGGCAATTTCGGGGCGGCTGCGGTGATTGTCAAGCGAGTCGGCTGAGATTGTATTGTCATAAACCACTGAGCCTGAGAGAGCGATAAGCGTTACGCGAAGGTCGTCAAACGGCTTTTCGTGCGATGCAATATACTCCTCGTATGATTCTCCATCCTCAACGGCTGCAAGCAGATGGCTGTTATACTGTTGCAGCTGAGCGCTCAGGAACTCCGATTTATACTCTTTCTCCCGTATGTACTGATAGCCGATAAAGCAGAGCGCCATTACCCATGAAAAAGCAATAAGCTGCAGAAACAGCTGCTTGTGAAATGACATTTTAGTCGCGGAAGCCATAGCCAAAGCCTGAACGGGTTACTATATATGAACCGTATGCGCCAATCTTTGAACGCAGGCGGGTAATGTTTACATCAATAGTGCGGTCGAGCACTACAATTTCATTGCTCCAGACTCTGCTGAGAATCTGCTCGCGGGAGCATATTTTGCCTCTGTGCTGTATAAGGTAGGCTAACAGTTCAAATTCCTTTCGTGTCAGCTTGACCTCCTCGCCATCCACCGTGCAGCGCTTGAACTCTAAATCAAGGCATAGGCCTTCAACAGTCAGCAGGGTTGGCCTTTCCACTGAAATATTGCTTGTCTTGTGGGTAGCTGTGCGGCGCAGAACGCTTTTAACTCTTGCTATGACATTGCGTATGGTGTAGGGTTTCATAATATAGTCGTCAGCACCAATGTTGAGCCCCATAATCATATCATCCTCAGTGTCGCGTGCTGTGCAGAATATTATGGGAATATCGGCTGTTGCAACGTCTGCCTTAAGCATCTTGGCCATTTTTATACCGCTTATCTCGCCCATCATAATATCGAGCAGGATAAGTGAATACTCCTTTAAATTATAGCCGAGTGCCTGCTCGGCGCTGAAGGCTATATCAACATCATAACCCTCGTTCTCGAGATTTAGCTTCAGGACTTCGCATAGTGTCTCCTCGTCGTCCACTATCAATATACGATTTGCCGTCATATACCTTAATAATTATTGCTATGCAAAAGTACGGAGATTTGGCGAACAGCGAAATAACCGAAACAAGATTTAATAAAAATGTAACATTTTGCTTTTGCCGGCATTTCACGAAAGTCTAATTTTTTTGAAACATTCTTGAAACATCCTGACATTACTTTTGCAGTGTCAAAATTTAAAGACAAATGAAAATGAAGACAAAAGTAATGTTGGCAGGACTATTGGCCTGCATCGGCATCAGCGCACAGGCGCAGGATGCCAAAACGGAGAATCCCAAGGGTAAGGCGATTGTACAGGTGTTTGGAAACTTCCACACGGGCTTTGGCGCTGAAAATGATGACCGTGGCTTTGAACTTGAGCGCAGTTATCTGGGATATGAATACAACTTTGGCAATGGACTTTCGGCCAAGGCGGTAATGGATGTTGGAAAATCAAGTGATGTGTCCGACTATCATCGCATTGCCTACATCAAAAATGCAATGGTCTCCTGGAAAAAGGGCCGATTGACAATCAATGGCGGTTTGATTCCTGCTACGCAATTCAACTTTCAGGAGAAGTTCTGGGGATACCGTTATGTATTGAAGTCGTTTCAGGATGAATATAAGTTTGGAAGCAGTGCCGATTTAGGCTTGTCTGTGGCTTATAAATTTGCCGATTGGGTAAGCGCCGATGCTATAGTTGTTAACGGAGAGGGCTACAAGAAGATTCAGAAAAACGATGGTCTCAATTACGGCTTGGGCGTAACGCTGACTCCTGTCAGCGGTTTTCAGATTCGCCTCTACGGCGGGCTGAACGAGAGTGGCGAAGAGGGCAAGAAGGATATTGCCAATATTGCAGCATTTGTAGGGTATAAGCACGAAAAATTCTCTATTGGTGCAGAGTATAATCAAATGTGGAATGCTTCGTATAAGGATGGTGCAGACCAAAACGGCTACTCGGTTTTTGCTTCGGCTAAACTTTCCAAGGTTACAGAACTCTATGCACGGTTTGATGACCTGTACTCTAAGAATGACTGGAATATCGCAAAAGACGAGGCGGCAGCAATTATTGGCGCGCAGTTCAAGCTGGGCAAGTATGTAAAGATAGCCCCAAATTTCAGAATGAGCATGCCAAAAGCAGACGGTGCCAAGAATGGCTGCTCGGCATATATTAACTGCTATTTCGGACTTTAAAGTCAGAAACTTCCTAAATTATAACCATTTAAATACAATATGAATATGAAGAAGATTTTTCAGTCAGTAATGACACTTGCCATTGCCGTTGCAATGGCTGCCTGTGGCGGCAATTCAAAAAGCGGTGCAAGGGAGGCTCAGGAACTTGCCGGCGCCGGTGCAACATTCCCTCTTCCTTTCTACAATGTGGTTTTTGAACAGTTTGGACAAGTAAATGGCGACCTTGTGGCGTACGGTGGCATAGGCTCAGGCGGCGGCGTGCGCAACTTGCGTGACAAAATTGTTGATTTTGCAGGCAGTGATGCTTATCTTACCGACAGGGAAATGGCTGGAATGCCGGCTGTGGTGCATGTTCCCACTTGTATGGGCGCTGTAGTTCTTGCCTATAACCTTGATGGCGTTAAGGATTTGAATTTGTCGGGCGAAGTTATTGCAGATATTTTTGCCGGCAAGATTAGGATGTGGAACGATGAGCGTTTGGCTGCGCTTAACCCTAATGTGAAGCTTCCGTCGGAGGCAATTATTCCTGTTTATCGTTCAGACGGCTCGGGCACTACATTCGTGTTCACAGACTATCTTGCAAAAGTCAGTACAAATTGGGCTGAAAAGTATGGTGCCGGCAAGTCAGTGAACTTTCCATCGGGACAGGCTGCAAAGGGCAACCCGGGAGTGGCCGGAGTAATCAAGCAGACAAGGAATTCTATCGGTTATGTGGGCTCGGAGTATGCCTTTGCCCAGAAGATACCTTTTGCCCGCATAATGAACAGGCAAGGCGAGCTTATCCTTCCTTCCCCAGCATCTATCTCTGCTGCAGCATCGGGTGAAATTCCCTCTGACACCCGCTGCTCAATTACAGATTCTGATGCATCAGGAGCTTATCCCATTTCAACCTTTACCTGGATAATTGTCTATAAGGAGCAGAATTATTCCGGCCGCTCAAAGGAGCAGGCTGTGGCAACGCTTGACCTGTTGAAGTATATTCTTTCGGATGAGGCGCAGCGAATTACCTCGGAGGTGCATTATGCTCCGCTGCCCGCCAAGGCTAAAGAACTGGGTATGGCAAATCTGAAAACTGTTACATACGACGGAGTTTCAATATTGCAATAACAAAACTGTATGAACGATAAGTTTTATAAAATACTGTTGTTTTCAGCAGCATTGATAATGCCAATAGTGTGCGGGGGCGTGGTCTACGCCCTCGTCACTGACGCGTACGATGCATTTGAGCATTTTGGGTTCTTCAAGTTCCTTACTTCCTCCCAGTGGAGTTATACCGATGGGGCAGAGCAGTATGGCGCATTGCCGTTCATTACAGGCACGCTGATGACAACTCTGTTGGCTCTTGTTTTTTGCATTCCTTTTTCCCTGCCTGTCGCGCTGTTTGTTGGAGAATATTTCAAGGGTACACGCATTGCTGCCGTATTGAGCACTGTAACAGATTTGCTGGCGGGCATTCCCTCAATTATCTATGGATTATGGGGATTTTACACTCTGCGTCCGCTCATTATAAATTTTGACATTTCGCCGCAGGGCTCGGGCATTCTTACTGCCTCATTGGTGCTGGCCGTTATGATTGTGCCTTACGCAGCTTCGTTGAGCGCTGAGTTTATTAAGATGGTCCCTAATGATTTGAAGGAGGGCGCATACAGCTTGGGTGCAACCCGTGCCGAGGTTATTCGCAAGGTGGTGTTCCCTGTTGCCGGTTCAGGTATCTTCTCGTCTTATATCCTGGCCATCGGCCGCGCACTTGGCGAGACAATGACAGTAACTATGCTGATTGGAAATACCAATAACGTTCCCGATTCAATTACATCAACAGGAAACTCAATGGCGTCTATTATTGCCAACCAATTCGGCGAGGCTGATGATTTGCGCCTCTCTTCGCTGATAGCCATTGGCCTGATACTGTTCCTGATTACGGCATTTATCAATTTGATAGGCAAAATAATGATTAAACGCGCAAGAATTGCATGATTATGGATAAGTTGAAAATTAGAAATCGTTTGGCAAAGGATAAGGCTGTGCTGTGGACTGTATGTCTCTTTGCCGCTCTTACAGCAGTTCCTCTTTTTGCCATTTTGGGAGAGGTGCTTTTGCGTGGATACGACCAGCTTTCGTGGTCTTTCTTTACTGAGCCGACCCCAACTGCATATAAGGCAATGAAGGCAATTGCGGCGGGCGAGCCAATTCCCGGCGGTATTGCCAATGGTATTGTCGGAACGCTGCTGATGCTTTCAATGGCAACGCTTATTGCTGTTCCGTCAGGTATTCTATGCGGTGCTTTCCTTGCTGAGAATCCCAAAAGCAGATTTGCTCAGACAGTGAGTTATCTTACCGACTTGCTGCAGGGAACTCCATCGGTTATTATTGGCATTGTAGTTTATATTTGGGTTGTTGTTCCAATGAAAGGCTATTCGGCCATCGCCGGCAGCGTTGCGCTTTTTATAATGATGCTGCCGCTGATTATCCGTTCAACGGAGGAGACTTTGAAAATATTGCCGGCATCGCTCAAGGAAGCGGGTCTGGCGCTTGGCGGCAACCGTGCCCGCGTAATGCTGAAAGTTCAGCTTCCTGCAGCTTTTGGGGGTGTCTTTACCGGTGTTTTGCTCGCTATCTCGCGTGTGATTGGCGAAACTGCACCGCTTATGTTTACGGCATTAGGCTGCTCTTTCATCAGGTTTGCGGTTGACAAGCCAATATCGGCTGTGCCCCTGCTTATTTGGGAGTTCTTCAACGACCCGAATCTTCAGGAACTGATTTGGGGAGCATCGCTCTTCCTGTTGTTATTTGTTCTTACTTTAAACATTATAGCTAAATATCTTGCAAAGAAATGGAATCACTGAAACCTATACTTGAATTCAAGAATACTTGTGTATCGTACACCAAGCAGACAATGGCCGTAAAATATGTTTCGGCGGCTATTGACAGAAATACCATAACTGCAATCATGGGGCCTTCGGGCTGTGGCAAATCAACTCTGTTGCGTGCCGTTAACCTTATGCATAGCCTTTATCCAAATATCCGTGTCAATGGCGAAATACTGCTAAACGGCGAAAATATACTCTCTATGGAGCCTATTGATGTGCGCCGGCGGGTTGGTATGGTCTTTCAGCGTCCTGCGCCATTCCCCACTATGAGCATTTACGACAACGTGCTTTCGGGATATGCTCTCAATGGAATACGCTTGTCCAAAACAGAGAAAGATGCCACAGTTGAACGCTGTTTGAAAAGCGTGGCGCTATGGGATGAGGTAAAAGATGTGTTAAACAAGAAGGGTACGTTTCTGTCAGGTGGCCAGCAGCAGCGATTGTGCATTGCCCGTGCGCTGGCTATGAAGCCCGATGTGCTGCTTATGGATGAACCTACATCGGCGCTTGACCCCATTGCAACGGCGCATATTGAGGAACTGATGAAGGAACTTCAAAAAGAGGTTACAATACTAATTGTTACTCATAATATGGGGCAGGCTATGCGTATATCGTCAAAATCCATGTTTATGTATTTAGGCGAACTGGTGGAGTATGGCGATACTGCCGCAATGTTCTCCAACCCTTCGGACGAGCGTACCAAAGCCTATCTTACCGGTAAAATGGGCTGATGGCATTCTGCGCGGCCTGCTGTAGCTTGAGGGATGTTCGTGCTTCCCCTGAGTTTTAAGGCTGCGCAAGCCTTGAACTGCATATTTTATTCATCTCCAAAAACATGAGGCTGCTAAAAAAAGAACTTTTAGCAGCCTCATGTTTCATATTGCGCTGTATTGGGGTATTTCTGCAAGGAATTCGTAGCTGTTGCTTTCGTTGTTCATTCTGCAGCAGTAGTGCTGCAGCCCGTTGCTTACAATGAGGTATCTTACTTTTAGGGTAAGGTTGTAGCGTGCTATTTGCGCAAATACCTCTTTGGTTATTTTTACGCTTGGCGCTTTGTATTCAATTATTGCTATTGGATTCAGGCTGTTGTCGTAAACCACTGTGTCGCAGCGGCGCTTCATGCCATTTAGCGTTATTTGAACCTCGTTGGCCATAAGCGCTGCAGGGAAACTCTTGCAGTTTACAAGATAGTGTACAAAATGCTGCCTTACCCACTCCTCGGGGGTAAGGGCAACGTAATTCTTGCGCAAGATGTCAAAAATAACTCTTTTGCCATCCTGCTCGCTTATTTTTGTTTCGTATTGAGGTAAATTTAATGATAGCATTTTGTGTCTTAAATAAAATACTTTCGTTCGCTTTGAAAAATATTCAAGCGAGCTTGATATTTATGCTTTCAGCGAAGTTTAGCTGCGCTCATTGCGTGTAAAAATAAATTTTTACCCATTAACTATGTTGAATTCTCGTTCGCTCGCTGTATAACATCAAATAAATTTGTGTTATGCTCGCTTTATTGAGAATTTCGCTTGCGCAACTTTCGCTCACTTATTCGTATCTTTAAATAAAATACTTTCGTTCGCTTTGAAAAATATTCAAGCGAGCTTGATATTTCTCGCTCACTTATTCGTATCTTTGCAGTTAATCGCAAATATACGAATGTTTTGGTGTAAATAAAAATATGTATGGCAAAATATACCTATGACTCAATAATGCAGGAACTCAGGAGCGGTATCTACCGTCCCGTATATTACCTTATGGGCGAGGAGGGATATTTTACCGACAAGATAACCGGGTATATCCTTGACAATGCTCTGTCTGAAACAGAGAGGGATTTTAACCAGACTGTGCTGTACGGCCTTGAGACTAATATTGAAACCGTAATTAACACGGCAAAGCGTTTCCCTATGATGTCCGAACGTCAGGTGGTTGTGGTAAAGGAGGCGCAGGCGCTCAAGAATATTGACCCGCTGGTGTTTTATCTTCAGAATCCGCAGCAGAGTACAGTGCTTGTGTTTGCGCACAAGAATGGCTCTCTTGACAAGCGCAAGAAGGTAACAACTGAACTCGACCGTTGCGGTGTTGTGCTTGAGACAAAAAAGTTCAAGGAGGATGCGCTGCCGTCGTTCATTTCGGGCTGTTTGCGTGAAAAGGGACTTTCGGCCGATACAAAATCGGTGCTTATGCTGCGCGAGTCAATAGGCGCTGACCTATCGCGCATTGCCGGCGAGATTGACAAGCTTGCCATTGCATTGCCCCAAGGCGTAAAGGCGGTTACTCCCGAACTTGTAGAGGAGCATATTGGCATAAGCAAGGAGTATAACAACTTTGAACTTCAGAATGCCATAATAAATAAGGATGTCTATAAGGCTAATAAAATAATAAACTATTTTGCGCAGAATCCCAAGAAGAATCCAATTCAGATGACACTTGCCCTTTTGTTCAGCTTCTTTTCAAACCTTATGATGTGCTATTATGCGCCCGAAAAGAGTGAGCGTGGAATTGCAGCCTTTCTTGGCTTGAAAAGCACTTGGGGAGTGAGCGGCTATATTGCGGCTATGAGGAATTACCGTGCCGTGCATGTGATGGAGGTGCTTCACATGATTCGTCTTGCCGACGCGCAGTCAAAAGGCGCTGAAGGCGCTCAAGTGCCCGATGGCGAGATTATGCGGGAATTGCTGTACAGGATAATGCATTAAGCAGTTTCAAATAGTTAAGATAAATAATATGCTATGACAAATATAAATTTGAACGGTTCTGAGATTTCATTTGAGCAGGATGGCAAATTGCAGTTCAATGAGGCGGAACATATCTATTCAATTCCAGGGATTGGAACATTCAAGTCTGTGAGCCATGTTGTTTCAATGTTCTTCAGGGAGTTTGATGCATTGGGCATTAGCCTTAAAAAATGCAACTATAACGAGGTTGAGGCCGCAAAGCTCCGTGAGGCGTGGGAGTCAAAGGGCTGCGTGGCAAGCCAGGCCGGGACTTTCCTTCACAAGCAGATTGAGGATTACCTCAATGGCAAGGAGATTCCTGAGCTGCTGTGCGATGTCTCTTATCAAGGGGAGTATGTGAAAATGAACGAAAGGGTAGATATTTCGCGCGAGTGGAGCTATTTCAAGGCTTTTGAAAGAAATACGCGTTTTACTCCTTTCAGGACTGAGTGGAGGGTGTATGATGCCGATACTCTTATGGCCGGTACGCTTGACTTTGTTTGCGAGTGCCCCGATGGCACTTATGAGATTTATGACTGGAAGCGCAGCAATAAGATTGACCCGGCTGAAAGAAATCCCTGGGCTAATGGATTCAACGGCCTTGAACATTTGACCGATACTTCGTACAGCCATTATTGTCTGCAGCAGAATCTTTACCGTTATATGCTTCAGAAGAATTACGGAATAAAGGTGAGCCGCATGAATCTTGTTGTGCTGCATCCCGATTTGCCTGCATACAGGGTTGTTCCCATTCCGCCAATGGAGCGTGAGGTTGATATTATAATAAAGAAGCTTAAGGCACAGCTGTAAACTGCGGTTTTGAAGACTGCGCAAGCCTTGAACTGCATCTTTTGGTTCATCTCCACAAATACACAAAAATGAGGCTGCTAAAAATTGCTTTTTAGTCAGCCTCTCTTTTCTATGTTTTAACTGTTTTCTTATTTTTTGGCCGCGTGGTTAAGGAATGTGCTGAGGTTAAAATATACTCTGCGCGCCTGGAACTCTTTTGTGGGTTCTACCACAACTATGTTGCATAGGGTTTCGGGGTCTAATTCATGCGAAACCTCATTCTCTATGTTCAAGGCAAAAAGCACATGCCTCTGGTCGCTGGGGTGGATAATGTAGAATGCGGTTTCAGCGCTTTTGCCATCGCCGTACTCTGTTATCATCCTTACTACGTTCTGGTATTTGTTTATGTATGAAAGGTACTCCTCCTGCTCCTTGCCTATGGTCTTTGCCGAAAGGTATGCAAAGAACAGGGCATCAAGGTTTGTCGGGTTATACTTGAGTATCTTGTTTGCCGTTTCATACATTTTAGGATAGTTGTCTTCCTGATAGTATTTGTTCATGGCAACCACATTCTCGTCCTTTCCGGTGTTGTATGTGGGAAGGTATGCCTGTCCGTAGTATACAAGGGCAATATCGTCCATTCTAATGTATGGGTCATCTGTCTGGAACACTTCAACAATCTGCTTGAAGTAGTTCTGCTCATTTTTGACTGTCTCCTCAATAATACCCAAGTCAAGTTTCTTCTGCGCGCCGGCGGTTGATGCCATGGCAAGGAACAGTGCCGTAAGGAACAGATTTTTTGCAATGCTCTGTACTCTTTTGATAGGATTTTTCATATTTATCAGATATTGAATTTCAGAATTGCTCCACTGTTTGCCGGTACGTTTATGCTTATTGCCTCTTGTGGAGAGAGCGGGTATTTTGCGGTTTTCCCGCTAAGCAGTTCGGTGGCTTTTTGTGGTTTGTTGCTGTGGGTGATGCCAAAGAATGCCAATGCCTCTTCGGGTATTGTTACGCTGCATTCCTTGTCGCTGTCGCTGAAGTTTGCAACTATTAGCAGAAGCTCTTTCTCTGTTCCGCGGAGGAATGAGAAAATGTGGTTGCTGTCATACTTATCGCTATGCGGGTTTGCATATTGCAGACCATAATACTGGCCGCTTGAAAGCGCTTCCTCGCTGTTGCAGAGATTGAGCAGATGCGAGTAGAAGGATTGAAGGCTTTTCTCCTCTTCGCTCAGCTGCTCGCCAGTGTAATTTCCGTTGCCCTTCCAGCGGCGGAGAGTGTCAACGCTCCAGTAGTCAAATATTGTGGTGCGGCCGTCAACACCGCTGTAGCCTTCCTTGTCCATTCCGCGCTCGCCCAGTTCCTGGCCGGCATACAGCATGAACGGCTGGGTGTCAACTGTTGCCGATACGATGAGGGCTGCAAGTGCACGTCGGGCATTTGCGGCAAAGAAATCCGATGCTATGCGCTGCTCATCGTGGTTTTCAAGGAATGTGAGCATGTTGTGGCGAATGTCGGCAGTGCCTTGCAGTGTGCAGCTGATGTCGTTAGCCGATGTCTGTCCGTTCATTACTCCTCGCAGGGTGTCGTAAAGGCCTACTTTGTCGTAAAGGTAGTCAAAACCGCCCTCCTTTATGAATGAACGGTAGATATGGGGCTGGTAAATTTCGCCAATGAATATAATTCCGGGGAACTCCTCCTTTATTTTGGGAACAGCCCATGCCCAGAATTCAACCGGGGTCATCTCCACCATGTCGCAGCGGAAACCGTCAATGCCTTGTGATGCCCAGTAGCGGAGTATCTTGAGCATTTTCACCCAAGTGTTGGGCACTGGTGAAAACTGGCGGTTGCCGGTGCGGTAGTCTATGCCGTAGTTGAGTTTCACGGTGTCGTACCAGTCGTTGCGTGAAGGGCTTCCGAAACAGTCGTTTCCTGTTGCACGCAGAGGATTTTCGCTGTATTCCTCTTCGGCGCAGTCTTTTGCGTCAATGTTGCATCCAAACGGCTGCGCTCCAAGATAATAGAAGTTATTGTGTCCGGCAAAGAATGTCTCCTTGTCGTCAAATGCGCCGAATGGGAATGTTCCGGCAGGAGTGTTGTCGCTGTTGTAGTTGCGTGCTACATGGTTGGGGATAAAGTCCATTATCACCTTCAGGCCGGCCTTGTGAGTGCGCTCTACAAGCGCCCGGAACTCTTCGCGGCGCTTGCTCACGTTTACGGCAAGGTCGGGGTCAATGTCGTAGTAGTCCTTTATTGCATAGGGCGAACCGGCCTCTCCTTTCACTGTTGCGGGGTGGTCTGTCGCAATGCCGTACTGAGCGTAGCTGGTGCGGGTTGTGTGTTCTATTACTCCTGTATACCATACATGGGTTGCTCCAAGGCTGCGTATTGCACGGAGTGCCTTGGGGGTTATGTCGTTGAACTTGCCGCAACCGTTCTGTTGGATTGTGCCGTTGGCAACACATGTTTCGGTGCTGTTGCTAAAGAGGCGCGGCAGTAGCTGATATATTATTATGCGTGACATGCTGTGCTTTATTTTGTTTCTATGGCTTTTCTGATTTTGCTTATAAGGCCCTGCTGTACATTTCCCGGACCGCACTCTGTGAATTCTGTTGCACCGTCCTTTATCATGTTGGTTATGGTGGAGGTCCAGCGCACCGGAGAAGTCAGCTGTGCTATGAGATTTGCCTTGATTTCCTCGGGTGATGTGTGCGGCATTGCATCTACATTCTGGTATACTGGGCATATTGGCGTTTTGAACTCGGTTTCGCTTATTGCTTTTTCAAGCTCGTCCTTTGCCGGCTGCATGAGAGGGGAGTGGAATGCTCCGCTAACGCTGAGCGGCAATGCGCGTTTTGCGCCGGCTTCCTTGAGGAGCATGCAGGCTTTTTCTACGCCTTCGATGCTTCCCGAAATGACTATCTGCCCCGGGCAGTTGTAGTTTGCTGCAACTACGGTGTCTCCTTCGCTGTTTACGCGGCAGCATATCTGTTCAACTGTTTCGTCGTCAAGGCCTATTATGGCTGCCATTGTGGATTTCTGCATTTCGCAGGCCTTCTGCATTGCCATGGCGCGCTTGTAAACCAGTCTGAGACCGTCTTCAAAACTGAGCGCGCCGGCTGCAGTCAGCGCCGAGAATTCTCCCAATGAGTGTCCTGCTGCCATTGAAGGGCGGAACTCCTCGCCAAGAACTATTGTCTGTATCACTGAGTGCAGGAATACTGCCGGCTGGGTTACCTTTGTCTGTCTCAGCTCTTCGTCAGTGCCGCTGAACATTATGTCTGTAATGCGGAAACCTAATATCTCGTTTGCTTTCTCAAAATATTCCTTTGCTATAGGGCTGTTGTCATAGAGTTCCTTTCCCATTCCGCAGAACTGGGCCCCCTGACCTGTAAAAACGTATGCTTTCATGTGATGTTCTCTTTTGTTTCAGGCTGCTGCAGCCTTGTTATAAGGTGTTTTTTACACTCATGTATTCCGCCGCAGCTGCTTCTTATATTTTCCGGCAAAATTAACTCTTTTTTTTCGTACTAACTTGTCAAATTATTATATATAATGTTATTGTTTCTAAATTTATGCCCATTTTTATACTTTATGTTTAAAATTCATCGGTGCAGGCGATAGTTGCTATTGGTTATTTAGATAATTGCCGGCCTGTTATGAACAGATTTGGTTGTAATTTTGTATGATTTTTGATAAATTGACACATGATAACATCTGTAAAAATAATTTAATAATCAAATAATCAATTAGTTATGTTTAAAAATTTCCCGGGTTACAAGGTTCTTGAGAAAATTCAGAAGAACAAATCCCACAAGAGAGAGAGGAAATTGCCTCTGAACTCAATCAAGCTTATTTTCATTGTGGCAGTTACTTTGGTAATTGCTATGTTGCCTACAGAGGCATTTGGCATTGATGGACTTACGGCTGTTCACCAGCGCATCATTGCCTTGTTTGTTTTTGCGGCGCTCATGTGGCTTACTGAGACGATGCCTTCATGGGTGACTTCAATGATTGTTGTTTCTGTGATGCTGCTTACGGTGTCCACAAGTGCGTTCAAGCCTCTCAGAACTGAGAGCACAACTAAAACCGAGGCTATGCAGATTGCCTGCGACAGGGCTTTGGCTGCAGAAATCAAGGCAAAGCATGTTGTTGACTCATTGGTACAGATTCCTGTGGGAAAACGTGATGCGGCAGTTTTCAACAGCGCTGTACAGGAATACAACAATGCGCACATGAAGGCTGAGAATATGAACAGGCTCAGAGAGTACAGTGACATTACAATAGCTGAGGCTAAGAAGAAGGACGCTGAATACAAGGAGAAGAAGTTTACTCCGTATGTTCCTTTCAAGGATATTATGGGCTGTTTTGCCAACCCTACAATCATGCTTTTCATTGGCGGTTTTGTGCTTGCTATCGGCTTGACAAAGGTTAAGCTCGATGTGGCTCTTGCACGCGTGCTGCTCAAGCCTTTTGGCACTCGCTCCGAAATTGTGCTGCTTGGCTTCATCCTTGTTACAGCAATATTCTCGGCGTTTGTCAGCAACACTGCAACTGCAGCCATGATGCTTGCGTTCCTCACCCCGGTGCTCCGCTCTCTGCCGGCTGACGGCAAGGGCCGCATTGCTCTTGCGCTTGCAATTCCCGTAGGTGCTAACTTGGGCGGCATGATGACTCCTATCGGCACACCTCCTAACATGATTGCGCTTGATTATCTTGCATCAATAGGCCAGGGTATCAGCTTTGTCGACTGGACAATAAAGATGGCTCCGTTTGTTATTGTTCTTCTTGTTCTTGCATGGCTGCTGCTCCGCGTGCTCTTCCCATTCAAGCAGAAGAATATCAAGATTGAGATTGAGGGTGAGATTAAGTGGGACTACAAGACATGGTCTGTTGTTGCTGCATTCGTGATAACAATATTCATGTGGATGTTCGGTACTGATCTTTGGAACATTGACACTAATGTTGTTGCAATGATTCCTATTGCAATTTTCTGTGCAACAGGCATTCTTACACGCCGTGACCTTGAGGAAATCAACTGGAGCGTTCTGTGGATGGTTGCCGGTGGTTTCGCGCTTGGCGTTGCGCTCAACTACAAGGTGACTGACCCTGAGACAGGCGAGCTCCTTTACAACAGCTTGAGCAGTGTGATTGTAGGCTCTGTGCCTTTCAACAGCTTCGAGCCTCTTGTAGTGATGATACTTGCCGGACTTATCTGCTTCGGTTTCTCAAACTTCATCTCTCACTCTGCAGCAACATCGCTGCTCGTTCCGGTGCTTGGCGTTGTTGCCATTGGTCTCGGCGATTCGCTTGGCAGTGTAGGCGGTTCACAGGCTATGCTTGTGGGCATTGCGATAGCATCATCTGTGTCAATGGTGCTTCCTATCAGTACTCCTCCGAATGCAATTGCGCACTCAACCGGTTTCATAGAGCAGAAGGATATGATGAAGGTTGGTATTATCATTGGTCTCTTGGGCATTGTGCTCGGTTACGGAATGCTTATCTTCATCGGTTTCTGATAACTGCACGAAATAACATAATATTATAACATTTCTGTCTCACAGACCTCATTTTTTACAAGAATGACGGTTTTGTGAGACAGATTTATTATATTAGCGGCCGATTTCTAATAAACATAATGGAACTTAGGCAACTGAAATATTTTGTAAAAAGTGCAGAGTGTCTTAACTTCTCTGTTGCGGCAAAGCATCTGTATATTACTCAGAGTACGCTCTCGCAGCAGATAAAGCAGCTTGAGTTTGAACTGGGCTTTGAACTGTTCTCGCGAAGCAGCAGGCATGTCTCTCTGACAGAGGCGGGCGAGGAGTTTCTCCCTTTTGCGCGCAGGACATTGCAGGATGCTGAGGATGGCGTGCAGCGTCTGTACGACTTGCAGCATGTAAAGGCCGGGCGCTTGAGGGTGGGGGTTACCTACAGCTTGAGCACAGTGCTTACCGAAGGGCTGCTGCAGTTCATGAAGGAGTTCCCCGATATAAGGCTTGAAATCTGTTACAAGACAGTAAACGAGCTTCTGGCGCTGCTAAAGGAGCATAAATTGGATTTTATTCTCTCTTACAAGCCTTTGTTTGATGCTCCCGAAGTGGAGTCTATGCCTCTGTTTGAGAATGCCCTTGCGTTGGTTGTCTCCAAAGACCATAGGCTTGCTTCACGCAGAAGCATTAAGCTTTCCGACTTGAAGAACCTGCCTCTTGTTCTTCCTTCGCACGGACTGCAGGCGCGCATGATGCTTGAAAGGCTTCTGCAGGGGAAGGGTATAGAGCTTGTGTCAAAGCTTGAGCTCAATGAAACGAACATTCTTTTGCAGCTGGTTTCTACCGGTGCTCATGCAACAATTCTTTCAACGTCGGCTGTTTTTGGCAATGCGCGTTTCAGGGCTATCCCTATTGATGAACCTGGAAATACAATGGAGGCCTCTTTGCTTAGTCTTAAAGGTTCTTACCAAAAGGCTGCCGCGCGCGAGTTTATCAAGATTCTGCTTGATACCGAGGCAGTAAAGAGGCGTCTTGTGAGTTGGTTTAACTGATAGTAACGTACAAAAATAATTATTTGCTATGGTAGAGAAATACAGTGCTGTAAAAAGAATTCCGAGTTTTGATGTTGACATGTCGTCAACGCTTAAACCGGCATCGTTCCTTAATTACGCGCAGGAGGCTGCAAATATTCATGCCGATTATATTGGTGTGGGTTATGATTCTATGCAGGTTACACGCAAGGGATGGGTACTGGCAAGAATGCATGTGAAATTCCACCGTCTGCCTATGTGGCGCGACAACATAAATATTCAGTCGTGGCACAAGGGTGCAAGCGGTTTCCAGTTTCTGCGTGATTTTGTTGTGTTTGACAATGCTACTGGAGAGAAGCTGATTTCTGCAACGACATCGTGGCTGGTAATTGATATTGATACGCGCCGTCTTTCAAAATTCCCTGAACTTGTGGAGAATGAGGAGAAGTGCATCAAAGAGGATGTGATAGCTGAACAGGCTCCAAAGATTGCTATGCCAAAGGATGTTGCTGCCGAATGTGTGGCAGTGCGTGATGTGGCATATTCCGACCTTGACATGCTTGGCCATGTAAACAATGTTAAATATACAGAGTGGGCAATGAATGCTGTGGAGCTTGACGTGACAATGAACAGGCGTCTTAAGGAACTTGCAATAAACTTTAATAATGAAATTAAGCCTGGTGACAAGGTTGAGCTTTACCGCTATTGCGAGAATGGCGAGGACGGTTCGTTGGTATATTACATTGAGGGCAGGGTGGAGAACAAGGTTTCGTTTATCGAGAAGCTTGTGTTCTGATTCTGTTGCGGCAATTGAAATGTTCGGCACATATATAAAAGTGCAGTCCCAAAACACCTTGGGACTGCACTTTTATTGTGGGCTCTTGTCGGGTTTAGTCCAACACAGTTTTTATTGAGCCCGATAACATTTTTATATCATCCGCCCAACTTTGCAGATGAGCCCATTAGGCTTGTCGTCGTTGCCGCGTGCCGCCAGTTTTTCAATAAAGCAAAAAGAGAAAAGTTGTTTTCGGTAACTCGGGGTTATCTCAACATCTTTTCTCTTTGTACGCCGTCAGGGACTCGAACCCTGGACCCATTGATTAAGAGTCAATTGCTCTACCAACTGAGCTAACAGCGCATTGCCTTAACGCGTTGCAAAGGTACTATTTTATTTTTACCCTGCAAACTTTTTTCGTATTTTTTTTAAAACTTTTTTTGCCTGAAAAAACAAGACGTTGATTATTAGGCAAGTAATGTGGAATTATTTTTTGTTATTTTTTGCCTGTATTTTTGAATTAGGATGCCGGCGTTACCAGAACCACCCTTTTTTCTTTTTCTTGGGTTCTTCAGGTTGCTCAGAATATACGTTTCGCCAGTTCTTGCCCTCCTTAATCATTGTGTATATAACACCCCAGTCGGGAAGTCCGCCAAGGTTCAGGTCGTCAATGAAGAGGTCGGCGTTGACTTTGTTGTATGCCTCTGAGTTTTCAATCTCCTCCTCGGGGTAGCTTTTGTTCACTGCAAAGAACTCGACACCGCGTTCGCGGCACCATGCTACAGCCTCTTCAAGTTCCTTGTCGCGGCGCACAGTCCACAGGATTAGCTGGTGGCGGTCCTCAATGAGCTTGCGCAGCGTGTATGTCGCAAAAGGCTTCTCTTTTCCAATTTTGGGGTAATCGTGCTCAACGATTGTTCCGTCAAAGTCAACTGCTATTTTCATAAGCAATAAAGTGTTAATTCTTTGCTAATGTAATGTTTTTTTGATAAGTGTGCAATTATTTGCTTGAAAATTAAAGGCAGTTGCTTTATTTAAAGCTGAAAGCTGAGCCGGAGGCGAAGTTTAGACAACGCTGGCAGCAATTAGTCGCACGAAGCACAGACGCAGTTTGTGCCGTGCGGGTTGCGATTAGACAGCGTTGTCAAAGCTGAAAGCTGAAAGATGCAACCAGCATCTTCGGCAATGCGAGCAGCGATGGGTCAAGCGCAGCATCGCAGAATGTGATGCCGCTTGGGTCGCAAAAAGCGAGTGTTGCCAAAGGTGAGAACTGAAAACTGAAAACTGAAAGCTGAGCCGGAGGCGAAGTTTAGACAGCGCTGGCAGCAATTAGTCGCACGAAGCACAGACGCAGTTTGTGCCGTGCGGGTTGCGATTAGGCAGCGTTGGCAAAGCTGAGAACTGAATGCTGAAGCGGTTTCTTATATCCACCATTCAAAGAGTATGGCTGCGCCAACTGTCATGCATCCGGCAACGGCAATTGAAAGACTGCTCATCGCTCCCTCAATCTCTCCAATCTCCATGGCTTTTGATGTGCCCATGACGTGGGTTGAAGTGCCAATGGCAATTCCTTTTGCTATGGGGTGCTTTATGCGAAGAAGGCGGCAGAGCAGGCCACCGGCAATGTTTCCTATTAGTCCGGTGATTATAATGGACGATACCGTTATTGCTATGTAGCCGTTGAGCTCGGCCGAAAGGCTTATTCCTATTGCGGTGGTTATTGACTTTGGCAATAAGGTCACATATTGCGTGTGGTTTAGGCTGAAGGCAAGCGACATGAGGAAAATTGAGAGACTGCTTGTGAGCACTCCTGATGCAATTCCGGCGATTATTGCTGTAAGGTTCTTGCGCAGCAGCGATATTTGCTCGTACAAGGGGATTGCAAGCGCTACGGTTGCCGGAGTGAGCAGGTAGGTGATGTACTTTGCGCTGTTGTTGTATTCGCTGTACTCTATGCCTAAAATGAGCAGCACCGATATTGTTGCGGTTATTGAGAGAAGCAGCGGGTTAAAAAGAAAGAAGTTCCATCTTCTCTTTATCAGTACGCCTAATATGTATGTGCCTATGCTGAGTGCCGCTCCAAAGAACATGGAGTCCTGCAGTGCCTCTTTCATTTTTTGTCCTCCTTTCCTTTGTGCTTTATAATAAGTTGGGTTATGTGTCCGGCTGCTGCAGCTACAAGCACTGTTGAAATTGCTGAAATTACCAGCAGGGCAACAATGAATTCCTGCATTGTGCTCCACGATTCAATCAGTCCGGTTGCAGGGGCAATGAACATTAGCGGCATTATAAGGATTAGGAATTTGCCGGTTTCCTTTACTTGCGATAATTTTATTGTTTTGGTGCATAGGGCTGTGAATAGTATGGCCATGCCGTATATGCTTGCCGGTATTGGCAAGGGAATTGCTCTGTTTAGCAGTTCTCCAATGAGGGAGATTGCTATAATTATGCCGAATTGTGCAATGTATTTCATGCTTTGCGCTTGTGTTGTAAGCCGATGGTTGTGTGCACCGGTTATTTTGCCGCAAAGATACGAATTTATTGCAGAATCTCCTTGCGCTTGTTTGCGATAATTGCTGTTGTGAAGCCGTTGCCGTAAAAAAGTGCAGATGAAATACAGGCTTTAAAAGTGATAGTGGAAACTGAACGAGAGGTCGTGGCTGAAACTGAGCCCTAATCCGGGTTCATGCCGGGGGTGGGGCACTTCTCTCTCCCGGTGGCGGTAACCGATGAATCCAAGGTAGGCCGAAACGCTGAAATGTCTGCTGAGTTTGTAGCTTATGCCGGGCGAAGCGCCTATTCCAAGGCAATAGCCGCTGCGTCCCTTGCTTGGGTCAATATAGCAAAACTCAAGCATTGCGTTCCAGAAAATCTCCAATCCATTGCTTGTGTAAAGATAATGCCTCAAGTATGGTGTTGCGGAGTATATATTGCTGCGCGAGCCATTCTCTTTGCTGTATTCGTATCCCAGCTGTGCGCCGAATGCAAACCGTTTGCTTGCGCGGTATCCCACCTCGGGCGTAAATGAGATTGTAGTGCGCTTGTCGTCGTTGTTGTCCCAAAAACGTATTCCTCCTCCTATGTACACTTGTGCCCCGGCACTTGCGCTCAGCGTTGCAATTACTGCTGTAAATACAAACTTTTTCATTACAATATGTTTTTGTATTTAAACAATGGTAATCCGCTTTTTGCAGTCCCGGAGGTGGAGTTTAAGGTTACTTTAACCAAAACGGCCATGGCATGAGCCATGGCCGTTTTGGTTAAAGTAGTATTAGGATAAATCTTTAGAAACTGTAATAAACGCTGAATGAGAGGTCGTTCCCATTTATTGAAATTGCGGTCTCTTCTCCTAAATCGTCATAGCTTCTGTGTCCAAGCCAACCTATGTGTGCTGCAATAGATAAATGTTCTGTGAAATTGTAGCCAATACCTGGTTTTACGCCTATGCCCCAACAGAATTGTGAATCGCCTTCATCGGGTTTTATTGTTCCTAATTCCAAGCAACCGTCTGCAAAGAAAGAGAAACTGCCTGTTTTGAAAAATGTGTAGCGGGCGTATGGATTTATGGCAAACGCGGTATGAGTGTCCTTTGCCCAGTCAACCTCAAGCGTTGCGCCGACTGTCCAATTGTCATTGATGCTGTATCCTGCTTCTGGGGTCAAGACGAACTGCGTTGTCTCTACTTTGTTTATTTCGGATTTACCGAAACCAATGCCGCCGCCAACGTAGAACTGTGCACTTGCAACCATTGTGGTTACCATGAATGCTAAAGTTAATAATACCTTTTTCATAGTTTTGTGTTTTAGTTATTTGCCGGAGTTTATATATGCTGTCTGTCGGTCCGGTGCCAGCAGGCTGTGGCAAATGTATTAAAAAATATTATTACTTGATACCTTTAGCGTATGATTTTTTGATTGATTTTGTTTTTGTGAGGATGGCGCACAGCTGACTATGTAACTGGCGGGCAAATATAAAAGCGGCAAAAAGGGCGCTATAATAATCAAACAATAACACTTTATCCATTAACAAAATGATGCAGCTTATTTTTTATATGTCACTTAACTCTTTTGCGCAAATTTTCTGCGTTACGCTTGCCTTCAAAATTCTCGTTTACGCTTAGTAAATAAACCCATTGATGGATTTTCCTGAAGTGTTGTCTGATATATACGCAGTGCATAATAAGCTGCTTCCTGTTTGTTCTAAAGCAACTGCTGCGTTTGTTTGAAAATTTATTGGAATCTCAAACAGTTTCTTAATTTGTCCGCTAAATGATGATGTAATTATAATAAAAGGTGCGCCATTGTTATGCTGGCACACCTTTTTAAAAGAATTCAGACTTATTGTTTCTTTTCGTTTTTATCTTTTGGGCTTTGCTTGCGCATCATCTTTTTCATGAGGTCGCGCTGGAATGACATTTCTGCACGCTGCACTCGCAGAATTTTGCATGCCGGAAGCACTTCAAGGAATTTTTGCGTATATTCCTTTTCAAGCTTGGCTACTTCTATTTTGGCATCGGCCATGTTGTTAACTAATTTCCTGCACTGCTCCTCAGTCATCTTTTCGTGGCGTTTCTTGTTGATGTCCTTGTGGGCGTTGCGTTCAATTTCAAACTTTTTCTTCTGCTTTTCAAAGAAAAGCGGGAAGAATGCATCGGCCTCCTCTTGCGTCAGACCGGCTTTTTCCTTTATGTATTCTTTTTGCTTGGCCTGGAACTCTTCGGGAGAGAAATGTCTCCTTGGCTTCTTCTCTTTCTGCTCCTGGGCAAAAATGCCAGGGGTTATGGCAAGGATAAAAAACAGTGCAGTTAAAATCCTTATTGCCGATGATGCCGTTCTTTTTGGCATTGTCATGCCTTTTACAGACTTTTCCATTTTATTCCTTATTTTATTCATCTTCGGTTAGATAGCAGTAGAATGCGTATTCGCTTATCTGGTAGTTGTCGAATACGTTGTCAATGTATTCGCTCTCATTTTCCCTGTCGCTGTTGTTTTGTGCAATTTCCCGCGATGATGCGCTGCGTGCGGTTGCAGGGCGGTTGTCGTTCGTGTCGGGAACTGGCATAGTGTGGACAGCAATGCCTATTATGATAGCGAACATGGCTGCGTAGCTAAAGTATGAGGCGTACTTATGTATGCGGCGCGGGCTGGTGGGGACTGCCTTTGGCTCTCCGCATGTAACCTCCTTTATTCTTGAATTCAGTGTCTCAAAATATCCTTTGGGGACAGTGAATTGCTTTCTGTTCTTGTAGTCTTCTAACTTCATCTTTTCGCTATTCCTTTTATTTGATAGTGCTATGGGTTAAAAGTTTAATCCTTGCCGTTTAAATATTCTTCTATCTTTTTTGTTGCTATGTGGTACGACGCCTTTAGAGCGCCTACGCTTGTTCCAAGTATTTCTGACATATCTTCGTATTTCATCTCCTCAAAATACCTCATGTTGAATGTGAGGCGCTGCTTTTCGGGCAGGCGGCTTACTGCTTCCTGGAAAAGTTTGTCGGCCTCTTCTCCATTGAAATATGCATCGCTTTCAAGCTGGTCGGCCACTTCGCCCTCGGGGCTGCTAAGTGACACATGCTCGTGCTTGTTCTTGTTCAGCCAGGTGAGCGTTTCGTTTATTGCTATGCGGTAGAGCCAGGTTGATATTTGTGACTCTCCGCGGAATTTGTCAATGTTCATCCATGCCTTGACAAAGGTGTTTTGTACAAGGTCGTCGGCATCATCGTGCGAGAGTACCATGCGCCTTATGTGCCAGTAAATCTTTTGGCTGTACTGCTCAACAATGGCCGAAAAGGCATCGGCCTGAAGGTTCTTCTCCTTCAAGCACTCTATAATCTCTTTCTCGTTGTATGCTTTCTTTGCCATTGTCAGTCTAATGATTTAGACTCATTTTTGCTTGAAAGGTTTAGAAGCTGTTGCTATAAAAAATCCTATGCACGGCATTATGCTATACTGAACACCTTGCCTTCGTCGGCGCTCTCGGTGTTGGGGAATATTTCAGCAGCTTCGGCGCGCAGTTCCTCTGTACTGTCGTAGCGCGATGAATAGTGTCCTATTATAAGTCTTTTTGCATTTGCGCCCAAGGCTATCTCAGCGGCCTGTCTTGCTGTGCTGTGGTGGGTTGTTGCCGCGCGGCCTTTTTCGCTTTCGGCGAATGTGGCTTCGTGATATAGCATGTCAACATCCTTCAGGTATATGTTATTTTCGGGGCAGGGCAGTGTGTCGCTGCAATATGCGTAGCTGCGTGACGGGTCGGCATCTTTTGTAAGGCGGCTGTTGGGTATTGTTTCGCCCTCGGGGGTAGTGTAGTCGGCGCCGTCCTTTATTGTCTGGCGCATGTAAGTGGGGATATTGTAATAGTTCACAGCATCTCCAATAAGATGCCTCTTTTTGGGCTTTTCCCTGAAGAGGAATCCGCAGCATGGAATACGGTGTTTCAGCGGGAGTGTTTCCACTGTAATGGTGTTGTCCTCATAGATTGTGGCATGCTCAGCGGCGTTTATGTTGTGAAAGATTATTGGGAATACAATTCCTTTGCCAAAGTATTCAATCTGTGGCTTCATGAGCCGTTCAAGTTCCTTTTCGGCATATATGTGGAGCGGGGCGGTGCGCCCGAGCAGTCCGAATGTGGAAATCAGTCCTATGAGCCCGAAGCAGTGGTCGCCGTGAAGATGCGATATGAATATGTGGTTTATGAAGGAGAAGTGTATGTGGTTTTTGCGCAGCTGAAGCTGTGTCCCTTCTCCACAGTCAATCATAAAGAGCTTGTTGCCAATTTTAACAATTTGCGAACTGGCATTGTGGCGTGTGGTTGGCAGCGCCGAACCGCAACCCAAAATATGTACTTCAAATGATTCCATGCATTGCAAATTTACTCATTTGCAATATATAATGCAAATTTATAATGAAACATTCCTCTGTCCCGGTTGCGTTATAGAAATAGGGCGACTTTTTTTTGAAGTCGCCCTATTCCAGTTATTTGTTGAATAATTGTATTATTATTCGCCAGCCTCGAGCTTGCTCTTGAGTGCAGCAAGTGCATCAATGTCGCCAAGTGTTGTAGAAGCGGCCTGGTTCTGGATAGCAGGTGTCTGCTCCTCAGCAGCCTTCTTGCTCTTGCGAGCTGCAGCTGCAGCCTTCTTCTCAGCCTTCTCCTCCTCCTTAGCAGCATCCTCGAAAATGCGGCTGTGTGACAGGATGATTCTCTTAGCCTCCTTGTTGAACTCGATTACCTTGAACTGGAGCTTCTCCTCAGCAGCAGCCTGTGTGCCGTCCTCCTTAACGAGGTGCTTAGGAGTAGCGAAGCCCTCAACGCCGTAAGGCAATGATACTACTGCGCCCTTGTCGATGAGCTCTGTGATAACGCCCTCGTGGATTGAGCCAACTGTAAATACTGTCTCAAATACATCCCATGGGTTCTCCTCGAGCTGCTTGTGGCCAAGGCTCAGACGGCGGTTCTCCTTGTCAATTTCAAGTACCTGAACATCGATAGCCTCGCCAATCTGTGTGAACTCAGATGGGTGCTTAACCTTCTTTGTCCAAGAGAGGTCGCTGATGTGGATAAGGCCGTCAACACCCTCCTCAATCTCAACAAAGATACCGAAGTTTGTGAAGTTGCGTACCTTAGCTGTGTGCTTTGAACCGATAGGATACTTCTCGTCAATGTTTGTCCAGGGATCTTCCTTGAGCTGCTTGATACCTAGTGACATCTTGCGCTCGTCGCGGTCGAGTGTGAGGATAACTGCCTCTACCTCTTCGCCAACCTTCATGAAGTCCTGAGCTGAACGCAGGTGCTGGTTCCAAGACATCTCTGAAACGTGGATAAGGCCCTCAACGCCCGGAGCAATCTCAATGAATGCGCCGTAGTCTGCCATAACAACAACCTTGCCCTTAACAACGTCGCCAACCTTGAGGTCTGCATCAATTGCATCCCATGGGTGTGGAGTAAGCTGCTTCAAGCCGAGAGCGATGCGCTTCTTCTCGTCATCGAAGTCAAGGATAACAACATTGATCTTCTGGTCAAGCGCAACAACCTCTGTAGGATCGTTTACGCGGCCCCAAGAGAGGTCTGTGATGTGGATAAGACCGTCAACACCGCCGAGGTCGATGAATACACCGTAAGATGTGATGTTCTTAACTGTACCCTCAAGTACCTGACCCTTCTCAAGTGTGCTGATAATCTTCTTCTTCTGCTCCTCAAGCTCAGCCTCGATGAGTGCCTTGTGAGAAACAACAACGTTTTTGAATTCCTGATTGATCTTGACAATCTTGAAGTCTTCTGTCTGGCCAACGTATGCATCGTAGTCACGGATAGGCTTAACGTCAATCTGTGAGCCTGGCAAGAAT
>JAFXAR010000061.1 GCA_017516885.1 Bacteroidaceae bacterium
CTGATGTTCAGCACAGGACGTTATCTGGAGCATGACGGAACCGGATTCCAGAATGCCAACTATCCTTGTCTGGAATACAGCCTTGACGACAAGTACCCACACGAGAATGACGGATATTATTCACAGAGCGTATTCATACACACATCCAAGACAGATGCAGACGGTTACTATGCCCTTGCGTTCAACGACACGCACTATCTGTGCGACAATGTCACAAACGCTACGGGTGTTGCAAACCCGACTTTCAGCAACAAGCACGACTGGGCTATTGAGGTTGTAACAGAGTTGCCGCTGGGAATCTCAGAAGCAAACGTAACATCACTTTGCGTGCCGGTTGAATTGGAAATCCCTGAAGGCATTACAGCCTACATACTTACAGGCAAGGAAATTGCCGATGGCAGCCACTTGAGAGTAACCGATTATGAGGCATTCACCTATGGCACACCCGTGTACAACCTTGTACCAATTGAATGCGGCATAATACCTGCCGGGTTGCCGGTAATTGTCAAGGGTGCACAAGGCGTGCACTACTTCCCCATCAACTATGATGCGGATGACGAGAGGGACTCGGACGGAACGGCAAAAAGCGATGAACTGAAGGAAGAAATTGCCTCATTAAGGAACAATAACTGGCTCGATGGCACACACGACGCAAGATTCATCAGCGAAACGGAAGGCTATACTCACCAGATTCTTTCCATAAAGAATAACGAGATTGGTATGTACAAGGTAAACATGAAAACTGCCGCAGAACGCGGAATCACATATATCACAACTGATAAGAAGTTGTTCATAAACCAGGCTCACCGTGCGTGGTTATGCTACCCCACAGAAGCAGCTGTATCATCTGCCGGATATTCTTTTGCCATTGGCGGAACAGGACGTGATACCACGGGGGTTGAAGAAATTAAAAATGAAAACGGGAAGGTGAAAGGTATTTATGATCTGCAGGGCCGCAAGCTCACCGAGATTACAGAACCCGGATTATACATTATTGATGGTAAAAAGATTCACATTAAGTAAACAACTGACAACTGAAGAATTATGAAAACAAAAAAAGACTATATTACCCCAGAAATCAGCATACTCGGCATTCTGCCAACATCAATGCTCTGTGGCAGCGGAATTGTCGCCGGTGGTACAAGCCCACAGGACGATGGCGTAGATGAAACATCTGCTCTCAGCAACAACTACCGCAGCGACTGGGACAACATCTGGGCCGAAATGTAATATAAGTCACCGCAATTATACAAGGAATGCTCGCCATGTGGCGAGCATTTGTTTATATACAGCACAACTGAATCACTTTTTGCCTTCAGCGCCTTTCCTTGCCCTCTCTTTCCCGAAATTCTTTCCGCCGCGCTTGCCTTTGCGTGCATCGCCCTTCTTTCCCGGAAAATCTTTCTTTTCGCTGAATACCTTCTGCAACTGCTTTGCATTGAGAACCTTTGAGAGCTTGCCGTAATACTTCCTGTCAACATCAAGCGCCTTTTGGCGGGCATCCATGCGGGCCTCAATGTTCTTCTTTATCTGAGCATCAGTGAGGTCCTTGCCACGCTCTAACGCCGGACGGCATTTTGACTTCTCAAGAAGATATTCCTTGTAGATTGGGGCAAACTTTGCAGCCGCAGCCTCATCAAGCATCAGCGCCTTCTGCATCTTCAGCACACGTTTCTCAATTCTCTGTTCAGGAGTTGGCTTGTTGCACTTTGCAGCCTCCTGCGCAACTGCTGCCCCGCAAAAAGCGAGCAACATTGCAAATGCCAAAAATTTTGTCTTCATATTCTTAAGTTATTTGAGAAGCTGTTTAAATTTCTAAATTGGCGATATAAATTTAAACAGCTTCTGAATTTATAAACAAATTTTCTTACAGACAGCATCTGTTTTCAATTTTATGACACCCGCCGGAGAGATAAGTTTAAGCGGTTAGCAGTTTTTAACAAAGAAGGCGACCCTAAAGCCGCCCTCTGCATGATATTTAAGTTGCTTCTAAATTACTTGAATGCATCAATATTGTGCTGTTCGTAAAGGTTCTTTCCCTCGGCTGTATAAAGGATGTCAATGCGCTCCTGATAGAATTTCTCTACCTTGCCGCGCACAACCTTCATTGTACTGTTCATCATGCCGTTCTGCTCTGTAAACGCCTCAGGCAGAATTGCGAAACAGCTTGGCAGCCAGCGCTCGGGGAACATTCCGGCATGCTCGCCACCCTTCTTGAACATGTCAACATCGGCCTTTACAAGGTCGCATGCAGCCTTGCGGCCCTCGTCTGTGGCGAGGTTAAGGCCCTTTGCCTCAAGGGCGCGCTTGATGTTGTCCTTGTTAGGAACAAGCAGCGCAATTGTATAAGGAGACTGGTTATTGTAGAGGATAACCTGGTCAATTGTGGGGCAAAGGCTTACAAATGCCTCCTCAATGCCCTCGGGGCTGTACTTCTCGCCGTCGCTTGAGATAAGAAGGCTCTTGAAGCGTCCCTTTACATAGAGCAGATTCTCCTTTGACATGTAACCAAGGTCGCCGGTATAAAGATAGCCGTCGCGCACGGTCTCTGCCGTGGCTGTCGGGTTCTTCCAGTAGCCCGCCATTACATTTTCTCCCTTTACTACAATTTCGCCAAGCTCGCCCACATGAAGCTCCTTGCCGTCGGCATCGCAAATCTTAAGTTCAATAGGCTTCACAAGCTTGCCGCTTGAACCGAAACGGTAGAGGTCGGGGCCGTTGGATGAGATTACCGGAGTAGCCTCTGAAAGTCCGTATCCCTGATACATAGGCATGCCTACGCCAATGTAGAAGTTCTGCAGTTCCTTGTCGAGAAGAGCGCCGCCACCTACAAAGAAACGAAGCTCGCCGCCGAAGTTCTCGCGCACCTTAGAGAAAATAAGCTTGTCAAAGAGAGCAACAAGCGGTTTCAGCATTATGCGCATGCCTTTTGAATCGAGACTGCTCTCGCCATAATACTTCTGGCGCACTGCCATTCCCCAGTTGAAGAGTTTCTCAGTGAACTTACCCTTTGCGCGTATTGCACCCTCAATGTTCTTCTTGAAGGTTTTTGCCAAAGAGGGAACTGAAAGTATGAAGTGAGGACGTACCTCCTTAATGTTCAACGGTATGTTCTTGAGTGTCTCAAGGCCTGTGCGGCCTACCTGTACGGTAGCTGCTGTAGCGCCGCATGACATCATAATGTAGAAACCTACAACATGCGCAAAGCAGTGGTCAAGAGGCAGAATGATGAGAGTGCGCCATGTCTGGTCAATAGGCACAAGGGTAAGAGCCTGCTCTACGTTTGCAGTGTAGTTGCGGTGGGTCAGCATGACGCCCTTAGGGTCGGCTGTTGTGCCGCTGGTATAGGTAATTGTTGCAATGTCGTCGTTCACAATTGACTGGCCCACAGCAAGGAACTCCTCAAGTGTGTGGCTCTTCATGAACTCGTCGCCCATCTTAAAGACATCGTCAACATGAATTTCGCCCTCCTGCAGTTCTCCGGCGTTGCCAAACACAATCACCTTCTCAACCTTAGAGAGCTTGTCCTTTATTGCACGCACCTTCTTAAGCTGATAGTTTGAAACGAACACAAACTTAACATCGCCATGGTCGAGACGGAAATAGAGGTCATTGCTCTCTTCGAGCTTTATTGAAAGAGGCACATTCACAGCACCAGCATAGAACATGGCAAGCTCGCCTATTACCCACATGTTGCAGCCTTCGCTAAGGAGCGCCATGTTGTCGCCCTTCTTAACGCCAAGAGCCTGGAAACCTGCACCCAAACGGTACACCTGCTCCTTAACCTGTGTATAGGTTGTAGGCTTGAAACCCTCTTTTTTGTCAGTTTTCTCAAGGAGGAATGTGTTGTTTGGATACAGTCTTACCGATTCCTCAAAAAGATCTACCAATGTTTTTTTCATATATATACTGTTTTTCTGCAGGCAGGACGCCTGCCGGTTTTTCATGCCGCGAAGATACTAAAATCTAAACAGATAAGCGAGGAGATTTCCGCATTTGTTTCAATTTACATAAAAATTTGCACAAAAAGTACAAATTTTAGGGCAAAAAACGAGGAGCGGAAGCAGTAATGGAGAATATGAAGAGGTATTTTGCTTTAGAGGCTGTTTAAAATTATACCGTTGAGTTTTTTATAGAGCAAAAAAATACAAAAAAAAGAGGCAAATCGGTTTAATTGGTTATCTTTGCAAATGGCAGATGAAAAATCTATAAATTTCAAAGCTATGAAAATTTCAAGAATAGAACATTTGGGAATAGCAGTGAAAAGCATTGAAGAGGCACTGCCCTACTATGAGCAGGTGCTTGGCTTTGAGTGCTACAACATTGAGACAGTAGAGGACCAGAAGGTGCGCACAGCATTCCTCAGGGTGGGAGAAACAAAGATAGAGCTTCTTGAGGCAACATCTCCCGAGAGCACAATTGCAAAATTCATAGAGAACCGTGGCGAGGGAATACACCACATTGCCTACAAGGTTGAAGACGGGGTTGCCGAGGCTCTTGCCGAATGCGCCCAGAAGGAGATACGCACAATTGACAAAGCCCCCCGTGCCGGCGCCGAAGGACTGCAAATAGCATTCCTGCACCCAAAGTCAACCATGGGCGTGCTCACTGAATTGTGCGAGGAGTAACCACAGTACGAAAAAAGAAAATCAACACTAAAAACAGTATTATGAGCAAGCAATTTGAAAAAATCAAAGAGCTGGTTGCCATGCGTGAGAAAGCACGCTTGGGCGGCGGAGAAAAGGCTATCGCAAAGCAGCACGAACGCGGCAAGTACACGGCACGCGAACGCATTGAGATGCTGCTGGACAAAGGCAGCTTCGAGGAGATGGACATGTTCGTTACCCACCGCTGCACCAACTTCGGACAGGAAAAGAAACAGTATCTTGGCGATGGCGTAGTTGTTGGCAGCGGAACAATCGAAGGAAGACTTGTATATATTTTTGCACAGGATTTTACAGTTACAGGCGGTTCTCTTAGCGAAACCATGGCCCAAAAGATATGCAAGGTCATGGACATGGCAATGAAGGTGGGCGCTCCTGTTATTGGCATAAACGACAGTGGCGGCGCACGAATACAGGAGGGCATAAACGCTCTTGCCGGATATGCAGAGATTTTCCAGCGCAACATAATGGCATCGGGCGTAATACCGCAGATTTCAGGAATTTTCGGCCCTTGTGCCGGCGGTGCTGTATATTCACCGGCGCTAACAGACTTTACAATAATGATGGAGGGCACAGCCTACATGTTCCTTACCGGGCCTAAGGTTGTAAAGACCGTTCTTGGCGAGGTTGTGACACAGGAGGAGCTTGGCGGAGCAAGCGTTCACGCAAGCAAGTCGGGCGTAACACACTTTACCGCACAAACCGAGGAAGAGGGCCTTGAGCTCATACGCAAGCTCATGAGCTACATACCGCAGAACAACATGGAGAGCGTTCCCGATGTACCCTGCACCGACCCGGTCAACCGCACAAGCGACATTCTGAACACCATAATACCCGACAATCCCAACCAGGCATACGACATGTACCGCGTGATTGCAGAGATTGTAGACAACGGCGAGTTCCTTGAGGTTCACCGCGACTACGCACAGAACATAATAGTGGGCTTTGCACGCATGAACGGCAAGTCTGTGGGCATTGTGGCCAACCAGCCATGCAAATACGCCGGTGTACTCGACTGCAACTCATCGCGCAAGGGAGCACGCTTCGTCCGTTTCTGCGACGCATTCAACATTCCTCTTGTTACATTGGTCGATGTGCCGGGATTCCTTCCGGGCACGGCACAGGAGTACAACGCTGTAATTCTTCACGGCGCCAAGCTGCTCTACGCTTACGGCGAGGCAACAGTGCCTAAAGTAACAGTGACACTGCGCAAGTCCTACGGCGGCTCGCACATTGTAATGGCCTGCAAGCAGCTGCGCGCCGACCTCAACTACGCATGGCCAAGCGCCGAGATTGCCGTGATGGGTGCAGCCGGCGCAGCAGAGGTGCTCTATGCAAAGGAGGCAAAGGAGGCCGAAGACCCCAAGGCGTTCATCGCCGAGAAGGAGGCCGAATACAACCGCCTGTTCGCCAACCCCTATCAGGCAGCAAAATACGGTTACATTGACGATGTGATTGAACCGCGCAACACACGCTTCCGCGTAATACGCGCCCTTGCACAGCTTGAGAGCAAGCGTCAGGACCTCCCAAAGAAGAAACACGGTAACATTCCTCTATAAACAGACAGCATTATGGAAGATAACAAAAAAATTGACGGCGCAACGGTAGCAGCCATTTCAATGGCGCTTGCAGCATACCTTGGCGACAATGTGCACGACAACGAAAGCGGCGTGCTCACAATAACCTACGTAAACAAACATTGGAATAACCTAAACAAGTAACTGTTATGAAAGAGTACAAATATACAATTGACGGCAACTGCTATCAGGTTGCTATAAACGAAGTCAGCGACACCACAGCAAAGGTAACAGTAAACGGTGCAGAATACACCGTAGAGTGGGAAAAGCCGGTTGAGGAGAAGCCGGTGGTAAAGGTTCAGTCGGTTGCAGCAAAGCCGGCAGCAGCTCAGGCAGCACCTGCAGCAGCCCAGCCCGCTGCACCGGTAAGCGGCAATGCAATAAAAACGCCATTGCCCGGAGTAATCATTGATGTAAAGGTAAATGTGGGCGACACGGTAAAGAAAGGCGACACAGTAGTTGTTCTTGAAGCAATGAAGATGGAGAACAACATCAACGCCGACCGCGACGGAAAGGTTACAGCCATTCAGGTAGCAAAAGGCGACACCGTTGCCGACGGCGCTGTGCTGGTGGTGCTTG
Source organism: Bacteroidaceae bacterium (assembly GCA_017516885.1). Taxonomy (GTDB): domain Bacteria; phylum Bacteroidota; class Bacteroidia; order Bacteroidales; family Bacteroidaceae; genus HGM04593. Next base: position 6,821 of record JAFXAR010000061.1, read on the forward strand.
AATAATAACATTTTAACCCAACACATAATTAGGGGCGGCAATCACACAATGCCGCCCCAATTTTTGTCAAGAATCTCAAGCCGCGAAATAAGGGCTCAGTAGAAATTTACTGTGTGTAACGCAATTTTGGTATAATAGAATTATTCGTTTTACCCTTAATCTGTTGTCGTTTATTCTCCTGTTTTCGTTCTATCACATACTTTTCATGACTGAAAAGTATGCAAAAGGTCCCGGCA
>JAFXAR010000062.1 GCA_017516885.1 Bacteroidaceae bacterium
AACTGAAAACTGAAAACTGAAAACTGAAAGCGGAAAACTGAAAACTGCAAACTGAAAGCGGAAAACTGAAAACTGATTTCACCTTTCAGATTTCACCTTTCAGATTTCACCTTTCAGATTTCAGATTACATAAAGGGTTTTGTCCACCCTTGCCGGAACAATAATCCAGGCGGTAAATGGACAATGTTGCACGGCAACCTTGAAATGAAAACTATCGGCTGTTATGGTAACAGCTACAATATAATCGAGGGGAAATGAATACATTGATTAAAAGAGCGCTTCTTCTGTTGCTGGTTGTTGTTTTGGGAATATCGGCAGCCAGGGCCATTGAAGATCCTCGCAAGAAGGACCCGCTTATCATTACCGGTTCTTTAGGTATGCAGAGTACATTATACTACTCTTCGGGAGGAAGTTTTGCCTCGCCGCTTAACTACTCCATGTATGCCAACATGAATGTTAACCTCTATGGTTACAACATGCCGTTCGCATTCTATTACAGTGCGAATAACTACTCGTTCTCCTATCCGCAGTTCGCCTTTAATTTCAGCCCCTCATATAAAGGCTGGACTTTGCATTTGGGAAAACGCTCAATGCCATTCTCTTCCTATGTATATAATCTGCCTTTCAACGGAGCGGGCATTGAGTACAAGAGCCCGAAGTCGGGCTTCCGCTTTGGCTTGTTCTATGGTGTTCTGCGTGAGGCCGTGAATTTTGAGCCAGGTGAAATGCCGTCGGGAAAACCGGTCTACAAACGTTCGGGCTGGGGTATAAAGGTGGGATACGGAAACAGCAGAAACTTTGCCGATTTGTACCTGTTCCGTTCCAAGGATCACCAGTCTTCAATAGACGATATATGGTACGACGAGGTCTTTGCGCAGGAAAATGTTGTAATAGGCTTGCGTGGCCGTTGGCAAATATTCAAGCAGCTCTCTCTTACCGGAAATATAGCAACATCAATATTCTCAACCGACACTAAAGCACCGCAAATTAAGGCGGAAGAGACTGAGAAATATGACAAGCTCTTTGATGTGCGCTATACCTCGCTCATGCGCTGGGCCGGCGACGTCACCTTGGCGGCATCGTTCCGCAAGGTTTCAATATCTCTTTTCTACAAGCTGATACAGCCCGATTACATGAGTATGGGTGTATCGTACATGAACAATAACTATCACAATATAGGTACTGCTGCAAATCTGAGGCTCGGCAATCTCACCCTTGGAGGTAACTTCTCATTGCAGGAAGACAATATTTCGGGCGACCAGCTCTACACTACACGCGGCCTTAACTATTCGGCAAACGCCACTATGCCCATTGGCAGCAAGGTCAGCGTTTCGGCTAATTACAATGGTTACAGGCAGTGCCAGTACGACGGTACGGCGCAGGTTAATGACACTACACGCATAGACCGTAATATGAACAGTTATTCGGGTACGGTATCGTATAATACAAACAGCGAGAAACTGGGACATTATGTATCTGTAACCGGAAACTATTCACTCAATGAGGATAACAACAAGAGCATTATTGGTACAGGTGATGTGGCCACTTTGGCAATAGGCTCCAACTACTCCCTGTCGGTAATCCCCATTGAAACAAATTTCAGTTTCAATTACAGTTTCCAGCAGTCAAACGGCTACGATTCAAAATATACTACCAGCGTATATACGTTAAGCGCGTCAAAGGCACTGCTCAAGGAGAGAAATCTCTCTTTGAATGCATCGGCATCGCTTGTCGACAACCGCATGGACAATGACAAGAGCATAACAATGGCGGCAAATCTGTCAGCGGCGTACACCTTGGCAAAGGTTCATAATTTCACGCTTAACCTAAATTACAGCCGATATGCTAACACCAATTTTGTGCTTGATGAATATAGCCGTAACAGCGGATATGATTTTACATGCTCGTTCAGCTATAGCTATTCGTTTACTGCATTCAGCATAAAGCGGAGGGCTAAGGATGAGGCTGCGCGTTACGGCAAGTACGAGTATTACTCCGATTTCTCACGCGGTGCGATACGGGAGCGCAAGATGCTGGAATACCAGAGGCAGAAGAATAACGAGAACCGTCAGAAGATGAATAGTGTAGAGGCTACTGCACTATAATCAATATAAAACATGAAAATGTAGAGAATTATGATAAAGCACAGAATATTTTCAACAATAGTTTGCATGCTGTTGTGCGCAGGCAGTCTGCTTGCACAGGTGTCAGTGACGGTGCAGCGCAAGCAGAATCCATTGCCGGCGCAAGGTGGCATCTACTTGAGCGACCCGGGCCGCTTCTTCAACATTGTTGTCACAAATGGCAGCGCAACGGAGTTTCTGCCGGTGCGCCTTGAGGCAAGGATTGAAGGGCCGATAGAGAATGCTGTGGATATATGGCCTAACGGCGATTCTTATCTGGCCACTGTTGCAAGCCGTACAATGCCAATATACATACCGTTGCAGCCCGGACAGTCGCGCGTGCTCACTCAGACCGACCTCTACAACATGTTCCGCCAATATGATGCAGGAACAGAGATATACAGCAATGGCATTCTCAATGAAGTATTTCAGAGTGGTGTGGGAAGCGGCTCTTTCGGCTTGCTGCCCGAGGGCCATTATGGTCTCAAGATAACTGCAAAAACCAATTTTACCGATTTCAATGACCCAGGAGACTATCTTGGGGAGGGTACATGTTTCTTTGATATATGCTACACAGCCAATCCCCCTTCGTTTAACAATATCACTTATATAAATGAAGGAAACAGCGGCAGTTCCGATTTTGTTGAGGATAACGGTTTTTATACAGCCTATTTCCCTACATTCAATCCCCGCTTCTCATGGACAGAACCTGCATTCAACAATGCCGGCCTCACTGTTACACGCCAGTTTATCTATGACTTCTGCATCTACCAGCTGGGCGAGGACCAGTATCCTTCTGACGCCGTACTGCATAATGGAAACATAGCATATAGCCAGTATGGCCTCATGACACCGCAATGCGTTGTGCCATATAATGTTGTGGCAAAACTCAAGCGCTACAAGAACGTGAAGTATGTGGCGCAAGTGACAGCGCGTCCTCTTGTCAACGATGCCTCCAATCCCAATTATACACAGATAGGCAATGACGGAAAGAGTGAAATGGTGGTGCTGCTTATGGATAATAATGACCAGGGGCAGGATAATGATATTGTTGTTGATAATCCTACTGCAGAACTTCCGATAAATGTTACCGTAGAGCCTAAGTTTACAGAGCTTCCTTCGGCAATGTACTCTTACTTTGAGAATCCAAGCGAGCTGTTCAATATTACGCTCGAGAACAAGAGCAGCGAGACAATCCCCGTGTGTATGCTCATGCAGTATTACAAGGGCAACTGGGGTGTGACAGCCGCTCCTGACAGGCAGCACAAAAATGAATATATAGAGATTCCTGCAGGGGAGAAGATTACCCTTCCCGCCGAGGAGTTCGACCGTTTGGCAGGAGGCTACGATTTTGACCGTGATGTCATTGCATTCAAGGCAAAGACAGGCTTTGTTATAGGCAAGCCGTCAAATGACTATTTCTCCGAAGAAATTGATACGGCATTCGTGCGTGTGTGCCGTTATACAGGCGGCAAGCCCGTGCTCCGTGAAACAATCATCGGAAAGGGCCGCACGCCGTTCCGCACCTCGCCAAATGTCATCAGCGGTGATATGTTCAGCGTCACGCTTGAGCCTAAAATGCAGGTATTGCCCGGCAGCGGCGCATGTTATTTTGACAAACCTTCAAGGCTGTTTACTCTTAAGATAAAGAGCCTTTCGCCTAAAAGCATGCGCATATTCCCCTCTCTCATATACTTTGCCGACGATGAGGTGGCATATACAGGAGATTATCTTAAGGACAAGCGTCTTGCCGACAACTACATTACAATAAAGCCGAATGAAACAAAAACATTCACCGATGCGGAGTTTGATAAGTTCTTCGGAGGTTTTGAGGAGTACGGCAGAATCGTAAAGGGCGGCGAAAAGGAGACACTTTCCGATTTTGACCAGATAGCAATGTCCGAGGGCGGCGGAAATGTTGCCAAGCTCTATATTTTCGACTACGAGCGCTTGAGCATGCTTGATGTCAAGAAGGATAATTTGTCACCGACTCTGCTAATGGAGTACGGCACATCATTCAACGCCTCTTCAAGTGTAAAGTTAGGCGATGTTGATGTCGTTATAAAACCAAGAGTAAACCCCTTCCCGCATAACGGTGAAGTATATATTAACAGTCCGGGCCGTCTTTTTGAGGTGGAGCTTAAAAACCTTACCAACAAGGACCTCAAGCTTCATCCATGCATTTCATACGCCAACAGGGAGATTGATGGCGAGACGTACTCTTATATTGCCTCAAAGTGGAATGCAAAGCCTGAATTTGTGCTGAAGGCAAAAGAGACTAAAGTGCTTGACCGCGAAACGCTTAACAAATTGTGCGGCGATACTGTTGCCGTGCGGATAAACCATACAGCCGGTGAAAAAGAGGAGAACTTCAGCGATTTTGATGAGATAATATCCCTTACCGATGAAAACCACCTTAAATTCACTCTAATCAACGCCGACAGCCTTCGTTCTGTTCCAAACGATGCCGAGGACTATGAAAAGAGAATCCACGTTGCCACCCAGGCTTTTGACTTTTGGGCAAGCGACGACGTTGTGCTTACCGACCTTGACGTTACAGTGAGCCTTAAGGCAAATCCCATGCCCTACAATGCAAGGGCGTATTTTACAAAGCCTGAGCAGCTGTTTGAGGTCTCGCTGAGCAATGTAGGCGACAGGACTTTGGAGTTTGTGCCGATGATAATGTATGAATTCAATGATGATGACCTTGTTACATACCTTTCAAATACTTTTAAAGATAACAAGATAAAGCACATTCTTGTCAAGCCGGGCGAGACGGTTAAGCTTGATGAGAAGCAGATACAGCTTTATTTCGCAAGCAAGGGATTTACCAAAATCACAAGCGACTTTAACGGTAAAGTAAAAGAAAAGGCCGAATACGATATACTTGATGCAGATAGGGACATAACCATTGACCCTGAGAAATTCAGCAAGCTCACATTCATGGGCCTGAAACCTATTGTGCAGTATGGCGGTGAGGGAAAACTCTCCGACTTTGTGATAGGCGAAGGCCATATAAGTTTCCAGGTGTCCCCATTGGTGCGTCTTGATGATGTTGCTGTTACTGTAAAGCCAAAACTTGACCCTCTGCCGGGCAAGGGCAGTATATATTTTGAAAGTCCGGCAGCGCTGTTTGAGGTTGAACTTAAGAATAATACCTCTAACACATACAATGTGCTCCCGAACATAATGTATCTGTTCGATGAGTTCGGTTCATACTATGCATCGGTATTTAAAGAGCCGCGTTACGACAAGGCAATCAAGCTTGCCCCCAATGAAGTAAAGAAACTCTCTTCGGAGGAACTCAATGCAATTTGCGGTATGCCCGACAGCGTAAAATGCTTTGAGGCGCGCTTGAATGGAACTTTTGCCGAGACCGCCATTCCTGATATAAACAAGGTGGTGAATCTGCAGTCATTTAACCAGATAGAGATTGTTGCGTACAGTGCCGATTCTCTCAAGAATATTGCCGAGGGAGAGAAAAACCGTAAGGCGCGTGCTATGCTCGGTGGCGGAAAATCGGACTTCAATGCCAAGGCAATGCATTTTTCCGAAGTTGTGGTGACTGTTGCTCCCAAAAAGGATGCTACTTTCAAGCCCGAACCTGATGAGTATTTTGAAAAACCGGGCAACCTCTTTGAGGTGACATTGCTTAATGTCACAAGCAAGGAGCAAAAAGTAGCTCTCCGCCTGACATACAACGACCGTTTCTTCATAAGCAAGCCCGATAGTTTGATAACCGTCAAGCCCGATGAAAAACTGAAACTGTCGGCATCGCGCCTGAACGACCTATGCGGACACGACATGTACAGTTACGGAGCTCCGCTTTTTGAGGCGGACACTGCGGGAAATGTGCTGCCAGAGAAACCCGACCCAACTGAAATTAAGATGAAGGAGGGCGACAATAGGATTACTGCACTTGTTTGGCGCAAGATTATTGAGGACAAGGAAAAGCCTTCGGTATATAAGGTAGACAGCATTTCAACTTGTGATACAATATTCCAGCCGGCTTTGCGCGATCTTTGGATTGGCGAGTACCGTCTCACTGTTACCGAGGCCAAGAAGGTGGATATTAAGGACAAGGAACTCAAAGAGAAAGGTTACGAGTGCTTTAAGGGTAAGGGACATGTGCACACTACAGTGATGCAGGTTCCGGTGCGCATTGCTGTAGAATTTGACAGCATTTATGTTGATGCATCAATAAAGCGGGTTGTAAAGAATGGAGTGAAGTCGGTAACAGAGAAGAGTGCGCATGTTCCGCTTGAGCTTTTTGAGGAGAATTTTGTGAAGGAACTGGCCAAGAGCGATTCCATAAATGCCGAAGCCAAAGTGGAAAAGCTGCTGAAAGAGAGCGGTGTTGGAGCTTTCTATAAATATGTGATAGGCAATGCAATGCAGACAATTGCAAAAATTGATTCAGCTGCAGTAGTTACTTTGCCTTTAGGTTTGACTATTCCTCTTGATAAGGAGCTTGAATGTCCGGCAACAATACAGCTGGCGCAGATGGAGTTCCTGCCCGAAAGTGCCAATCTTGACCTCATAGGTGAGTTTGTGCTGCCCGAATGCGAGGCTGTAGAGAGTGAAATCCTTATATTCGGTGCGCGCAAGCTTACTACCTCGCCCGAGAGTTTCCTGCCACAGAGCGGCTCTTTGGGTCTGGTGAAGAGTTTCAAGGTAAAGGACCCTGAATCGGATTTTACATTCACGTTCAATGCGCCCACTAATCAGGATTACAGCAAGGCAACCGACGGCTGCTTCATCTCATGGAAGGACGGCAAGTTCCACGAACTTTGTGCAAGCATAAGCATGAACCTGCCAAGTGACGAGCTCCTGAAAGATGACGGCAAGGCTGCCCTTGACCCTTCTGTTCACCCTGAGATTACACTTACAGCATTCATTGCCGATGCAGAGGACTGGTTTGCGACAGTAAAGATGGACCCCTTCCAGGTAGCAAGTGCGCCGGGCTTTACATTTAGCGCTGTGGGAGATTCTGTGGGAATTGTGCTTGACCGCTCAAAGAAAAGGACGCCGGCCGGCATAAAGTTCCCCGAGAACTATAAATATGACGGGAAATTAGGTCTTTCGGCCGACCCGGGAAAGAACGAGAAGGCATACAATGAGTGGCAGGGCTTCTACTTCGAGGAACTCAGCTGCAAGCTGCCGCACTTCGTGGAACTTGACTCCGAAGGAGACTCGCGTGTGAAGGTTGCAATAAAGAATGTCATTTATGATGCCTCAGGATTCTCGATGACCGCATCGGTCGACAGCCTCTTTACTTACGGCACGCCAAAATTGGGCGGTTGGAAGATAACACTCGACAATATATATCTTAACATTAAGCAGAACGGCTTCGGCAGTTCCGGCCTGAGCGGTAGGGTGGAAGTTCCTTTCCTGTGCAAGAAAGATACTACCGAAAAGGCACAGTTAGGTTATTTTGCCGACATCAAGTCTGTTGCCCATGGCAAGAAGGACGGTCTTGCCGTGAACTTCAAGATACAGCAGATTGACGATGAAGTGGCCCTTGACTTTATGCTTGCGAAGGTAAAGTTCAACAAGGACAGTACCTATTTCAACGTCATTTATTGCGACACATTGCCAAAAGGCAAGCAGACGCTCGTTGAACTCTGCCTCGACGGTAAGGTAAGCATTACATGTCTTGAGGATATCGACTTCAAGTTGCCCGATATCCCGTTCAAGAATATGCGTATCGCCAACTTCGACCAGAGTTTGCTCACGGGAAAGAAAGATGACAAGAAGGATGACAAAAACAAGAAAAAAGAGACAGGCAAGGGTGTGACAAGCCCCGACGGAGAGACCAATTTCCACACAGGAAAGTGGGCTCTGGCAGGCGACCCGGGAAGCGACGAGGGAAGCTTCTGGGGTGGAATGCCATTTGTTCTTGAGGGTATATCCATGAAGGTGGGCGACGGTGCCGAGACCATCGGTCTTGGCATTGAAGGAGGTATTGTGGTCATGGGTAACAAGAAATTCGGTCTTGGTGCTACTGTGGGGCTCACAATATGGTCCGAAATTGATTGGGAAGAACTTACAATCAAGTATAAGGAGGTTGAGTTCGAGAAACTGCATGTCGAAGGACAGTTTGCCGGTATGGTATCTGTAGTAGGCGATCTTGAAGTCTCCGATGAAGAGGAAAAATCGGGCTTTGATGCCGACCTTGACGTTACGGTTAAGGGTCTCTTCGACATCAAACTATCAGGCGGATATTATAAGGTAAAGAAGACCGAAGAGGAAAAGGAACTCGATGACCCCGAAGACCAGAACGATGAGTATTACCATGCAGGATACTTCCTTGCGAAGGCAGGCTTTGGAGTAGGCTTGCCGCTGGGTCCTGTATCACTCAAGGAAATTTCAGGCGGTCTCTTCATAAACTACTCGGTAGGGCTATCAGATGTAGAGGG
>JAFXAR010000063.1 GCA_017516885.1 Bacteroidaceae bacterium
AATTTCCGTGTGCCGGGACCTTTTGCATACTTTTCAGTCATGAAAAGTATGTGATAGAACGAAAACAGGAGAATAAACGACAACAGATTAAGGGTAAAACGAATCAAGGAATAATAATTCTATTATACCAAAATTGCGTTAAACACAGTAAATTTCTACTGAGCCAAAAAGGCTTATGCGTATTGTGCAGGACTTGCATTAAATAAACAAAAATCTCCAACGCCTAAAGCATTTGGAGACTTCTGCGTACCTCAGTCGGGAATCGAACCCGAATCTAATCTTTAGGAGAGATTTATTCTATCCATTGAACTACTAAGGCTTGGCTATTTATTGCGGTTGCGAAAATTCAACAGTGGAAATTACGCCGGCCGCTAATTTGGCGCGAAGATAGTGAATTTATTCGCAATCTTCAAATGCTGTAATGCTATTTTTAACATCGGCGCAGCAAAAAACTGTTATTTTACATTAAACTTTGACAATAGCGGCGCTTGCTTATAAGTTTTTGAGTTATCTTAGCGGAAACAATGAATCTATAATGAGAATACTTATTACACTGATGCTTATTGCAGCTGCATCGTTTGCCACAGCGCAGACACATGACGAGCTGTTCAAGGACGGCGTGTCGCATATAAACAGCAAAGAGTACGAGAAGGCCGCCCGCTGCCTTGAACAGGCGCTGGGCATGGCCGGCAATGCCGAAAAGCTCGCAACACTCTCTGCCCTCGCCTACGCCCAGCTAATGAGCGGAAATGCACACAAGGCGCTTGAGAACTACAACAAGGCGCTTGAGATAAAAGAAGGAGACAGGCAACTGCTTTTTCAGCGTGCAGGGGCTTTTATGCAATTAGGCCTTACAGAGCAGGCCATAGAGGATTACAGTTCGGTTCTTCAAGCCGACCCTGAAAACATGGACGCAATTATTTTGCGCGCACAGGCATACAGCATAAAGGGCGACTACAAAAAAGCGCACGAAGAGTTCAGCCGTGCAATAGCCATTGAGCCCCAAAACATGAATGCCAAAATGGGACTTGTGCTGCTGTATCAGGAGCAAGAGAAATACAACGAAGCGATGGTGCTCATAAACCTTCTGATTGAAGAACAGCCCGGCAGCGCACCGCTCTACATAGCACGCAGCAACATAGAACGTGAACAGGGACAATATGAACTCGCGCTCATGGATATTGCAAAGGCAATAGAAATTGAACCGGAGAATGCAAACTACTACACCCTGCAATCGATTCTGTACGAAAAAACCGGAAACACAAGCGCTGCAGAAAAAAGCAAAAACAAGGCCACAGTCCTCCAGCAGAAACTGACGAAATGATTTCATTGGCAAAAAAACGGATTACAGCCGAAAAAGAATCATTCTGATGCATTTCGCCCATGAATAACGAAAAAACACTCTTTTTTTATTCGCGTTATCACAAAAAAGCCCTAAATTTGGGGAAACATTGAAAAAAAGAGACATGACAAAAACATCTACACCCTACAACATAAAGGAGAAGCAGGAGAAAAATGCGACCTACAGGTCGCTGATTCGCGCCGAGCTGGCCGATGAACTCTACGAAAAAATCCTTAACATTGTTGTCATTGAAAAGAGATACCGCAACAAGGACTTCTCGGCGAAGGAACTGGCAAGGGAACTGGGCACAAACACCAGATACATTTCAGCGGTAATAAACTCTCGTTTTAACACAAACTTTTCGTGCCTTGTAAACGAATACCGCATTAAGGAGGCGCTCCACAGAATGACAGACAAGAGATACCTCAACCTAACAATTGAGGAGATTGGCACAATGGTAGGCTTTGCCAACCGCCAGTCGTTCTACGCATCGTTCTACAGAATTATGAACGAGACTCCTAACGGTTATCGCAAAAGGCATCTTGCCGCCAAGTAATCTATGGAAGATACACGGGAGACAATCAGAAACATAAAAAAGGAGTTCCGGCTCTTTATGAATGGAGTGACGTCGGCCCAGCTGCGCCGGCTGGGGATGAACTACAACATCATCTTCGGCATCAGTGTGCCCCACTTAAAAGAAATTGCCGCCAAGTTTCCCAAGGATAAGGAACTTGCTGAAACGCTCTGGAAAGAGAACATACGCGAAAGCAAGCTATTGGCAATACAGCTGCTGCCACAGGAGGCGTACGCCGATGTGGCAGAAAGGTGGATTGAGGAGTGCCGGTACGAGGAGAACGCAGCACATCTTGCACAGAGCGTCCTCTGCAAACTGCCCGATGCGGCAGCCAGGGCGCTGAGGTGGATTGAGAGAAGCGAGGAGCTCTTCAAATGCTGCGGATACATGACCCTCCTGCACCTCTTCAGGAACGGTTACGCGCCAAGCGCCACCGAAGAAAAAAAATATTTTGAATCAACAGCCTCCATTCTAAAGCAGAAGGAGCGCCACCCCTCAGCAATCTACGCCATGAGAGCGATTGACTGCTATTGCGACGAGGATGGGGAAAGAGCTGCACGCTACAGCAAGATTGCAGAATAGCAGAAACCCCGCACCACATTTTCCTTTTCCGCATCCCCCTGCACATATTACTGTTTACGGTTCAGTAGAAATTTACTGTGTGTAACGCAATTTTGGTATAATAGAATTATTCGTTTTACCCTTAATCTGTTGTCGTTTATTCTCCTGTTTTCGTTCTATCACATACTTTTCATGACTGAAAAGTATGCAAAAGGTCCCGGCA
>JAFXAR010000064.1 GCA_017516885.1 Bacteroidaceae bacterium
CTGCGTTACGCTTGCCTTCAAAATCCTCATTTACGCTTAGTAAACTCCGGTTTTTCAGGCTGCGCAAGCCTTGAACTACATCTTTTTATTCATCTTCATAAAAACAGAGTATGCTAAAAATTACTTTTTAGTCAGCCTCTTCAATTTTTAGAAACTTAAACAGTTTCTTGTATGATGCTGCCTTAATTTATTTCCTTATCTTCTTCAGTTCCTCATTTATCTCATTCATGCGCTTTGTTGTGAGCGGGTAGATGAAGATGAACAGTGCCGAAAGGGCTGCAATTGCTGCGGGTATCCAGCTTACTAACAGGCGCAGGCCTTCAATTGCTTCGGGTGTCTGCAGAGCGCCTTCGGCGGTGTTGAAGCTGAAGATTGCAAGCAGCCAAAGAACGGCCGATGTGCCGAATGCGCCGCCGAACTTCTGCGCCATTGACGATGAGGAGAAGATGAGGCCTGTTGATGCGGTCTTGAACTTCAGCTCGGCGTAGTCCGAAATGTCGGCATACATGCTCCACACAAGCGGAGATATTATTCCAGTGAAAATTCCTGTTGCTATCTGCAGTCCAAGCAGTGTCCAGTAGGCGGTGCTGCCGCTTGTTGGAACATAGTAGAATGCAATGCAGAGCGCTATTATGGCAAAAAGGGAGTATAGGAAAGTGCTCTTCTTGCCCAGTTTGAATGTGATTGGCGTTGCAATGGCAACTCCTGCCATGTTGGCAACTTCGCCAATGGTAAAGAAAATGCCGGCATAGAATGTGAACTCAATTGAGAAGAGCGATAGCATGTTGCCTTCTCCAATGAGCGTTGTAAAATAATAAGGTATTACCGCATATCTTACAGCGCCAAAGAAGTTGAAGAAGAGCACTCCGCCGAGCAGAATCCACCAAGGGCCGTTATTCAGCAGTGCCTTAAGGTCGTCCATTATGCTGGTCTCCTTTTTTGCCGCAGTTGTAATTCCTATTCTCTCTCTTGTCATGGTGAATGTCAGCACAAACAGCGCTGCGCATATTGTTCCCACAACAATCATTGCGCTTTGCCATGCCTGGGGACTGTATGTGAGCTTGCCCTCAACGCCGGCGAACATGTTGCACAGGGGTTCCCACAGTGCGAGCACAATGAACGAACCGGTGTAGGCAAAGAACATTCGGTACGATGAAAAAACGGTCTTTTCATCGGAATTGCCGGTCATTACTCCAAGCATTGAGCCATAGGGCACATTTATGGCGGTGTATACAGTCATCATTAGTATGTATGTGGCAAATGCCCATATATTTTTACCAGTCTCTCCCCACTGCGGTGTAGTGAACAGAAGTATTCCCGAAACTGCAAACGGTATTGAAATCCAAAGCAGATAGGGACGGTACTTGCCCCATTTGGTGCTGGTGCGGTCGGCAATGATGCCCATCATGGGGTCTGATACTGCATCCCATATTTTTGTAACAAGGAATAGAGCCGCTGCAAGTCCAAGGTCTAATCCGAATACGTTTGTGTAGAAGATGGGCAGGTATGCGCTGAATACCTTCCAGAACATTGATGAGGCCATGTCTCCGAATCCATAGCCGATTTTTTCTTTTAGTGTTGCCATGCTTTAATATTATGTAAGTTATGCAAAAATAGCAAATGGGTTTTTCTGTACCAAAAGTTTTACAATAATCTTTTATGCATGTGCAGGTGTTATGGTAAATGCTGCGGAGTGATGGGCAAGCGCCGAAAATGGGTTAAAAAGGTGTAAAAGTCAAAAAACTTATACCTTTTCGCTTTTTTTATAAAAAAAAGTTTATTTTTGTGACAAATTAGATTTTGTGCGAAATTTGGCAGTACTCTTTGCGGGATACAAAAGCGTTTTTTGTATCTCACATGTTTGCGCTGAATCATCGCACGCAATGTTGCGCTTAATGCCATTTGACGAACTATTTATTTATTAAATAATTTAATATCAATTCATTATGTGGTTATCTAAATCTTCAGTGGGAAGAAAGGTAGTAATGAGTGTATCGGGCGCTGCCCTTGTGCTCTTCCTTCTTTTCCACATGTCAATGAACTTGGTCGCTATCTTCAGCGCCGAAGGTTACAACATGATTTGTGAGTTTTTGGGGGCTAACTGGTATGCATTGGTTGCAACAGCAGGTCTTGCTGCTCTTGTAGTATTGCATTTCGTTTACGCTTTCATACTTACAATGCAGAACAGAAAGGCTCGCGGTTCACAGCGCTATGCGGTTGCTGAAAGGCCAAAGGGCGTGTCATGGGCATCGCAGAACATGCTTGTCCTTGGTATCATTGTTATCCTTGGCATGGGTCTGCACCTCTTCAATTTCTGGGCAAAGATGCAGCTGCCTGAGGTTCTGCACATGATGGGCATGGATGTTGAGCCCAATGTAATGTTCAATGTGTCTAACGGTTCGGCTTACATTGTAAGCACATTCAGCTGCCCTGTTTATGCGGCGCTTTATGTTGTATGGCTTGTTGCATTGTGGTTTCACCTTACACACGGTATCTGGAGCGCAATGCAGACACTTGGTGTTAACAACAAGGTATGGTTCTGCCGCTGGAAGATGATTGGCAATGTTGTATCTACAATCATCGTTCTTGGTTTCATGGCAGTAGTTGTTGCCGGTTACTTCGGTATGGGCGCGCTTGGCAAGGTTGCCTTGGATTGTGGCGCTTGCTGCTAATAAATTCATTTTAAAATTATAAAACTATATAATTATGGCTAAGATAAGTTCAGTAAAAGTGGATTCAAAAATTCCCGAAGGCCCATTGGCTGAAAAATGGACTAACTATAAGGCACATCAGAAGCTGGTGAACCCTGCCAACAAGCGCAAGTTGGATATTATTGTTGTAGGTACCGGTCTTGCAGGCGCATCAGGCGCTGCTTCTCTGGGCGCTATGGGCTTCAACGTGCTTAACTTCTGTATTCAGGACTCTCCACGCCGTGCTCACTCTATTGCAGCGCAGGGCGGTATCAATGCAGCAAAGAACTACCAGAATGACGGCGACTCTGTTTACCGCCTCTTCTACGATACAATCAAGGGCGGTGACTACCGTGCACGCGAGGCTAATGTTCACCGTTTGGCCGAGGTTTCAGGCGCTATCATCGACCAGTGCGTTGCGCAGTGCGTTCCTTTCGCACGCGAGTACGGCGGCCTTTTGGCTAACCGTTCATTCGGCGGCGCTCAGGTATCGCGTACATTCTATGCCCGCGGCCAGACCGGCCAGCAGCTTCTTCTCGGTGCTTACTCAGCGCTCAACTATCAGGTGAGCCAGGGCACTGTAAAGGTGTTCACGCGTTACGAGATGCTTGACCTTGTTATCATTGACGGCCGTGCACGCGGTATCATTGCGCGTAACCTTGTAACCGGCAAGGTAGAGCGTTTTGCTGCTCACGCAGTTGTAATTGCAACCGGCGGCTACGGAAACGCTTACTTCCTCTCAACAAACGCTATGGGCAGCAACGGTTCGGCGGCTCTCCAGTGCTACCGCAAGGGCGCATACTTTGCAAATCCCTGCTACGCACAGATTCACCCCACATGTATTCCTGTACACGGTGACAAGCAGTCAAAGCTTACACTTATGTCAGAGTCTCTGCGTAATGACGGCCGCATTTGGGTTCCAAAGAAACTCGAGGATGCAAAGGCATTGCAGCAGGGCAAGAAGCACCCGAACGATATTCCCGACGAGGACCGCGACTTCTACTTGGAGCGCCGTTATCCGGCATTCGGTAACCTTGTTCCGCGTGACGTTGCTTCACGCGCGGCAAAGGAGCGTTGCGACAAGGGCTTCGGCGTAAACAATACCGGTCTTGCAGTATTCCTTGACTTCAAGTACGCTATCCAGCGCCTTGGCGAGGATGTAGTGCGCCAGCGTTACGGCAACCTCTTCGACATGTACGAGGAAATTGCCGATACAAACCCATACAAAGAGCCAATGATGATATTCCCCGCTATCCACTACACAATGGGCGGTATCTGGGTTGACTACGAGTTGCAGACATCAATCCCCGGCCTCTTCGCTATTGGCGAGGCAAACTTCAGCGACCACGGTGCGAACCGTCTTGGCGCATCGGCTCTTATGCAGGGTCTTGCCGACGGATACTTCGTGCTTCCTTATACAATACAGAACTATCTTGCCGACCAGATTCAGGTTCCGCGCTTCAGCACCGATGCACCTGAGTTCGTTGCTGCTGAAAAGGCTGTCAACGACAAGATTGCCAAGCTCATGGCTATCAAGGGTACACGCAGCGTAGACTCTATCCACAAGGAACTGGGTCTTGTGATGTGGGACAATGTAGGTATGGCGCGTACCAAGGAGTCTCTTGAGAATGCCCTCAAGGAGATTGACAGAGTAGAGAAAATCTTCTGGAGCGATCTTCGCATTCCAGGCGAGGCCGACACACTCAACATTGAGCTTGAGAAGGCACTCCGCCTGCTCGACTTCATTGAAATTGGCCGTCTTATGGCATACGACGCACTCAACCGCGAGGAGTCTTGCGGCGGTCACTTCCGCGAGGAGCACCAGACCGAAGAGGGCGAGGCTAAGCGCGACGATGAGAACTTCTCATATGTAGCTTGCTGGAAGTATACCGGCGAGGGTCAGGAGCCCGAACTCCTCAAAGAGGACCTCAACTATCAGTACATCAAGGTACAGCAGCGTAACTACAAGAACTAATTATCTTTAAATCTGTAAACAATGGACAAGAATATAAGTTTTACATTGAAGGTATGGCGTCAGAGAGGTCCTAAGGCAAAAGGTGCATTTGAGACCTATCAGATGAAGGATATTCCTGGCGATACATCATTCCTTGAAATGCTCGACATCCTTAACGAGCAGTTGGTAAACGAGAATAAAGAACCTATAGCATTTGACCACGACTGCCGCGAGGGTATCTGCGGTATGTGCTCACTCTATGTTAACGGTCATCCCCATGGTCCTGCAACAGGCGCTACAACTTGCCAGTTGTACATGCGCCGTTTCAAGGACGGTGACACAATTACAGTTGAGCCATGGCGTTCGGCAGGCTTCCCTGTAATTCGCGACCTTATGGTTGACCGTACTGCTTTCGACAAGATTCAGCAGGCCGGCGGCTATGTGTCAATCAACACAGGCGGAATGCCCGATGCCAATGCAATTCCCATTGGCAAGGACATTGCCGAGGAGGCTATGGACGCAGCTGCTTGTATTGGTTGCGGTGCTTGTGTAGCAGCCTGCAAGAACGGTTCGGCAATGCTTTTCGTTTCGGCGAAGGTAAGCCAGTTCGCTCTGCTGCCACAGGGTAAGGTTGAGGCCAAGAAGCGTGTTAAGGCAATGGTTGCCAAAATGGACGAGCTTGGTTTCGGTAACTGCACCAACACCCGCGCTTGCGAGGCAGAGTGCCCCAAGTGCGTTTCAATCAGCAACATTGCCCGCCTGAACCGCGAGTTCATCAAGGCAAAGCTGAAGGACTAAGGAGCAGCATGCATTGCTAATATCAACAGAAATAGAGCGCCGTCGGCGCTCTATTTCTGTTTTATTGAAAGGGCTTTTAGAAGGACTTTTTAGAACTGTCAGCTTCTTATATATAAAGCCGCAAAAATTTGATTTAAAAGTTATAATTGCTAAATTTGCCTTGTTTGAACTTTTATAAAATTCTTCATGAATACGTTGTTTTGTACAATATGCATTGCATTGGCGCTGTCCGGTGCTGCAGAGAGCGACACTCTTGATTATAACCGCTATGTTGCGGATACGCTGGAGCTTGCCGATGAACTCAACGGGCATGGCTGGTTGGCGCACCGAAGCGGGCATTATGAAGCAGCCTTTAACTTTTGGCGGGAGGCCGCTGAATTAGGGCATGCCGATGCGCAGTTCCGGACAGGTGTCTGTTATTACAAAGGCAGGGGTGTATCGCAGTCGTATACCGAGGCCGTAAAGTGGTGGCTGAAGGCTTCGGAACAGGGAGTGGACGATGCGTTTAACAATCTTGGAGTGTGCTATGCGAACGGTCAAGGCGTGGAGAGGTCTGATGAAATTGCTGCCAAGTATTATACGAAGGCTGCAGAGTTGGGGCATGCCAATGCCCAGAACTCAATAGGCTTGTATTATTTAAATGGCTATGGCGTTCCACAGTCGTATAACGAAGCATTTAAGTGGTTCGGCAAGGCAGCTGAGCAAGGGATTCCCGATGCCCAATATAATCTTGGCGTGTGCTATAAAAACGGTGACGGTGTTCCTCAATCCTGGTCAGATGCTGCAAAATGGTACAGCAAGGCCGCTGAGCAGGGCTTTGCTTTGGCGCAGTATAATCTTGCCCTTTGTTATCAAGAAGGCAATGGTGTTCCCCAGTCCTGGGCAGATGCTGTAAAGTGGTGCAGCAGGGCCGCCGAGCAGGGAGATGTAAAGGCGCAGTATAATCTTGCCCTTTGGTATCGAGAAGGCAGCGGTGTTCCCCAGTCCTGGCCAGATGCAGCAAAGTGGTATAGCAGAGCCGCCGAGCAGGGAGATGTAAAGGCGCAGTATAATCTTGCCCTTTGTTATCAAAAAGGCAACGGTGTCCCCCAATCCTGGGCGGATGCTGTAAAGTGGTATAGCAGGGCTGCTGAGCAGGGCGATGCCAACGCCCAATACAATATTGGAGTGTGCTATGCTAACGGCAACGGTGTTCCTCAATCATATAATGAGGCGTTTAAGTGGTTCTGCAAGGCTGCTGAGCAGGAACTGGCTTGCGCACAATTTGCTATTGGCCAGTGCTATTACATAGGACGCGGTGTTCCTCAGTCGTATGACAAGGCTGTAAAATGGTATAGCAGGGCCGCCGAGCAGGGCGATGCCAACGCCCAATATAATATTGGAGCGTGCTATGCAGACGGTGACGGTGTCCCTCAGTCGTATGAGGAAGCAGTAAAATGGTTTCATAGGTCTGCGGAACAGGGATTAGCTATTGCGCAATATTATCTTGCTCTTTATTATGAAGGCGGCAGAGGTGTCTCTAAATCTGTAAGCGATGCCGTAAAATGGTATCGCAAGGCGGCCGAGCAGGGGTATCAGGATGCAAAAGATGCTCTTAAGCGCTTGGGATATTGAGGATTAAACGTTAATTTCAAACAATTTCTATTACATATATGAAAAGGACAATCTTATTTTCTAAGTTTTTGAGTTTGGCAGCTGCCGCTGTTCTCTGCTGCATATCTTGCGGCGGCGGCGCGCGTTCTTCTGCATCTTCTTCTGGTTCATCAGGGCCCAGTGTTTCCGAAGCTGTAGATTTGGGCCTTAGTGTCAATTGGGCGCCTTACAATGTGGGTGCAACGGCCCCCGAGGAGACCGGCGACTATTTTGCATGGGGCGAAGTTGAAACAAAGGATGAATATACAGCCGAAACATATAAATGGTTTGAAGAAGACTATCAGCTTACCAAATATAACACAGACGCTTCATTGGGCGAGTGTGACAACAAGGTTGTTCTTGACCCGGAGGATGATGCTGTGCATGAGAAGTGGGGCAGCAACTGGCGCATGCCTGCACAGAACGAAATAGAAGAGCTTATAAACAGCTGTACATGGGAGTGGACAACGCAGAACGGAGTGAACGGCTATAAAGTTACAGGCAAAAACGGAAAAAGCATATTCTTTCCTGCTGCCGGAACGCGTATGGAAACCGACACTTTGGATAAGGGCACTTTTGGCTTTTTATGGACAAAAACACTTGACAGCGACTATAATTGTGGCAGCACTTTTGCCAGTGCCTTTCGTTTAGACAGCTCCGTGTGCAACATACAGGCTCTTGAGCGCCAGATGGGGCTGCCCGTGCGTGCTGTATGTGAAATTAAGAAAAAGGCAGGGGGAAAATCCAAAACCATGTACGATGTCTCTGTTGTGTGCAGCGGAGGCGGTTCTGCCGTTATTGTCGGTGAGTCATTATCTTCAGTTTCTGTAAAAAAGGGCGCTCGCGTAACTGTTAAGGCAAAGCCTTTCAGAGGTTTCAGTTTTGCCGGCTGGTATATCGCCGACAAGGGAAGTGTTCCTGTAAGCATGAATGCCGAATATACATTTGCCGTTAAAAATGATATAGTAATTGAAGGAAGATTCATGGAAAAGGCCAGCACGCCAATAGATTCCATACCTGGTAATCCCGAGGATTACTACGACCCAGCAGTATATAATGTTGACGGCAAACCTTCCTATGATTATGCTTCTTATGAATCAGATACAACATTTATATTTGTTACACCTGCTAACCCCTTAAGCGAAATACAAAAGCCTGTTGACCTTGGTCTTCCAAGCGGCGTAAAATGGGCGAACAGCAATGTTGGCGCAAAGACAATTACCGATGGAGGCGGCTACTATGCATGGGGTGAGACAGAAGAGAAGGAGATTTACAACTGGGATACATATAAGTGGTGCGAAGGCTCTTATGTGTGGACAAAATATTGCACCACAAACAAAACAGGCAGGGTAGACGGAAAAAGAACGCTTGACCCCGAAGATGATGTTGCGCATGTAAAGTGGGGCGGCAGCTGGCGCATGCCAACGCAGGACGAAATTATGGAGCTCCTTATTTCGTGCAAGTTTGATTGTGTGACACTTGGTGGAGTGAATGGATATAGGGTGACAGGTCCCAATGGAAATACTATTTTCCTGCCTTTCCCCGGTTTCTGCAATGATGTCCATAACAATATGAAACGCACCTCCAGCAGCAGAAGACAAGCGTCTCAAGAACCTTCAGGGCCGCAAGGCAATAACTTGAATGGTTTTTATATGTCCAAATCGCTGAGTACAGAACGCGGTCTTGATGAATGCTGTTATTTATACATTGTAAATGCCAGTGTTGACAAATCTGTGCTTCGGCAGAGTGAGGTGGGCTGCTATTATGGCAAAATGAATACCGGCGGCCGTGTTCTCGGTTACAGCGTGCGCCCTGTTATGTCTCCCGAAAATGCCAATTCATCGGCAAAGAGTTCTGCAAAGTACCGTGTTGGCGATTATTACAATGATGGCTCTAAAAAGGGAATTGTATTCTATGTAGATGCCACAGGAGAACATGGCAAAATAGTAAGCTTGGCCGAGGAGTGCAAGGCTGTGGCAGCAGGCGATTGTTCAAAAAGATTCATCGGCATGACATCTGCCAATAATGGTAAGGATAATTTTGAAAAGGTAAAGAAGCAGGCAGACTGGCAGAATAACTATCCGGCATTTGCATGGTGCGACTCCTTGGGTGATGGCTGGTATTTGCCCTCAATAATCGAACTCTCATTGATTCATAGAAACAAGGAAATGATAAATGCGGGATTGCAACGAGCTGGAGGCGCTGTTATGGCCAATGACATTTATTTGTTGTCATCGTCAGAATTCGTAGGAAGAAACGATTATATTTGTCACATTAAAATGAGCAGTGGCAGTGTAAACCGTAGCGTAAAGAGTGAGGACAGATTCAAATTCCGCATTCGAGCTGTCTCTGACTTCTAAAAACTGTTACATTTCACTATTTCGGCGTGCAAGTAATTTGCGGCAGCAAGTAACTTGTCACGGAAACAGTCAGTTTAATATAATAATCCCGCTATTTCACAAAAGCGGGATTATTCTTTTGCCAACGTCTCCTCAAAATCGCCTGCCTGTTATGTCAAACGAATGTGAGACATCTCTTGTTTCGTGGTTTGAGATTCCTCCTTATGTAGTGATGACGCGGTTTGCTGTTAGAAATCCCTCGCTTCGCTGCGGAATGAACGCTTTGCGGCTTTTTGAATTGAGCGGCCTTCGTTAGTTGGCCGAACTGTCACGCAGAACTAAAAGTCCTTCGGGACCCATGTTGAAGAGAAGGTCGGCAATGCTGAGATGAGGTATAAATCCGTTGCGTTGCGCAAATACCTGATAATATGGCAGCGGCAGATATTCTGCAATGTTTTCAAGAGCCTTTGGCTCGGCAATGTGGCGCAGGTCAAGGATTTCATTGCTGTTGCAATGCAGTTCCTCTCCGGGCTGCAGTTCCTTTATCTCCCTTTCAATTCCTAACAGCCCGCATACCACATTGTGCAGACGCAGATTGAAGTCCAGCAGAAAACCGTCGCGCTCCTCATAGAAGTGTGCAAAGTCATCGGCATAGTAGTCAAAGAAGGGGCTTTTGCGGTAGGCGCTTGCAAGGGCGTTCCAGTGCTGGTGACGCCAGTTGCCGTGCTCGCTTATGCGCACGTCGCGCATGGCGGTTCTGCCGCCGTCGTGCACTACCGGGATTGTCAATGCCTGTGCGCCGTTTTCTGTGGCAATGATTGCCCTGTTGCGGAACGTCTGCTTTACAAATGGAGCGCTGCCGTCAAATATAAGCCCTGTTCCGCTGTACAGCTTTGCGTACAGCGGAACAGGAGCAAGGTATAAGGGATGTGTAACTATTTGCATCAGTCGAAACTGTTTACTCCGCGGAACATGCGGCTCCAGCGTATCTTGCCGTCAAAAAGTCCAAGGTCTTTGTCAAGCGATAGCCAGATGAAGAGTGCTTTGCCCACAATGTGGTCCTCAGGGACGAATCCCCAGCAGCGCGAATCGGCGCTGTTATGGCGGTTGTCTCCCATCATCCAATAGTAGTCCATCTTAAAGGTGTAGCTGTCGCTCTCCTTGCCGTTGATGAATATCTTGCCATCTTTTACCTCAAGGGTGTTGCCCTCGTATGCAACTATGGGGCGTTCGTACACGGCAATGTTCTCGGCTGTAAGCTTTACGCTTGCACCCTTTTTGGGAATCCACACCGGGCCGTAGTTGTCAATGGTCCATCCGGTGTTGCCGTTGAGCGGATATATGCCCTCTGTGCCATCGTTCCGGGCAACTTCAATTGACTTTACAAGTCCCTTTATGCTGTTGAGTTTCTTGTAGCTCTCTTGTGTCAGCGGCAGCTGTCCCACACCTTCGCTCTTTCTTCTTTGGCTGAAGGTGGCAATGTCGTCCTTGCTGAGGTTTAGCTCGCGGCGCAGATTCTCTGATATTGTCTTGTTAAGCTCTACGTTGTAGTTGAACTGTGCGTTTTTGGGCTGCTCCATGGGCTTGCCGTCAATGTAGATTACCCTGTCCTTAATCTCAAGAGTGTTCCCGGGGAGGCCTACGCAGCGTTTTACATAGTTCTCGCGGCGGTCAACAGGGCGTTCCACAATCTCTCCGAACTCCTGCGGATTGTTCTTTATGTATTCCATTCCGGCATCGTAGAACTTTTTGCAGATTTCCCTTGCCTCTTCTGCAGGGGTGCTGCTGTTTATCCGGTATTCGTCCTTCAGCAGCTGCTGGCCTATAATGTAGCAGATGCTGTGAACGTCTATTACATTAGGATTTGTTGTGGCAACGTCACCGGCCGGGTAGTTGAACACTACAATGTCCCCAATCTCAATCTCCTCAAACCCTGCTACACGCTCATAGTCCCACTGCAGGGCATCGATGTAGCTCTTGCAGCCGAAAACAGGCATAGTGTGCTGTGTAAGCGGCATGCTGAGAGGTGTCTGTGGCTTACGCGGACCGTAATTCAGCTTGCTTACAAGCAGATAGTCGCCCACCAAGAGTGTCTTTTCGAGCGATGATGTCGGGATTACATAGTTCTGGAAAAAGTAGGTGTGAACGAAATATACTGCAACCAGTGCGAATACAATGGCGTCTACCCAGCTCATAACCCTTCTCATTGCCTGGTTCTTTGATTTTCTCCACCAGCCCCAGGGTATAATGTGCGTAACGTAGTTGTCAACAATGAATGGTATTACAATAATTCCAAGCCAGCTCTTTACCCAAACAAGGAACAGTATGTAGAGTGCAAGAATGATGCTCATTCTTGTAATCTCCCTTTTGGTTGGGTTTGCTGTAATGGTTCTTTTGCCTATTTTGAATTCCATAAATGCTCTCTGTTAGAAATTGAAAAGGTTGCTCATTCCCAAAAGCCCGCTGTGCTCGTTTACAAACTCTGCCGCAATAACTGCGCCAAGGGCGAAGCCGCTGCGGTTGTGTGCATCGTGGGTTATTGTAATGGCGTCTTCATTGGAGTCGTATGTGATGCTGTGTATGCCGGGCACTTCGTCGCGGCGCACGGCATCAATCTTAATCTCGGTGGGTCGTGGTTCTGCTCCCTTTGTCACGCTGCCGTCGGGGTTTGTAAGGTCGCCCATCACCCAACGTGTCTTGTAGTCGATGTTCTCGATAATGCCCTCAGCGAGGGTTATCGCTGTACCGCTGGGTGCGTCTAACTTGTGAATGTGATGAGTCTCTTCAATCTTGATTCTGTTGTAGTTGTCAAAATTGTTCATGATTTTTGCGAGGTAGCGGTTCACCGCCGAGAATATTGCCACGCCAAGGCTGAAATTGCTGCTCCAGAAGAGTGTCTTGCCCTCGTTCTTGCATCTGTCGCGCATCTCTGCCTCGTGCTGCTGAAACCAGCCTGTGCTGCCGCTTACAACCTTCACGCCTGCATCCATTGCCTTCATGCAGTTGTCAAAGGCTACTGCCGGAGCTGTGAACTCAATGGCTACATCGGCGCTCTTGAATGCCTCGCTGCCGAAATCCTCGCGGTTGTCAATGTCAATTATTGACACAATCTCGTGTCCTCTCTCAATGGCAATCCTCTCTATGGTCTTGCCCATTTTGCCGTATCCTATAAGTGCAATTTTCATGGTATGAATATTTTTGCCGCGAAGATACTCAATTTTTTACTAATATAAGTCAATTTAATTATAAATAACACAGCAGATGCCCTCTGGCATCTGCTGTGTTATTTATTTGCCGTTGGCTATTATTGTTGTTTCTTTATGAACTTTTTGCTGAGCCAGCGGCGTACAGGCTCGTCGTACAGCTTCAGGCAGAGCAGGGCAAGCAGGATGCTTGACACAATGACACAGGCTGCAGCTCCCCAGCACTCCTGCAGGGTGTATATTCCGTTCTTTATCAGCCAAGCGTAGAAAATATACATTATGGGGTAGTGTACAATGTAGAGCGGATATGATATGTCGCCTAAAATTCTGTTCATCTTGCCGGTTATTCCCTTGCCGCCCTCTCCGCAAGCGCCAATCCACACAATAACGGGGAACAGGAATGCTATGCATGCAAATTCATAAAGGCTGTTGAGGCTTATGCCTATGTTGCCGGGCGATGTTACTGGCGGCACAGCGAACAGCAGAGCCAATGCAATGCTGCAAATCCAGAAAGCCCCTTTAATCTTGCATGGCCTGAATGTGCGTGCAAGCAGCATTCCCATGCTGAATGGGAAGAGCATGCGCACTAATCCGCCCCAAAAGTTTATGCTGTCAATAGTCCAGCCCACGCCTATGCTGTCGTATCCCGACACATCTCCAATGAAGAACCATGCATGGGCAATGCCAAGGAGAACGGTGAAACCGGCAAGAACCTTTGTCGGCATGCGGCGTATGAACAGCGCATAGAGTATGTTGCCAATGTACTCAAAGAAGAGCGACCATCCCGGGCCGTTCAGCGGGAACATTTCGCCGTTGCCGCGAACCTCGTAAGGCACGCCGGGCACTGCGGGTATCATAAACATTGTAAGCAGCAGGGCTGTCATCACCCAGCCTGTGGGCGCAGTGCTGCCGTCCCAGCGCTCAAAGCCAACAAAGGCAAACGCCATAAATCCGATGATTGCACCCATTATTAGCATTGGGTGCAGGCGTATGAGGCGGCGTTTGAAGAACTGCCATGTACTCATTCTCTTCCAGCGGTCATCATAGGCATAACTTATTACAAAGCCCGAAAGAATAAAGAAAAAGTCAACGGCAATGTGACCATGGTTCAGGGTGGTTATAATTCCGCTTCCTGCGCCGTTAACTCCTTCGGCAAAGGCAAAGCCCTCAAAAATATGGTAGAAGAGCACTAACAGCGCGGCTACTCCGCGCAATCCGTCAAGCAGTTCGTAGTGCGGCTTTGTATCGGCAAAATTTGCCGATGAAATTGTTGTTTTTTGCATTTTTTGTATTTGTTTTCCTGTGTTTTATTTTGCGAATATAACTCTTTTTACTTACAGTGACCCTTTTTGAGGTATACTTTTGGAAAAAGAATAGTAAAAAAGTGAAGTGAATATCATATCCCTTTTGCGGATTCTTGCGCGCGCATGCCCGCTATTTAAAATAAAATAACTATTTTTGCATCTTGTATGCTGCGCGCGGCCTTCGCGTTGCGGTGTGAACATGGCAATAACAATTAAAAAACATAACTACAATGGAAAAGAAATTCAAAAGAACCCTTGTGACATCGGCCCTGCCATACGCCAACGGCCCTGTGCACATTGGCCATCTTGCAGGCGTTTATGTGCCTGCCGACATTTATGTGCGTTACCTGCGCCTCAAGGGTGAGGATGTGCTCTTCATTGGCGGCAGCGACGAGCACGGTGTGCCTGTTACAATCCGCGCAAAGAAAGAGGGCATCACGCCGCAGGACGTGGTTGACCGCTACCACAACATCATAAAGGATTCGTTTGAGGGATTCGGCATCTCGTTTGATGTATATTCACGAACAACATCGCAGACACATCGCGAACTTGCATCGGATTTCTTCCGCAAGCTCTACGATGAGGGCAAGTTCGTGGAAATGGAGAGCGAGCAGTATTACGATGAGGGCGAGCAGCAGTTCCTCACCGACCGCAACATCCGTGGCGAATGCCCGCGCTGCCATGCTGCCGACGCTTACGGCGACCAGTGCGAGAAGTGCGGTGCGACACTCTCTCCCGACGAACTCATCAATCCGTACAATGCCGATTCGGGCAACAAGCTTGTAAAGCGCAAGACAAGTCACTGGTATCTGCCGCTTGACGCCTATCAGCCATGGCTTGAGCAGTGGATTTTGAACGACCACAAGGAGTGGCGCAGCAATGTCTACGGACAGTGCAAGAGCTGGCTCGACACAGGTCTTAAGCCCCGCGCCGTTACCCGCGACCTTAACTGGGGCATCCCTGTTCCCGTAGAGGGTGCTGAGGGCAAGGTGCTTTATGTATGGTTTGATGCGCCCATCGGCTACATAAGCAATACAAAGGAACTGCTGCCCGATACATGGGAACAGTGGTGGAAGAGCGAGGATACACGCCTTGTGCACTTCATTGGAAAGGACAACATTGTGTTCCATTGCATTGTGTTCCCCTCTATGCTAAAGGCGCACGGCGACTATATTCTGCCCGACAATGTGCCAAGCAACGAGTTTCTGAATCTTGAGGATGACAAGATTTCCACATCGCGCAACTGGGCGGTATGGCTCAATGAATATCTTGTCGATTTCCCGGGCAAGCAGGATGTGCTGCGCTATGTTCTCACTGCAAATGCGCCCGAGACAAAGGACAACAACTTTACATGGAAGGATTTCCAGGCACGCAATAACAACGAGCTTGTGGCAGTTTACGGAAACTTTGTGAACCGCGCGCTTGTGCTCACAAAGAAATATTTTGATGGCAAAGTGCCCGCATGCGGCGAACTTACAGATTACGACAAAGCTATTGTTGCCGAGTTTGTGGATGTGAAGGACAAGGTGGAGCATCTGCTCGGCCAGTTCAAGTTCCGCGATGCGCAGAAAGAGGCCATGGAGCTTGCCCGCATCGGCAACCGCTATCTTGCCGAGACTGAGCCGTGGAAGCTTGCAAAGACAGACCTGAACCGTGTGGCTACAATTCTTAACATGTCGTTGCAGCTTGTTGCCAACCTCTCAATCGCTTTTGAACCGTTCCTGCCGTTCAGCAGCAAGAAACTGCGTGGCATGCTTAACCTTGATTCATTTGAGTGGGCGAGCCTTGGAAGCACAGAACTGCTTGCCGAAGGCCATGAACTTGGCGAGGTGGGCTTGCTGTTTGAGAAGATTGAGGACGATGCTATTCAGGCACAGCTCGACCGTCTTGAGCGCATAAAGAAAGAGAACGAGGCTGCGGCATATAAGGCTAACCCGGTGCGTCCCGAATGTACTTTTGACGATTTTATGAAGCTCGATATGCGCGTGGGCACTGTGCTTGAGTGCACAAAAGTGCCTAAGGCCGACAAACTTCTGCAGTTCAAGATTGATGACGGCCTTGAGACACGCACAATCCTCTCAGGCATTGCAAAGCACTTTAAGCCTGAGGAACTTGTAGGCAAGCAGGTTTGCTTCATTGCCAATCTGCCTCCGCGTACAATGCGCGGCATAGTAAGCGAGGGAATGATTCTGAGCGCTGAGGACAACGAGGGCAAGCTCTCTTTGCTGACAGTCACTCCACAGGCAAAACCGGGCAGCGAAATTAAGTAATGGCTAAGGAGAGCAGGAGCAGCAGTCTGAAGCATACCGTCGCAAAGGGATTCCTTTGGGGCGCTATGAGCAATGTCGTATGCCAGTTGCTCAGCCTCCTGTTTGGCGTATATCTGGCACGCATACTTGGCCCCGGGGATTATGGGCCTATAGGTATGCTTGCCATTTTCTCTGCCATTGCCGGCTCTTTGCAGGACAGCGGATTCGTGGCGGCAATAGCCAACCGGAAGAGCGTCACTCACGACGACTACAATGCAGTCTTTTGGTTCAATGTGATAATATCCCTGTTCATGTATGCCGTGCTCTATGCATGCGCCCCGCTGATTGCCGGTTTCTTTAATCAGCCGGTGCTGGTGGAGCTGTCGCGTTACAATTTTCTTGGATTTGTGGTCGCCGGATTCGGCATTGCGCCATCGGCCTATCTCTTCCGCGAACTGAAAGTGAAGCAGAAGTCCATTGCCATTGTTCTGTCGATAATTGTTTCGGGCATAGCCGGTGTGGCAATGGCTCTTAACGGATACTCATATTGGGGCATTGCAACGCAAAGCATAGTGTATGTACTTGTGCGTTCCGCGGTATGCTGGTACTTTACCCCCTGGCGTCCGTCGCTCAGGGTTAATTTTGCACCGCTCAAATATCTGTTTGCATTCAGCTACCGCCTGCTAATAACAAATGTATTCCAGCGCTTCAACTGGAATATATTCTCGTTTATACTTGGCAAATATTACGGCAAGACCGATGTGGGTAACTATACAAAAGCGGCCGAATGGTTCAACATGGGCGGCGAGGTTGTGAACGGAATGGTTAATGCCGTGGCGCAGCCTGTGCTTGCAAAGGTGGTTGATGACAGCGAGAGACAGTTGCGGGTTTTCCGCACCATGCTTCGCTTTACGGCCTTTGTGTCGTTCCCGCTTATGTTCGGGCTCTCGCTTGTTGCAAAGGAGATTATAGTTGTGGTGCTCACTGACAAGTGGATTGAAAGTGCCGCAATGCTGCAGATTCTTGCAGTTTGGGGTGCATTCATGCCGGTTCAGTCAATGCTTACCAATCTGCTTGTGAGCCGCGGCCGTTCACGCACATTTATGTGGTGCACCATTGTGCAGGGATTGCTGATGCTTGTTATTCTGCTGGCTGTAAAGGAGTGCGGAATACGCACCATGCTCGTCAGCTACTGTGTGTTTAATGCCGCATGGCTGTTCGTGTGGTACAGCTTTGTGCGCAGGGAGATTGCAATAACGCTGGCAATGTTCATGCGCGACATTCTGCCTTATATGCTTCTGGCAGCGGCTGTGATGGCTGCAACATACATGGCAACACTCTCTATCGGGAATCTCTGCATTATGCTGCTCGCTAAAATAGGAGTGGCTGCGGTGCTTTATATACTGGTTTCTTTCCTCCTCGGGAGCAAGGAACTTAAGGAAATAGTTAATTTCCTGTTTAAACGTAAGAAAGAGGAACTGTAAAACATGAAAAAAATACTCTTTGACAATCAGATGTTTACTCTCCAGCGTTTCGGCGGTGTCACAAGATATTTTGCCGACCTCATTCACAATATGCCCGCGGGCGAATTTGTGCCTGAGATACCGATGCGCTATTGCGAGAACCATTATATGACCGAAACTTATGGCCAAAAGTACAAGAGCATAAAGTTTCCGGGCAATTACCGCCTTCGCCGTCAATTGTATATCATAGCAAACAAGCAGGTATCATGGAAGGCTATAAAATTTGGCGACTATGATATATTTCATCCCACTTACTTCAATCCCTATTTCCTTAAGACAGTGAAAAAGCGCCAAAAGCCGTTTGTGCTTACCGTGCACGACATGACCTTTGAGCGCTACCCGCAGGATGTGCTAATATATGACCGTACAATCCCTCATAAAAAACGCCT
This sequence comes from Bacteroidaceae bacterium, assembly GCA_017516885.1. GTDB lineage: Bacteria > Bacteroidota > Bacteroidia > Bacteroidales > Bacteroidaceae > HGM04593. The sequence goes on from JAFXAR010000064.1 coordinate 18,082, forward strand.
TATAGCGGAGGCTGACCACATAATTGCCGTGAGCGAGAATACGAAGCGCGATATTGTGGAACTTCTTGGCACTGACCCTTCAAAGATAAGTGTTGTGCATCATGGATACCGCTCTGTGGCAGAGCCTGCGCCCCGGCTCTTTGACCGCTATGTGCTGTATGTGGGCGAGCGCAAGGGATACAAGAACTTCCTGCCGTGGCTTTCGGCAATAAGGCCGATATTCAATCTTGACTCAAACCTTAAGGTTGTATGTACAGGAACTCCTTTCAGCTCGGCCGAAATAAAGCTTTTCAAAAAGTGGAATATTGACGGCAGGCTTGTGCATATATCGGCAAATGATGCCCAGATGGCCTCTCTTTACCGCCATGCGCTGTGCTTTGTCTTCCCGTCGCATTACGAAGGGTTCGGAATTCCCATACTGGAGGCCTTTGCAAACGGATGTCCGGTGTGCCTGAGCAATGCAAGCTGCTTCCCTGAGGTTGCGGGAGATGCTGCAATGTTCTTTAATCCAAATGATGCGCAGTCAATGCATGATACTTTAAAGGAGATTATTGCAAGCGAGGCTCTTCGTGACGAACTTCGCGGCAAGGGAGCGCTTCGCAGCAGGGAGTTTTCCATTGAGCGCATGGTTGAGCAGACTTGTGATGTTTACAGAAAACTATAGCCAGGCCTATGAAACTGAACCGTTCGGAAATATCGCGTCTGTGGCCCATAGCCAAGCGCCGCACCGGCGAAAAGCTTGTTAAGTGGGTGCAAAGGCTCTTTTCAAGCGAAAAGCTTGTGAAGAATGTCTTTAAGGCTTCGCATGGCAAGCGCGTGCTCATGTGTCATCTGCCTGAGGCTTTCTCAGGCAAGGATTTGCCAAAATTCCACTCTAACCTTACTGAGTGCATGGTTGTGGCAAGATGCTTCAACCGCCTGGGATACACGGTTGACTGTACTTCACGCGCAAAAACCGGGATAGACTATTCTCCGTATGATATCGTTTTCGGAATAAACGGAAATGCCTTTATGGGCTCGTTCAGTTCGGATGCCGGGATACGCCCGCTCCGCATTTTCTATTCTGTGGGTGCGGAGACCTGCTTCAACTACCGCGGTACTGCGCTGCGCAATGCCGATTTCAACAGCAGGCACGGATTGTGGCTGCTTGGCTCAAACCGTTATATGCCCGGCGACCCGAGAAACTATTACGAGGCGCATTTCAGCGATGCGGTAATATGCCTTGGCAATGAGTATGTGCATGAATGCTTCTTGAACGAGGATGAGGCACGCAGCCGCTATTCGTGGCTGCCGGCATTCTATTTCAAGGTGGCTGAACCTGCCGCAGAAAAGGATTTTGCGCGCTGCCGCAGAAGTATTCTCTGGTTCGGCAGTTCGGGACTTTTGCACAAAGGCCTTGACATTGCAATAGACTTTGCTGTGGCGCATCCTGAATTTACGCTGCATATTTGCGGAGGCAGCAGGCAGGAAAGCGCCTTCTGGAAGTGCTATTTGCCTGTTATAAAGGCTAACAGGAATATTGTGATGCATGGATTTGTTAACATTGAATCGCAGGAGTTTGCCGATATACTTTCGCAGTGCGGAGTGTTGCTTAACCCTTCGGTGTCGGAAGGCGGCGCTGTGGCGGTGCTTAATGTTCTTGGAAACGGTGCGCTGCTGCCGGTGTGCAGCCGTGCGACAGGAGTTGACCTTGAAGGTTGCGGAGTGACAGTGGAGAATGTGACATACAGGGCATTTGAAGAGGCTTTGCTCTCTGTTGACACTCTGCCGCTTGATGAGTTCAAGAGCATGGCATGGGGGGCGTACAGGCTCATTAGCAAGAATCATACTATTGAAAAGTATGAGGCTAATATGTTCTCTCTGCTAAAGGATATAATTGAGAATAATAAACAATAGTATAATACAATATGGGAAATTTTAACTGGAAAGCTATTGCGCAGCACTCTGTTGCAGTGCTGGTGTTCTTGCTGTTGACACTGGTATATTTCAGTCCGGTTCTTGAGGGCAAGGATATACGTCAGGACGATGCCATTGGCTCAATGGGATGGGGCAAGGATGCGCGTGACTATCACGAAAAGAGCGGAGAATACTCTTACTGGTCGAACTCGATGTTCTCGGGAATGCCTTGCAACTACACATTCTCGCCGCAGGCGACAAATACATTTGAACCTATAGGCAATGTATTTACGCTGCATTTGTTCGGCGCTTCGCGCAGGCATGTGGGATGTATTTTTGCCACCTTTGTAGGATGCTACATACTCTTCCTGGCATTGGGCTGCCGGCCGTGGCTCAGCGTCATAGGCTCTGTTGCCTATACGTTCTGCTCGTATAATTTCATCATTATTGGAGCTGGCCACATGAACAAGAGCCTTGTAATTGCTACAATGGCGCCTCTCATTGGCGGTATATTGCTCTGCTATAAGCGGAAACTGCTGCTTGGCGCGCTGGTGACAATAATATTTGCCGGAATGAACATTTACTGGAGCCACCAGCAAATGAGCTACTATACACTTATCATTGCCGCAATTATTGCCATTGTCTATTTTGTATATGCCTACAGAGAGAAGTGGCTGCCCTATTATTGGAAGGCTACCGGCGTGCTTGCAGTGTCGGCGGTGCTGTCTGTTGCTCCGGCAGTGGGCATTCTTATGCCTACAGCCGACTATGCCAAGGCATCTATGCGCGGTGGCTCTGACCTTAAGGGCGAAGGGGGCGGCCTTGATGTCAATTATGCGTTCCAGTGGAGCTATGGCGTTGAGGAGACCTTGAACTTGTTTGTGCCTAATATGTACGGCGCTGCAAGCCATTATGACTTGGGTACTGACAGCGAATACTATAAGGTGCTGTACAAGGAGGTTTATGGCAATACTGTAAGAATGATTGCTGCGGAGAACGGCGTGAGCGAGGAGGCTGCAAGACAGGAGATAGAAAACCAGCCCCAACTCAAGCAGCAGCTAAGAAAAGGGGCTGCAGACTACGCAAGATTCTACACTCAAATTGCGCCGGCATATTGGGGCTCGCAGCTGCAGGGAACATCAGGCCCTGTGTACATGGGTGCAATTGTGTGCTTCCTCTTTGTGCTTGGAATCTTCATAGTGAAAGGTCCTGAAAAGTGGTGGCTGCTGGCGGCAACGGTATTCTCATTAGTGCTTACATGGGGATACAATCTTGCTCCAATAAACAACTTCCTGTTCGACTATATGCCAATGTACAACAAGTTCAGAGCTCCGTCACAGGCTTTGGTAATTACAACACTGACAATGTCGGTGCTTGCAGTGCTTGCTGTGAAGCGCTTCTTGGAAATGTGCTCGGCCAATGAGATAAAATTCCTCAAGAGGGACGATGAGGGCAAGGCGCTTGGCAGGGCTGTGCTCTATTCAATGGGTATCACAGGCGGAATAGCGCTCTTGGTTGCTCTTCTTGGCGGTGTGATATTCTCGTTTACTACAGAAACAGATACAGCAGTCTATTTTAGAGAACTGAGGATGTATCTTGTTGATATTCCGGGACTGCACAGCGCTCTTATTGAGAGCCGCAGGGAGATGCTTGCGAGCGATGCATGGCGTTCGCTTATGTTTGTTCTGCTGGCGGGCGGCCTTATGATGGCGTATCTCCGTTTCAGGCAGATGAAGAAGTGGATGTTTTTCGCTGCGCTTTTTGCTTTGGTGCTGATTGACATGTGGCCGGTGTGCCAGCGCTTCCTTAATGACGATATGTTCATGGAGAAGAAAAAGACCACTGATATAAGAATTACTGAGGCCGACAAGTATATACACTCAATTGAAGGCAAGAACAAGTACAGGGTTCTTGACCTTACAAGGGGCAATATTTTCAATCAGGCGAATACGTCCTATTATCACAACTCCATAGGCGGATACAGTCCGGCAAAGCTGGCGAGGTATCAGGATGTTATAGATTCTTGCCTTATTGAAGATTACAATAATATTGTAAATTACCTGAACAGAGAACCTTATAAAAAGCACTGGAATGTGGTTTCAATGCTCAATGCCAAATATTTCATCGCCGGCCAGCAGAAGGAGGCTGTTCTTGAGAATCCTACTGCATTCGGGCACTGCTGGCTTGTCGACAGCATTGTGTGGGTAAACGGTGCAAAGGAGGAGATTGAGGCTATTCGCAATGTTACTCCGGCAGTTGCATACATTGACAAGGAGTGGGAGGGCAAGATTGAGAATCCCGCCCAGTACAGCAACAGCGCTGCCGGCTTTATTGAACTAACCGAATACCGCAATCCCGGAAATATAATTTACAATAGTGAATGCAGCGCTCCCAAACTGGCTGTATTCTCCGAGATATACTACAAGACCTGGAGAGCGTATATTGACGGCAAGGAGGTTGCCCCTGTGCGTGCAAACTACATATTGCGTGCGCTGCCAATTCCGGCCGGAAAGCATACAATAGAGTTCAAGTGCGTGGATGAACTCATGGAAACAAGCCATGAATGGTCGTTCTGGATGTCTATTGTTGTCTGGGTTGTTCTGGCAGGGCTTGTGGGAGTGATTATATACAAATCCATTAAAAGCAGGCATGAGTGATGGCGCATAAACCTAAATTTTCTATAATTACAATAACCTTCAATGCTGCGGGTGTCATTGAACCCACTCTTAAGAGCGTTCTTGAACAGACCTACAGCAACTATGAGTATCTGCTCATTGACGGCGGCTCGACTGATGGTACTGTGGAAAAGGCCAAGGCAAGCGGCATTGAGTTTGCGCACATTGTCAGCGAACGTGATAATGGGCTGTATGATGCCATGAACAAGGGAATAAAGCTCGCATCGGGCGATTATCTCTGCTTCCTCAATGCCGGCGATTCGTTCTATTCGCCGCAAACCTTGCAGACAATAGCAGACACAGCTTCCAGGGAAGAGGAACTGCCGCATGTGCTCTACGGCGAGACTGCTGAGGTTGATGAGGCCCGCAATTTTGTGCGTATGCGCAGGCTGAAAGCTCCCGATAAACTAACGTGGCGCAGCTTCAAGGACGGGATGCTTGTGTGTCATCAGGCATTCTATGCAAGGCGTGACATCGCCCCGCTGTACGACCTAAAATACCGCCTGTCGGCCGATGTTGACTGGTGCATAAGGGTTATGAAGGCCTCGTCAAAACTTGTTAAAGTTGATGCCGTAGTTGTGAATTATCTGCAGAATGGATTATCTTTGAAGCATCACCGTGCGTCGCTTGTTGAGCGTTTCAGGATAATGAGCAGTCACTATGGGCTGCTGCCTACTATAGGGCGGCATATTTGGTTTGTATTAAGGGCCGTAATAAAGAGATAGTAACATGTGTTAGAGATTCTTCAAGAATCTCAAGCATCAGCAAGTATATGATACAACAATAAAAACTTATAATTATGTTTTCAAAAGAGACTTATATCGCGCGCCGCAAGGCGCTGAAGGAGCAGATGGGCAGCGGGCTGCTGCTGTTCCTTGGAAACAATCTAACCGGCATGAATTATGCCGACAACAGTTATCATTTCCGTCAGGATTCAACATTTCTCTACTATTTCGCTTCGGATTATGAGGGGCTTGCCGCTATAATAGATGTTGATGCCGACAAGGAGATTATCTTTGGCAATGAGCTTACCATTGATGATATTGTGTGGACAGGTGTGCAGCCTACAATCAAGGAAAAGAGCGAGCGTGTGGGAATAGAGATAACCCGCCCAATGAACGAATTTGCCTCTTATATAAGGAACGCGCAGGCAAAAGGCCAGGAGATTCACTTCCTGCCTCCTTACCGCGGCGAGCATCAGGTGTGGCTTCAGGAACTGCTTGGAATCAGTCCGGCAGAACAGGCTGTAAAGTCGTCGCTCAAGTTCATTAAGGCGGTTATTGCCCAGCGTAACTACAAGAGCGCCGAGGAGATTGCACAGATTGAGGAGGCAGTGAACGTGTCGGTTGACATGCACTGTGCAGCAATGCGCGCTGTACGTCCCGGAACAACTGAGGCTGAGATTGTTGCGGTTGTCCAGGCCGAGGCGCAGAAGCATAATTTTGGACTTTCCTTCCCTGTAATCGCCACAATAAACGGGCAGACACTTCACAATCATGCATACGGTACAGAACCTCTTAAGGAGGGGCAGATGCTTTTGCTTGATTCAGGCTGCGAGAATGCTATGCACTATGCGGGCGACCTTACTACCACAATGCCGGTTGGAACGCATTTCACAGAGCAGCAGCGTACAGTGTGCAACATATTGCGCCGCGCGCATCTTACAGCTGTGAAGAATCTTCGTCCGGGCATTGAGTACCGTGAGGTGCACAAGCTTGTGCTCACAGAGATTGCAAAGGGCATGATTGACCTCGGACTTATGAAGGGCGACCCTGTAGAGGCTACGGTAAAGGGCGCAACATGCATGTTTATGCCTCATGGCCTTGGACACATGATGGGTCTTGACGTGCACGACATGGAGAACTTGGGCGAGGTAAATGTGGGCTACGAGGAAGGCCGTACAAAGAGTCCGCTTTTTGGCTGGAAGTCGTTGCGTCTTGCCAAGGCTCTTGAGCCGGGATTTGTGTTCACTGTAGAACCGGGAATCTACTTTATCCCCGACCTCATTGACAAATGGCGTGCCGAGAAGCAGTTCACCGACTTTATCTGCTACGACAAGCTTGAGGCGTGGAAGAGCTTCGGCGGAATGCGCGGCGAGGAGGATTATTTAGTATTTGAAGGCGGCGCGCGCCGTCTGGGCAAGTACAAGCCAATGTCGCCCGAAGAGATTGAAGCGGAGCGCAACAGCTGATGTATATAAAAAGAAAAATTGAGACGCATGTCTCAATTTTTCTTTTTAGTCACCTACCCCCTCAAGATGCCTGAAGCGGTTGACGAACCTCCGCCGCTTTTTGCGTGTGCTGATGTTGGGGTGGTAATTACTTGCATATTTCCTGCGGCGTAGTTTTATGACTGCCTTTGCTAGGAATGCTAAAATCAGAACTCCAATTATTATAATCCATATAATCATAATTTCAGGGGTTTGAGAAACTGTTTGAATTTATATCGCCAAATTTTTTATGTAGCAAAAATGGCGAAACAAACAATACGGCCTCAATAAGAACAATGTTTTTTAGAAATTCAAACAGCTCCTGAGATTAGTAATTCGCCTGCAAAGTAGCAAAAAGATTCAACAGCGCAAATTAACTCTCCTTCTTTTTGTTTTTTTTAACTAAAAACAGTGAAAGGTTATTTTCCGCGGAGTGCATATTGTTAATATCTTTTTTCCTCTTTAACATTGTAGTTTGCATATATTGTTTATTTTTGCCTACCTTTCGTGTTCCGGAAACAAAAATTCAACAGATATATGATTCAGACAGTTGTAAAGCGCGACGGACGCATTGTCGGCTTTAATGAAGAGAAAATTATTACGGCTATCCGTAAGGCTATGCTCCACACCGACAAGGGTGAGGATATGTCGCTTATCCGTCAGATTACTGACCACATTTCGTTCCGCGGCGATGCGCAGATGACCGTGGAGGCAATACAGGACATGGTTGAGCTTGAGCTCATGAAGAGCAGCCGCAAGGACGTTGCTCAAAAGTACATTGCCTATCGCAACCAGCGCCGTATTGCGCGCAAGGCAAAAACCCGCGACATTTTCCAGGAAATCATTAACATCCAGTCCAATGATGTTACCCGCGAGAATGCGAACATGAACGCCGATACTCCTGCGGGCATGATGATGAAGTTCGCCAGCGAGACAACAAAGCCTTTCGTTGATGACTTTCTGCTGAGCGAGGAGGTTGTTGATGCTGTTCATAACAACTATCTGCATATACACGACAAGGACTATTATCCAACAAAGAGCCTTACATGCTGCCAGCATCCGCTTGACCATATTCTAAAGAACGGTTTCAATGCCGGCCATGGCGAGTCGCGCCCAGCAAAGCGCATTGAGACAGCAAGCATAATTGCGTGCATCTCAATGGAGACCGCGCAGAATGAGATGCACGGAGGCCAGGCAATCCCGGCTTTTGACTTCTATCTTGCGCCATACGTTCGCGCAAGCTTCATTGAGGAGATTAAGGCAATAGAGGAGCTTACCGGTGCCGACTACTCGCATCTTTATAACAAGGAGATTGAGGACTATGAGCAGCGTCCGCTCGACTTTCTCAGTGGCGAGGAGCGCATTATGCAGCATGCAATGAACAAGACTGTTGCCCGCGTACACCAGGCAATGGAGGCTTTTATCCACAATATGAACACCATCCACTCGCGCGGCGGCAACCAGGTTGTGTTCAGTTCCATAAACTATGGCACTGACACTTCGGCCGAGGGACGCTGCATAATACGCGAGCTTCTTAACAGCACCTACCGCGGTGTAGGCAATGGCGAGACTGCAATATTCCCAATACAGATATGGAAAAAGAAGCGTGGAGTGAGCTATCTGCCGGGTGACCGCAACTACGACCTTTACCAGCTTGCATGCAAGGTGACGGCTCGCCGCTTCTTCCCTAACTTCCTTAACCTTGACGCTACTTTCAACCAAAGTGAGGAGTGGAGAGCCGATGACCCCAACAGATACATGCACGAGGTTGCCACTATGGGCTGCCGCACCCGCGTTTATGAGAACCGTTTCGGGCAAAAGACCTCTGTAGGCCGCGGTAATCTCTCGTTCTCTACAATAAATATTGTGCGCCTGGCAATAGAGTGCATGGACATTGCAAACAAGGAGGAACGCATTGCGCTCTTCTTTGCAAAGCTTGACGGACTGCTTGATGTAACCGCTCGCCAGCTGCACGACCGCATGGAATTCCAGAAGAGTGCCTACGCCAAACAGTTCCCGCTGCTTATGTCCGCACTTTGGATTGGCAGTGAAAAACTGAACCCGAATGATAATATTTCATCAGTAATCAACCAAGGCACATTGGGCATTGGATTCATAGGCCTTGCTGAGTGTCTGGTGGCGCTTGTTGGCAAGCATCATGGCGAGAGCAAGGAGGCTCAGGAGCTGGGCCTGCGCATAATCACATATATGCGCGACCGTGCCAACAGTTTCTCGGAGCAGTATCAGCACAACTACAGTATCCTTGCAACACCGGCCGAAGGCCTTTCGGGACGCTTTACTCGCGGCGACCGCAAGCGATTTGGTGTTCTTGCGGGTATAACAGACCGCGACTACTACACCAACAGCAACCATGTTCCTGTCTACTACAAGTGCAGCGCGCTTCACAAGGCTAAGGTTGAAGCCCCTTACCACGACCTTACCCGCGGCGGCCACATTTTCTATGTAGAGATTGACGGCGATGCTACACATAACCCTGAGGCCATCATGCGCGTAGTTGACATGATGGACAAGTACAACATTGGCTACGGCTCAGTTAACCATAACCGCAACCGTTGCCTTGACTGCGGTTATGAGAACTCGGCAAAAGATCTTGAGGAGTGCCCAAAATGCGGCAGCAGGAATCTTGATAAACTGCAGCGCATAACCGGTTATCTTGTAGGCACAACTGACCGCTGGAACAAGGCAAAGCTTGCCGAACTCAATGACCGCGTAGTTCACGAATAACATGGCAAAAATATCCATACTCGACATTGTGGAGGACACTACGGTCGATGGTCCGGGCTTCCGCACAACAATCTATTGTGCCGGTTGCCCGAACCATTGTCCAGGGTGTCATAATCCTCAGTCATGGGATATAGGCAACGGCCACGATGTGGATATTGAGGATATTCTTGAGGTAATTCTTGCCGATCCTTTTGCCGATGTTACCTTCTCGGGTGGCGACCCCATGTTCCAGCCTGAGGGCTTCACCGCGCTCGCCATTGCCATAAGGGAGCGAAGCGGCAAGAATATTTGGTGCTATACGGGCTGTCTTTTTGAGCAGGTGCTTGAGAATCCCGCACAGCGTGCGCTGCTTGAACAGGTGGATGTGCTTGTTGACGGCCGTTTTGTTGAGGCTCTGAGGGACGAGCAGCTTCGCTTCCGCGGCAGCAGCAACCAGCGCATCATTGATGTGCCGCGCTCGCTCAAGGAGGGCAAGGCGGTGCTAATGAATATATGAGATTCTTCACTTGGCTCAGGAGCGTTCGTGTGGCTGAAGTGGGGGTTTCTGTGTAGTTGCCCCGTTATTTTAACCTTACAGCAAATCTGTGTTTGCCATCGGCAAAATTATATTCCAGCCCAAACTTATAGAACTCTGCAATTGATTTCACCAATGCAAGGCCAAGTCCGGTTGAGCCGCTCTTGCCGCCGGTGTAGAAGCGGTCGAAAAGGCGGGTTGCGTCAAGGGCTTCTTCGCCGCTGTTGCTGACGGTGAGCGAGCCATTTGACAGGGATATGCTGATTGTGCCGCCTTCGGCTGTGTGCAGAAAGGCATTCTTTATAAGGTTTGTAACCATTGTTGCCGCCAATGATTCGTCCATTGTTACAATGAAACGCTCAGGAAGTTCCATGCGGCACTTAATCTCCTTGTAGCCGTATATCTCTACATAAACTTCAACTTCACGCTTTATTAGTTCGGTAAAGTCTACATCATCCTTTTCGTTGAACTGTGCGTTTTCAATCTTGGAAATGAGCAAAAGGGTGCGGTTGAGGCGGCTCAGGCGGTGCAGTGACTGGCGCATCTTGGCCAGTTCGGCAAACTGCTCTTCGGTGAGCGGGGTGTTGTCTATCATCCACTCGATGCGTGTGCCGAGCACGGCAAGCGGTGTCTGCAGTTCGTGCGATGCGTTGCCAATGAACTGCTTTTGTCTTTCAAAGAACTTTTCGGCGCGCTCAATGGTGCTGCGTGCGCTTTCGCTGAGTTTCTTGAACTCTGTTACTTCTGCTGTTGTCGGGAGGTCATCTGCGCCGTTGCCGGGCTGGTAGTTGTCAAGCCATTCCAATAGCTTGTAGAGCGGGCGCATGCTGTAGTTAAATACAAAGGTGGTTACAAAAAGCACTGTAAGGGTGAGTATTGCGTATAGTGCCACAAGATGCCAGAATACAGACAGCAGCAGGTCTTCCCTTTCAAATGTAGGGGTGCTGACGGTTAGCTTGAACATGCGGCCGTCATTGCCCTTGAATGTCAGTGTGAGCACGCGGGCAGGCTCTGTCTCCCGCTTCTCGGGGATATATATCCTCTTGTTCTCAAATTCCATTGAGACTTGCTGCGGTGCGCCTTTGGGCAGCGGCTCTAGTATGTAGGTGTTGTTGCTGCCGTTGCCCGGGCCGGGAAGCTCTTCTCCGGCGAGTGTGCGCCGTACAATCATTTCGGCATAATCCTCAAGGCTGTCATCGGTTTCGTCGTTTATTTCGTCGGTCATGGCAATGTAGAATGCTGCTGCCCAGAGCAGGAGCACCGGAAGGAGTATTATTGATAGCCTTAGGGTTACGCGGTGTATAAGTTTCATTCTTCAGTTTCTGTGAATTTGTATCCGAATCCGTAGACGGCCTTTATGTTGATGTTAGCACCGGCCTCGGCGAGCTTTTTGCGGAGGTTCTTAATTTGTGCATATACGAACTGGAAATTGTCTACCATGTCAATGTGGTCACCCCATACGGCCTCAGCCAGTACGGCCTTGTCTACAATATGTTCGGGGCGCTGCATGAAGTAGAGCAGTATGTCGAATTCCTTTTTGAGCAGCGGGACATCCTTTCCGTTTATGTTCACGCGGCGGCTCTGAAGGTCGAGCATTATGTTTCCTGCGCTCATGCTGTTCTGCACAGAACCGCTGCCGCGGCGCATCACGCTCTTTATGCGTGCCGACAGTTCGGCCATGTAGAATGGCTTGGCAATGTAGTCATCTGCTCCAAGGTCAAGACCGTTTATCTTGTCGTCAATGGAGTCCTTTGCCGATATTATAATGATTCGGTCCTCTTTCTTCAGCTCCTTTATGTGCCGGAGTATGTTGAGGCCGTTGCCGTCGGGCAGCATAATGTCAAGAAGGATGCAGTCGTAGCTGTATCCGGCAATTTTGTCTTCGGCCTCAAAGGCGCTTGACGCTGTCTCTATGATATATCCCTCGCTTGTGAGTGCGCGCTGCATAATCTCCTGCAACGAGGCGTCGTCTTCAATTATCAGCAGTTTCATTGTGGTATTTTTTGCGAATGTATGGCTGCTTTTTGAAAGGAAACTGAAACAGCTTCTCAATCCCCTTTGCTATTTTTCGCACAGTTCAAAATCGAGCTGCTTGCGGTCGAGATTGGCGCGTACTATGCGTATGCGGACAGGGTCGCCAATGGTGAACTTGCGGTGGGTGCGGCGTCCAATGATGCAGTAGTTGGCATCGTCAAACTCGTAGTAGTCGTCCTGAAGCGTGCGCATTGGTATCATGCCCTCGCACTTGTTCTCGTTTATCTCGGCATAAAGCCCCCATTCGGTAACTCCGCTGATTACAGCATCGTACTCCTCGCCTATGTGCTCGCTCATGAATTCCACCTGCTTGTACTTTATGCTTGCACGCTCGGCGTTTGCTGCCACCTGTTCCTGTGCTGAGCAGTGGTCGCAGAGGTCTTCGTATTTCTGCTTGCTCACTGTGCGTGCCTCAAGAGTGAGGTAGCGGTGAAGCAGGCGGTGTACAAGGAGGTCGGGGTAGCGGCGTATGGGCGAGGTAAAGTGTGAGTAGTAGCGGAACGCAAGGCCGTAGTGACCGATGTTCTCGGTGGAGTAGCGTGCCTTCTGCATAGTGCGGAGCGAAATCTGTTCAATGACATTCTGTTCGGCTGTGCCGTTGATGTCCTTGAGCAGAGTGTTAAGGGCCGATGCCGATGTGGTGCGTCCGGTTGAGCTCTTCATTTTGTAGCCGAGCTTTGCCACGAATTTCGACAGCATTGAAAGCTTTTCGGGGTTGGGCTGGTCGTGTATGCGGTAGACAAAGGTCTTTGGGTTTTTGTTTATGGCGGTTTTGCGTCCAATCTTTTCGGCAACGGTGCGGTTGGCGAGAAGCATGAACTCCTCAATAAGCTGGTGCGATTCGTTGCTCTCGGTAAAATATACCGAAAGGGGCTTGCCGCTTTCATCGAGTCGGAATCTTACTTCGGCCTGCTGGAAATCTATCGCTCCTGCCTGGAAGCGCTTTGCGCGCATCTTCTGTGCAAGGGCGTTGAGGGTGCTTATCTCCTCATGGAACTCTCCCTGGCCGCTCTCTATGATTTTTTGCGCCTCTTCGTAGCTGAAGCGGCGGTCGCTCTTTATTATGGTGCGTGCTATGCGGGCTTTCTTTACCTCGGCATTGCCGTTAAGGGTGAAGATTGCCGAATAGGTCAGTTTCTCTTCGTTGGGGCGCAATGAGCAAAGGAAGTTGCAGAGCCTTTCGGGGAGCATGGGGATTGTGCGGTCGACAAGGTATATTGATGTCGCGCGCTTGAATGCCTCCTTGTCGATTATGCTGCCTTCGGTGACGTAGTGCGATACATCGGCAATGTGTACGCCTATTTCCCATAGGCCGTCGCCGGCCTTGCGTATTGAGAGCGCATCGTCAAAGTCCTTGGCATCTTCGGGGTCTATGGTAAATGTGGTTACTTCGCGGAAGTCCTCGCGCCTTGCTATCTCCTCTTCTGTGATTCCCGAGGGCAGTTTTTCGGCGGCCTGTTCAACGGCTTCGGGGTATTTGTAGGGAAGTCCGTACTCTGCAAGAATGGCATTCATTTCGGCATTGTTCTCGCCGCTCTTGCCTAAAATGTCTACAACCTTTCCAATGGGATTTTTGCTGTCAAGCGGCCACTCAAGCAGTTTCACTACTGCCTTGTCGCCGTTCTTGCCGCCTTTGAGCATCTCCTTGGGAATGAAAATGTCGCTTGGCATCATGCGGTTCTCTGTTATGAGGAATGCGTAGTGCCTCTCAACATGCAGCTCGCCCACAAATGTGTCGTGCATGCGCTTGACAATCTCAACAACCTCGCCCTCGCGCCCGCGTCCGCGCCTGCTTGCAAACAGCGCCACGCGCACAAGGTCGTCGGTAAGGGCATGGGCTGAATTCCGCTCGCTTATTAAAACTGGCTCGCTGCCGTCTTCGGGGTAGAATTCGTTGTATCCGTCCCTGTTGCGCGAGAACTTTCCGAACAGCATTGTACCGCCGTTGGCAAGAATGTACCTCCGGAATTCAGGTTCCATAAGGAATCCGTCGAATACCATATCATCAAGAGTATTTACGCACAGCGTCCTTGCCGACGTTGACGTAAGGTCGAGTTCCCTGAATATCTCCTTTGGACTGAACATTCTGCCGCTGTTGCGGTTGAACAATGACACAAGCATCTCAACCAGGCTGTTCTTGTTTATGCGTCCCTTTCCTTTTCCGCTTTTCTTTGCCATAGTATCCTCATTTTTTTATGTTGCTAAATTACGAATAAAACGGCGTTCTGCAATATCCCGGGAAGAAAAGTGTGCTGTGAAAACTTAAAGTATGTGAAAACAGGGAACAATCAAATAAAAACGCATCTTGTTTTGTTCTGCGCCTGGCTTTGACTATCTTTGCACAAGAATTGCAAAAAGAGAATATAATACGTCAAATGAAGGTTTTAGTTACAGGGGCAAGCGGGTTTATCGGCAGCTTTATTGTTGAAGAGGGTCTCAAGCGGGAGTTTGAGGTGTGGGCCGGTGTGCGCGGCAGCAGCAGCCGAAAGTTCCTCTGCGATGAGCGCGTGAATTTTGTAGAACTAGACTTTTCATCCAAGGAAAGGCTTCTCGCGCAGTTGCTGGAATTTAAGGCTTTTCACGGCGCTTGGGATTATATAGTACATGCTGCAGGCGTTACAAAGTGCATCGACAAGAATGATTTCTTCAAGGTAAATTATGAGGGTACAAAGAACTTCGTTGATGCTCTTGCCGATGCCGGAATGCAGCCGCGCAAGTTTATATACCTGAGTTCGCTGAGCGTATTCGGCCCTTTGCACGAAGAGCAGCCCTATATTCCTATAAGCGAAAAGGATGCTCCTGCGCCAAACACAGCCTATGGCGAAAGCAAGGTGCTTGCCGAAAGGTATATTATGGAGCAGGCGCTCTTCCCTTATATAATTCTGCGCCCAACGGGGGTGTATGGCCCGCGCGAGCGCGACTATTTTCAAATGGCGGCAAGCATAAAGAAGCATATTGATTTTGCTGTGGGCTATAAGCCGCAGGTAATCACCTTTATATATGTCAAGGACCTTGTAAAGGCAATATATATGGCCATTGGGAGCAAGGTTGAGAACCGTTGCTATTTTGTTAGCGAGCCGCAGGGGTATGACAGCCGCGCGTTCAGTGACCTCATACAGCGCGAGATGGGCATAAGGCATGTGCTTCATATAAAAGCTCCGGTGTGGGTGCTTAAGGTTATATCGGCTTGCGCCGAATGGTTCTCCCGAATCAGCGGCAAGCCAAGCACGCTCAACAGCGACAAGTTTAAAATTATGAAGCAGAGAAACTGGCTCTGCGACACAGAACCTATTGAGAAGGAGCTGGGATTCTCAATAGAATATCCTTTGGAACGGGGTGTCAAGGAGATGATAGAATGGTATAAACAGGAAAAATGGCTATAGGATTTTTTAAGCGTGAAGAACCGCAGGCAAGGTTTCTTGCAGTAGAGAAACAGAACCTTGCCTACAATCTATTTACAACGGTTCTGATTATAATTTTTTTCAACAGGCTCAACGACCCTCAGGCGCAGCTCATGGGGCGTTTTTTCATCGCCTTCGGGACATTTGCAGTAATATACATATACACAAAGTTCCCTTCGCGTGCAACGGTGCTGTTGCGGATTGTGTCGCAAATGGCCCTGCTGAGCTACTGGTATCCAGACACTTTTGAGTTTAACAGGATTTTCCCTAATTTGGACCACGTTTTTGCCGGGCTCGACCTGTCGCTGTTCGGCTGCCAGCCGGCATTGGCGTTTGAGCAGGTGTGCAGCAGTGTTGTGTGGCGCGAACTGTTCAATATGGGCTACTGGCTTTACTATCCCATGATTGCCGCAGTGTCGTTCTTCTATTTCTTCTGCCGTCCAAAGGAGAGCGAGCGCTGTACATTTATAATAATGGCATCGTTTTTCCTCTACTATATTATATATATATTCCTGCCGGTAGCAGGCCCTCAGTTCTATTTCCCGGTAATAGGAGAGGAACTTGCTGCAGTTGGCCCTTATCCCGAAATAGGGGATTACTTCAACCTGAACCCAAGCATAACAATTGCCCAGGAGGGCAAGGGCGGGCTGTTTACAGAACTGGTGGGAATGGCCCAGAGTGCGGGCGAGCGTCCAACGGCAGCCTTTCCGAGTTCCCACATAGGTGTCTCCACGGTGCTCATGCTGCTTGCCTTCAGGGCAAAAAAGTCACTTTTTGCAGTAATGTTCCCCTTCTACCTATTTCTTTGCTGTGCTACTGTGTACATTAAGGCGCACTACCTTGTTGATGCCATAGCTGGTTTGGCAACAGGCGTGGCTGTGTACTATCTTACAGCCTGGATTTATAGGAAACTGAATGCCGAAAGGGTTTCTTAGTTATTGGACGATATAGTAAATTTTTCTCAGTTTTTTTCAAAAAAGATTGAAATTTCAAATTCATTTCAGAATTGCATATAATCTTTGCAGCGTAAACGGTGGGCAACCTCCGGAATATCGAACAAAAAAAAAGACTTATATGTTTATGAAAATAATTGAAAGCCTAAAAAAACTGAGTATTATGAAAAAACTAGCTATTCTTTTTGTACTGTTTTTATCTTTTGGTGTTGCTGTGGCATTTGCAGGCGGTGACAAAATCATTAACAAGAGCCAGCTGCCGGCACAGGCGCAGAGCTTTATCAACCAGCATTTCTCCAATATAAAGATTTCATACGCAAAGCAGGACAAGGATTTCCTGGGCGTGTCGTATGAGGTGGTGCTCACTGACGGAACCAAACTTGAGTTCTCAAGCAAGGGTAACTGGGAAGAGGTTGATTGCCGCTACGGTTCAGTGCCCTCTGCAATAATTCCCGAACCTATAAGAAAGTATGTAAGCGAGAATTACCCCAACGAGAAGGTGCTTAAGATTGACCGCGACAGCAGAGGCTATGAGGTAAAGCTCTCAAACCGCCTTGAATTTAAGTTCAACAACGACTTCAAGCTTGTTGACATTGACGACTAAGAAACTTTAAAGGGAGATTCTGTAAATTAGGCCGTGCCGGTTTCTTATAAAACCTCCCTAAATTACTTCCAACAACTAAATAACATTAAATTATGAAAAAACTATTGCCAATATTAGTATTTGCGCTGTTTGCAGCAGTTGCATGTGACGACGATGATAATAATGTAAAGCTGAACAGCGTGGTGCTCGATTTTATCAGCAGCAAGTACGAGGGTTCAACCGTGCGCAGTTCGGAGCGCGAGAGCAACGGATTGATTGAAGTTGAGATTCTCCATGACAACATAGTGAAGGATGTCTATTTTGACTCGCAGAACAACTGGGTGTATACCTCATGGGACGTAATCCCGGCCAATTTGCCAAGTGCGGTAAAATCGGCTCTTGAGAGCGCCTATGCAGGATTTGTGATTGATGATGCCGACTATGTGGAGCGTCCCGCAATAGAGTACTACAAGGTTGAGCTTGACAAGGGCAGCCAGGAGGTTGAGGTATATTTGTCGGCCGACGGCACAATTCTTGATGCTTCCGTTGGAGAGCCCGGCAGCAAGCCCATACTTAGCGACGCAGTACGCGCATTCATACAGGAGAAGTACCCAGCTGCAAGAATTACAGAGTACGGCTACACGCCAAACGGACTGCTTGAGGTTGAAATCCGCGATGGCAATCTTGACAAAGAGGTCTACTTTGACAAGGAGGAGAATTGGGTGCAGACTGATTGGGATGTCCCTGCCGACCGTCTTCCCGATGCAGTGCTTCAGGCTCTTGCGGCAGCCTATCCTCAATACTACATTGACAGTGCTGAGCATGTAGAGCGTCCGGGCGGAACTGTGTACTATTCAGTGGAGCTTGAGCGCGGCGACAATACCGAAATTACAGTGAATGTAACAGCCGAAGGCGAGATCCTGAAATAACGGTTCCGGCTTTTAACGATTAAGCAGGGATGTGCAATGAATGTGCATCCCTGCTTTTGTTATAAATAGGGCAGATGGTGAATTTGTTCTTATTTGGTTTTTATGCTATCTTTGTGTCATTAACTTGAATAATTGATACTATGAATGCATGTGTTATGGAAAGGAGATATGGTGGCTTCTATGCGGTTTTGTTTTTGTTAGCAGCTCTATGTATATATGGTTGTTCCGGAACTTCATCAGAAGAAAAAGAACCTGCCGGCAAGCAGAATGCGGCGTATGCTGATGGCGATCTGATTCCGGTAGAAAATCATGATGGGAAATGGGGGTTTTTAGATAAAGGTGGCAATGAGGTGATTCCATGCAGATATGATTTGGTTTACCCATTTTCTGATGGATTGGCATGTGTTGAATATAAAACCGGTTGGGGATTCGTAGATAAGAGTGGCAAAGAGGTTGTGCCATGCAAATACGATCAAGTCAATGATTTTTCAGAGGGATTTGCCCGAGTTAGAAAAGGCGGTGAATGGGGATTCATCAATAGAGGTGGCAAGGAGATTGTTCCTTGTAAATATGATGAAGCTTGGGATTTCTCTGATGGTATGGCAATGGTTCGTAAGGGTGATGTGAATTCGGCCAAATTGGGTTTTGTCAACCAAAATGGCGAAGAGGTTATTCCGTGCCAGTATATCGTTGCCCGGGATTTCTCAGATGGAGTTGCGGCAGTCAATGTGGGCAATTATTGGTCGCATGGTCGCATGGGTTTTATAGATAAAAACGGTAATGAGGCATTTTCGCACAGATATGATGATGCTTTAGGCTTTTCCGAAGGTTTTGCTGCTGTGAGAAAAGATGGCAAGTGGGGATTCATTGATAAAAGTGGAAAAGAGGTAATCTCCTGTAAATACAGTGCGGTTTCAAGCTTTTCTGATGGTATGGCAAGGGTGCTCAAGGGTGGTCTGCTTGATGGAAAATATGGATATATTGACAAGAATGGAAACGAGGTGATTCCATGCAAGTATGAGGCATGTGGCTCTTTTTCTGAAGGTCTTGCCTGCGTGCGTACTGGTGATAAGTATAATGAAAAATGGGGTTTTATTGATAAATCCGGCAATGAGGTGTTGCCGTGCAAATACGATTTTGTGAGGGACTTCTCATGTGGTTTGTCATTGGTTCGCGAAGGTAGTTTAAGAACAGGCAGATATGGTTTTGTCAATAAAACCGGAAAGTTGGTTGTTCCATGCAAATATGATTATGCCAAACCTTTCAAGGATGGCCTGGCCCGTGTAGGAATGGGAATGAGACTATACTACATAGACGTAACCGGTAAGGAGTACATAAAGAATTAGGGCTGTATGCAAAGGCGGCGGGCAAGGTTCGGATAGATGTGTAAAGGATGCCGGCGTCTTTGCCCGATTTTGCAATTTTGCACTTGCCGGCAGACTCTGCGCCATTGCTTTTTTGCTCTTTTTTGTTCGTTTTTCCTGTGTGGTAATGGGAAAAACGATTTTTTTTCATATTTTTGTAACTTTAGGACAAATAGATACTTGAATGCGGGTAATTGATTATATAAATTCGGCAGAAAAGACTGCTTTTTCGTTTGAGGTGCTGCCGCCGCTCAAAGGTACTGGCACAGGCCGGCTGTTCAGTAATATTGACCGCCTTATGGAGTTTAATCCGGGCTACATAAATATTACTACGCATCACAGCGAGCCTGTTTACCAGAATCTTGGCAACGGCACATTTAAGTTAAGCTCAATACGCCGCCGCCCGGGCACGGTGGCTGTGGCTACGGCCATACATCATCGTTACGGCGTACCGGTAGTCCCGCATATCCTGTGCAATGGGTACTCGCTTGAGGACACCGAGTATGTTCTTATTGACCTTCAGCTGTCGGGGATAAACGATATTCTTGTGCTGCGTGGCGACAAGTGCAAGGCCGATGCCAATACAGCTCCGGCAAAGTGCGGAAATGCGCATGCAATTGACCTTGCGCGCCAGGTGAACCGTTTCAATGAAGGCTTTTTTGCCGATGGCACTGAGATGAAGGAGAGGGGCGTTCCGTTCTCGTACGGCGTTGCCTGCTACCCCGAGAAGCATGAGGAGGCGCCCAACATGGACAGCGACCTTGAGGTGCTGAAGCAGAAGGCCGATGCGGGCGCTGCCTATGCCGTTACGCAAATGTTCTTTGACAACCGCAAATATTTTGAATTTGTGGAGCGTGCAAGAGCCATAGGAATAACTATTCCAATAATTCCCGGAATAAAGCCCATTCACCGCCTTGCGCAGCTAAATGTTCTGCCAAAGACCTTCAGGGTAGACCTTCCCATTGACCTTGTCGCTGAGATTAAGCGCTGCAAGGACGATGCAGCTGTGGCACAGGTTGGCCGCGAGTGGACGATTGCACAGTGCCGCGAGCTTATGGAGCATGGCGTTCCAAGCCTCCATTTTTATACAATCAACGCGTTTGACAGCGTGTACGAAATAGCAAAGAGCATATACTGATGAGTGTTTTTTTCAAGGACATAATAGGGCAGAGGGATGTAATTGGGCAGTTGCGCCGCTGCGTTGACGAGAATCGTCTTGCGCACGCCCTGCTTCTTACCGGTCCGCGCGGGAACGGCAAGCTTGCCATTGCAATTGCGCTTGCCAATTATATTCTTTGCGGCAAGGGCAGCGGCGATGCCTGTGACAGCTGTCCGGCATGCGTCAAATTGAAAAAGCTCATGCACAGCGACCTGCACTTTGTTTTTCCGGTCAAGAAAAAGAAGAGCGGCGGCGATACCAATCCTGTCAGCGACGACTACATTGCAGAATGGCGCGAGATGGTATCAAAAGGTGCATATTTCAGCTACGATGACTGGCTGGCAAAGCTTGATGTAGAGAACCAGCAGCCCATGATATATGAGCGCGAGAGCGGCGAGATTCTGCACAAGCTCTCCATGCAGTCGCGTGAAGGCGGGTGGAAGATTGTGATTATATGGCTGCCTGAGAAGATGAAGGAGGTGGGCTCAAACAAATTGCTGAAGATTATTGAAGAGCCGCCAAAGGATACACTCTTCCTGCTTGTGTCAGAAGAGCCCGAAAAGATTATTGCCACAATACAGAGCCGCACGCAGCGTGTTGAGATTCCGCGCATAGCGCAGCAGGATATTGAGACCGCGCTGCAAGCCCGCATGGGACTCTCCTTTGAGGATGCAGCCATGATTGCCCGCCAGTGCGGCGGCAACTGGGAACAGGCCGAAGAGCTTATTTCGCTCAGCGACAGCAAGGCCCAGTATCTTGAACTCTTCATGCAGCTGATGCGTATTGCGTATGCCCGCAACATCAGGGAGATGCGCGAGTGGAGCGAACAGGTGGCAGCGCTTGGCCGTGAACGCCAAAAGCGCTTGCTTGACTATTGCCAGCGCATGATAAGGGAGAACTTCATAATGAACTTTAAGGAGGAGAGTATGAACTTCATGTCGCGCCCCGAAAGGGACTTCTCGGTACGTTTCTCCCCCTTTGTAAACGAACGCAACATATTCGGCATTATGGAGGAACTCTCAGAGGCTCAAAGGCACATAGAACAGAATGTTAATGCAAAAATGGTCTTTTTCGACATGTCGTTGAGAATGATTGTTTGGATAAAAAACAGATAATATACAGATGGATAAGAAATATAAGTCAGGTTCGGGCTGTTCCGGTATCTGCTGCAAGGGATGCGGAAGAATGGATGCTCCGCTTAATACTTTTGACTGGCTGGCATGTGTCCCGGGCAATGAGGAGTATACCGATATTGTGGAGGTTCAGTTCAAGAATACGCGCAAAGGGTACTATAAGAACAGCAACAACATACCGTTGCAAAAGGGCGATGTTGTAGCCGTTGAGGCTACACCCGGCCATGATATAGGCAAGGTTACCATGACAGGACGCCTTGTGCTGCTGCAGCTGAAAAAGACGAGGCTCACCCCCGAAAGCGAGTTCAAGCGCATATACCGCAAGGCGCGTCCGGTTGACATGGAAAAATATGAGGAGGCCAAGGCGCGTGAGCACGATACAATGATACGTTCGCGCCAGATAGCGAAAGACCTAAATCTTGACATGAAGATTGGCGACGTGGAGTATCAGGGCGACGGCCAGAAGGCGATTTTCTACTATATTGCCGATAACCGTGTCGATTTCCGCCAGCTGATTAAGGTGCTTGCCGATGTATTCAAGATAAAGATTGAAATGAAGCAGATTGGTGCGCGCCAGGAGGCCGGCCGAATAGGCGGAATTGGTCCATGCGGACGCGAGCTCTGCTGCGCTGCCTTCACAACAAACTTCGTGTCGGTGTCAACGTCTGCTGCACGTTTTCAGGATATTTCATTGAACCCCCAGAAACTTGCCGGACAGTGCGCCAAGCTGAAATGCTGTCTTAACTATGAGGTTGACGCTTATGTTGAGGCTTCACGTCATCTGCCCCCGCGCGATGCCGAGCTTGAGACAAAGGACGGCACTTACTACTTCTTCAAGTGCGATATAATGAGCGGCGAGGTAACATACTCTACTGACAAGGTCATTCCGGCTAATCTTGTGACAATAAGCGCGCGCCGTGCTCACGCCGTCATTGAGATGAACAAGCGTGGCGAGCGTCCCGAATCGCTGTCAGCATCGGGCTCTGTTGAAACAAAGCGCCCGGTTGATTTGCTTGAACAGGAGAACATCAACCGCTTTGACAATGCTTCCAAGGGCAACAAGAAGCGCCGCAAGCCGTCAGGCGGTAACCGTCCAGAACAAAAGAAGAGGAATGGCAATAGAAAGGATAGGGAGCAGAATGGTGCTCCTAAGGGTGAGTAATCTGCTGCTTTATGCAGCAGTGGCCGTGCTGGAGCTCTCCTGCGGCGGAAAGGTTTATCATGAATTTGCGGCCATTGGCGGCGAAGGGTGGGCCAGGAACGACACGCTCTCATTTGTGTACGACGGAGCTTTTGACAAGGAGAGCCTCAAAGGCTGCAATCTTGCAGTGGAAGCGCGCGTTGATGCTTCATATACCTATAAGGAACTTGCCGTGCGTGTAGAGACACTGGATATTCTTGACGATACAATTGTCCGCACCGACACTCTCCGCTGCACCGTTTACAGCGACGATGGACAGCGCAAGGGAACGACGGCCGGTATGCTCTATCAGGTGAGCAGCGAGCCGCATGCAGTGGAGAAAAGGGCTGGAAGCAAGGCTGTGATGAGGGTGTCACATATTATGGGCGATGAACGGCTGGGAGGGGTCAGGAATGTAGGTGTCAGACTCTCTTTTTCGGGTCGCGGTCAGCGTCTATCCTCAGAAAAGTGAACAGCAGGATGGTGAACCCCAAAAATGAAGAGCCGCCGTAGCTGAAGAACGGCAGGGGAATTCCGATTACCGGCGTTATTCCGAGCACCATTCCAATGTTTATGGCAAAGTGGAAAAAGAAAATCGCTGCCAATGAGTATCCGAATGCGCGCCCAAATTTGTCGTTATGCCTTTCAGCAAGCGCAATAAGCCTTAGAATAAACAGCGCAAATACCGTAAGCACAACTGCTGAGCCGGCAAATCCCTGCTCCTCGCCAATGGTGCAGAAGATGAAGTCTGTATCCTGCTCGGGCACATAGTTCAGCTTAGTCTGCGTGCCATTAAGGAATCCCTTGCCGAACATCCCTCCCGAACCTATCGCAATCTTTGACTGGTGCACATTGTATCCTGCACCGCTGAGGTCATCCTTCAGGCCAAGCAGCACCTCAATGCGCACCTGCTGGTGGGGCTTAAGTACATTGTACATCACATAGCTGCACGACTGGTAGAACACCAATGAACCAATAATGTAAATTGCAACCCAAAGGTTTTTGCCCTCTTTGTTCAGCCTAATCCTGATTAGCAGATAAACCACGTTGAAGGCCAGCAGAAGGTACTGCACCGCCATTATATTGAACTCAATGAGGTAGATTGCGGTCCAGTACGCAAAAAGGGTTGCTCCGGCGTTAGCGCAAAGGAGAATAAAGAAGGTCTTGTCGTGCTTGCACCAGAATTTTACCATCGCAATAGAAAAAAACTGTATCAGTACGGTTACGGCGTATGGCCCTATTGCTATTGGCAGAGATTCAAAATTATCGCTTCCGAACTTTATTCCCACAACAAAATATGCGATTGCGCTTATTCCCATGAGCAGGAAAATTCCGGTCATTCCCTCGCGGTAGAGAACGATGAACAGCGCAAGGTATACAAGAGCGCTTCCGGTCTCCCTTTGTGCAATGATTATGCACATAGGCAGCATTATTATGCCTATGCAGCGCATAATATCCTTGCTGTTCTTTATGCTGAAGTCGCGGCTTCCGATGAATGCCGCAAGAGTAAGCGCCGTGGCGAATTTCATGAATTCGGCCGGCTGAAGGCTGAACGAGCCTATTGAAATCCACGAGCGCGACCCCTTAATGTCCTTTGCTATGAATATTGTGACAATTCCCAGCAGAAGTGTGCCAACATAGATAATCCATGAGAGATTCTTGAATGCATGCTTCTTTATGCAGAGCAGCAGTATGCCGACGGCAACTGAAACTCCCATCCACATTGCCTGCTTGCCGGTCCTGACACTTGGATTAAGGAACTCGGAATAGTCTGTCTCTACATAGCTGTAGCTCGCCCCGCAAATGGACAGCCATCCCATTACCGCCAATGCAAGAAACAGCAGTATTGCCCACCAGTCAATCCTGCCCAATATGTTACCTTTCTGCTGTTCCATAGTCAATTACTGTTTCCTGGATTTTCTGCGCAGCAGCCTCGCTCTCTTCCGACAGCTTGCCGTTGAGATACTGCTCTATAATCAGCGCGCCGATAGGCACTCCGAATCTTGCTCCGAAACCACCGTTCTCAACATATACCGCTACTGCAATCTTTGGCTCTTTCATAGGTGCAAACCCCATGAATGCCGAGTGGTCCTGGCCTTTTGTGTTTTCGGCTGTTCCAGTCTTTCCGCACACGTCCAGTCCAGGTATGTTTGCAGCCCGGCAAGTGCCGCTTGTTACGGCATATCTCATTCCCTTTACAACCTCCTCATAGGCCTTTTTCCCCGCCATGGTGCTCTTGGGAGTGCGGTAGAGGCTGTCAATCTCATCGTTCTCTATTCCCTTTACAACGTGAGGGGTTATATATGTTCCCCTATTGGCTATTGTCGCTCCTAAATTTGCCATCTGCAAAGGGGTCAGCGTTACTTCTCCCTGCCCAATGGATATGCTTATGACCGTAACTGCGCGCCAGTAGTTGCCGTAGCGCTTTGTGTAGTATTCTGCGTTGGGAATCATTCCTCTGCTTTCTCCGGGCAGGTCAATGCCTAATGGGTATCCGAATCCCATTGAAACCATATAGTCGCGCCATACGTTCATGGCGTTCTTTGTTCCCTTGTATTTGCTTGCGCCGAACATTCTGTGCAGTCCCCAGCAGAAGTAGGCATTGCATGAGGTTGCAATTGCGGGCTTAAGCGCAATGGGGGAGTAGTGGGCGTGGCATCCCAGTTTGAAGTTGTTGAATACGAATCCATTGGAACAGCTGAACTGGGTTTCGGGTGTTATGATGCCCTCCTCAAGGAATGTAAGCGCCTGTGAGGTTTTGAATGTAGAGCCCGGGGGATACTTTCCCATGATGGCGCGGTTCATGAGCGGCTTGCGCAAGTCGCGTGAGAGCTCCATGTGGTTCTTGCCGCGCTGACGTCCGGTGAGCAGTGCCGGGTCGTACGACGGCGCTGATACCATGCAGAGCACCTCGCCTGTTGAGGGTTCAATGGCCACAATGCTGCCAAGCTTGTTCTGCATGAGCCTTTCGCCTAACTCCTGAAGCGCAATGTCCAGTGTAAGCGTCAGGTCCTTTCCGCGTACGGCAAGGGTATCGGCCTTGCCCTCCATGTAGCTGCCTTGTATTCTTCCGTGGGCATCGCGCAGGAGAACCTCGGTGCCCTTCTCGCCGCGCAGCGATGTTTCGTATGCCGCCTCAAGGCCCTGCTTTCCTATGTAGTCTCCGCGGCTGTAGTAGCTGTCGTTGTCAATCTCCTTCTGCGACACCTGTCCAATGTCGCCTAAAAGAACCCCGGCAGCGCTTGTTGTATACTGCCTTACAGACCTTTTCCTTACATAGAATCCGGGGAAGCGGAACAGCTTCTCCTGAAAGCGGGCGTACTCCTCATTTGTAAGCTGTGTCATGAATTCCTGCTCGGTGAATGTGGAGTAGCCGGGGTTAAGCCTCCTGTCTTTGCTCCTCTTTATTCTTGAGTGGAATTCATCAAGTGTTATGTCAAGCGTCCGGCACAGTTCAAGCGTGTCAATGCCCCTTATTTCCCGCGGGATATAGGTGATGTCGTACGAAGGCTCATTGTATACGAGCAGCTTGCCGTTGCGGTCGTATATAAGGCCGCGCGAAGGGTAGAGGCTTTTGTAGTAGAATGCGTTGCTGTCGGCAAGATTCTTGTAATCCTTGTCAAGTATCTGAATGTTGAACAGGCGTATTATATACGTTATGAGCACAAGCACCACTGCTCCTGCGAGTATATATTTACGGTTGTCATAGTTCAGGTTCTTCATTTCCTGTGCGAGAAACATTCGGTTACAATTACAAATAGCATGGTAAGCAGCGTGCTGCTGCTTATGCTAATGAGCAGGGGAATAATGTATCCTGTTGTGAACACTTCGAGCAGGAAAAGGATTGTGTAGAATGTAAGCAGATTAAGCAGGGAGTATACCGTGTAGCCGCCCCATTTGATACTTTTTGCGCTGGGGACAAAGTCGTCGGGCAGTCCGTTATGGGTGAACATGCTGAGGAAGGCATTTCTTGCAAGGCTCATGGCTGTTGCTGCTGCTGCGTTAATTCCGGGAGTGTTGCAGAATATGTCCACAATAAGCCCGGCCGAAAATCCCCACAGAAGAAGCGCGTTCTTTGATGTGTGGCGGGGCAGCTTTAGAAGAAATATCAGGTAGACATACGCGGTGGCGTAGCCAAACAGATGTATTTGGCTGAAGATAAGTACCTGAGCAATGGTCAGGAGTATGAAATTCCGTATATTTGCCAGCGTGTTCTGTGTCATTCTTCCTTGTTTATGCTGCTCTCTAATTCTGCCTGTTCCTTTCGGTTGCTGTTGCCTGCAGTGAACAGTTTGTCTGCTTTTGAGAAATCGGCAAACAGCCTTATCTTCGCCTTATAGAAGTTGCCGTCATCGGAATCCTCTAATTCAACAATCTCTCCCACCGGGACATTCGCCGGGAACGATGCCGAAAAGCCGCTTGTAACAATTGTGTCGCCCTTTTCGTATCTGCCGTGCCGCGGAAGGTCAATGAGGTGGGAGTGGTAAATGTCGTTCCCTTGCCACTTGAGGGTGCAGAAACTGTTGTCGCCCTTTACCCTGCAGCTGAGCATGCTCTTGCTGTTGAGCAGCGACTGCACAAGCGCAAAATTCTCCGATGCAAGGTACACAATGCCAATAACTCCCTTTTCGTTGAACACTCCCATATCCTGGGATATGCCATCGTTGCTGCCCTTGTCAATGGTGATGAAGTTGTCGGTTCTGTTTACCGTGTTGTTTATTGCCCTTGCTGTCCCAAAAGTGTACCCCTCCTTGCTTTTTTCGCAAATGTAGCGGTTATCGGCAAGCGAGGCGCTGTCCCTGAATGCTGAAAGTTCCTCCTGCATCGCATTTATCTTCTCCACGAGCGCCCTGTTGTGCTCGTGCAATGCTGTGTTTTCATCCTTGAGACTGAAGTATCCCTCAACGTCCGATATTGCAGCGTAGAGATTGCCGGCCACGCTGTTTGCCGATGTGAACATTGCGGCGGAATGGTAGTTGTTAAAAGCGAAAATAAGCACAAAACTGATTCCCTCCAGCAGTATGAAAAGGAACCAGTGATTGTGCTTTACAAGGAAATTCAGTATAGAACTCACTTTTGTCTCTTTTTGCTTTGTTTAGAAACTGTTTCTTCGCAATTTCCTAGAAGCTTCTGTTATCTCATCAGGAACGGATAGGTAAGGTCGTTCAGCGCCAATGCTGTACCCTTTGCCACGCAGTAGAGAGGATTCTCTGCAATGTGGAAAGGAATATTTATCTTGTTTGAAAGGCGCTTGTCCAGTCCTCTCAGCAATGCTCCGCCGCCGGCAAGGTAGATGCCGTTGTGTACAATGTCGGCATACAGTTCGGGCGGTGTGTTCTCCAGTGCGCTTATGATGGCGTTCTCAATCTTTATGATTGACTTGTCGATGCAGTGCGCAATCTCCTGGTAGCATACCGGAACTTCAATAGGCATGGCTGTGATTCGGTTAGGGCCATGCACAATATAGTCCTGAGGCGCTTCGTCGCCCAAGTCGGTAAGTGCCGAACCTACATGAATCTTGATTCGCTCTGCCATGCGCTCGCTGACTCTTACGTTGTGCTGGCGGCTCATGTAGTCCTGAATGTCAGCAGTAAAGTCGTCGCCCGCAGTGCGCAATGAGCCGTTTGACACGATGCCGCCCAGTGAAATTACTGCAATTTCGGTTGAACCGCCGCCTATGTCCACAACCATGTTGCCCTCAGGCGCAAGCACGTCAAGTCCGATACCCAGTGCCGATGCCATAGGCTCGTAGATTAGATATACATCGCGTCCGCCGGCATGTTCTGCAGAGTCGCGAACAGCACGCAGCTCAACTTCAGTTGAACCGTAGGGAACGCCTATTACCATGCGCAGTGACGGGGTAAAGAGCCTGCTGCCCATGTTCACCTTGTCAATAAAGCCGCGCATCATCATTTCGCACGCGTAGAAGTCGGCGATGACACCGTCTCTCAGCGGGCGTATTGTCTGTATGTGGGGGTTGGTCTTCTCGTGCATCTGCTTTGCCTTCTCGCCAACAGCCATCATCTTCTTCTGTCCGTCAATGGCCACAACCGAAGGCTCGTCAACAACAATCTTGCCATTGTACGATACAATGGTGTTCGCTGTACCCAAGTCAATGGCCACATCTCTTGTGAATGAAAATAGACCCATTCTTTTTTTCTGTTTTTAGAATCTGTTCAAAATCCAGTAAATACTCTCTTGCGGAATATGTTCCGCTTTTTCTTAGTGCTTGAAGTGGCGGAATCCTGTGATTGCCATTGCAACGCCGTTGGCATCGCAGTAGTCAACCGACTCCTTGTCCCTGATTGAACCTCCGGGGTGTACCACGGCGGTAATGCCTGCCTTGTGTGCAATCTCCACGCAATCGGGGAATGGGAAGAATGCATCGCTTGCCATTACGCTGCCTTCAAGCGAGAATCCGAAGTTTCCGGCCTTCTCAATGGCGTGTCTAAGTGAATCAACGCGTGAGGTCTGGCCCACTCCGCTTGCAATGAGCTGCTTGCCCTTTGCAAGTACAATGGCGTTGCTCTTGCTGTGCTTTACAATCTTGTTGGCAAACAGCATATCCTCAATCTCGCTCTCCTTTGGTGCGGCCTTTGAAACCACCTGCAGGTCGGCTGCTGTCTCAACCTTTGTGTCGCGGTCCTGAACGAGCACGCCGTTAAGCACGCTGCGGAAGGTCTTCTCGGGCATTGCGGTCTGCTTCTGTATGAGGATGATGCGGTTCTTCTTCTGCTTGAGCACCTCAAGAGCGTCGGCATCGTAGCTTGGAGCGATGATTACCTCGAAGAAAATTTCGTTTACTTTTTCGGCTGTAGCCTTGTCTACATTTGCATTTGCAATGAGAACGCCGCCGAATGCCGATACAGGGTCGCCTGCAAGGGCTGCATCCCAAGCCTCGGGCAATGTTGGGCGCGATGCAAGGCCGCATGCGTTATTGTGCTTGAGGATGGCGAATGTTGTCTCGCCGGCAAAGTCGCCTATAAGCTCAACAGCTGCGTTTATGTCGAGCAAATTGTTGTACGAAATTTCCTTGCCGTGAACCTGCTCCAGCATATCGTTGAAATTGCCGTAGAAAGCGCCCTTCTGATGGGGGTTCTCGCCGTAGCGCAGCGACATTGGAGCATCGCTTGTCTGGCGGAAAGCGCTCTGGTCGTCCTTGTCGAACCAGTTGAAGATTGCTGAATCGTAGGCCGATGAAACGGCAAAGGCCTCGCGTGCGAAGAATCGGCGCTCCTCAAGCGTTGTCTCAGCGCCCTTGCTCTTGAGAATATCATGAAGCGGGGCATACTGTGCCTTGCTTGCAACAATTACAACGTCGTTGAAGTTCTTTGCCGCGCCGCGGATAAGCGAGATGCCGCCTATGTCAATCTTCTCAATGATGTCGGCCTCGCATGCGCCCGAAGCAACAGTCTGCTCAAACGGATAGAGGTCTACAATTACCAGGTCAATTTCGGGAATCTCATATTCGGCCATCTGCTGCTGGTCCTTTTCGAGTTCCCTGCGGCCAAGGATGCCGCCGAACACTTTTGGGTGCAGTGTCTTTACGCGCCCGCCAAGGATTGACGGATAGCCAGTGAGGCTCTCCACTGCTGTGCAGGGGATGTTCAATGATTCAATGAACTGCTGTGTTCCGCCGGTTGATATAAGCTGCACGCCATTGGCATGAAGCATCTTTATAATCTCGTCAAGTCCGTCCTTGTGAAAAACTGAAACAAGTGCCGATTTAATTCTTTTTGTAGACATACTTATTCTGATTTTGTTATTTAATTCATTTGGTATAAATGCGTTAAGCGAGAAAATGGGGCAGTGTGCCCTATTTTCTCGCGAAGTTAACTTTTTTTGCCCGATTTTACATCACAAATGGACTGTTATTTATAAACAATTTAGCATTATTTAATCTCAAATATCAGAACTTCTTTATCGCGCCTGCCTCCTGGGCCTGCATGGCATCTATGGAAATGCAGAAGCCGCTTCCCGCATCCCCAGGCCTGAAACATGCAATGGTGGTTGCCGTGCCGCATGCCACTGTCAGGCCGGGTCTGGGACGCTGTCGCCATAACCATATATGCATAGCGTCTTTGTCATAAATGTCAACGTAATTTCTCGTGTGTGTTTCCCGTCCATGCCTTGTGGACAGGGTTCGTCTTATGTATTTACAATATGGATAACAGGCTGGTTCTGCAAGAACTCCACATAATCAAAGAAGGTTGCCGCCACCAGTAACACCATCAGCGCCACACTCCAGCACTTTGCATAAATGTAGAGCAGTTCCACTGCACGCCATTTTGTGGACAGGGAGGAATATTGCTCCGTATCTATCGGTAGAAGGCTCTTTCCTGTACCTGACAGATCATAGCACCCCGTAGGAATGAGAGGTATATAAAATAGTGAAATGAAAGAGTAGCTAATGCTTGGCCACGAGGGACAATTATGAAAGCGCCCAAAGAGCACATTGCCGCATCCGAGTGCCGAAGAAAAGGTGCGGTAACGGTGGAAAGTCTCCTTGCACGGACGTCCAATACTTGCCGTGAACCATAACAATGGGTACACCACCCACTTGCACAGGAGGTAGACCGCGGCAGCCGCACAGAACACTGTAAAGCGTGCAGTGCTGGCGTATCCCCATTGCACGGCCAGGTACATAACCGCTGCAATAAACAAAACTGCACATAGGGTGCTTGAACGCATACCGAATCTTTTTATCCATTCTTCCCTCTCTATCTGCTTATTATAACTTGCTATATTCAACATATTGTTTCATTTTTTATAGTTTCAACATTCCAGCAAACCTTTAATAAACTTGGCCGTCTGTTGCTGTTCAGCTTTTCCATAGAGACTTTTCCCCGGTATTGAAAGCGCAGTGCCGAAGTTCTTTAAATATTCCTTATAGCCGGCGGTGTCAGTGCTGTCCGAAAAGAAGACACCGTGTGTACAGCTGTTATCACTGTTGAAGGTCTTTTCTTCAAGTTCCCGGAATTCAGTCGCACATTTGGCAGTCACTCTTATATGCTTTCCCTTTGTACCATAGCTCAACAGTGGAAAATTGGTCCACATCTTGCCGCGCAGGATATTATGCATCATATTTCCGGTGCTGAAGTATGGTTCTATTATCACCCTCTCTATCCCTGCCAGCTGCATTGCCAATGCTGCAGCTGCAGAGTGGGCGACAACAAGCGAAGGGCTGTGCTCCCTGCAAGCACGCTTAATCTCCCTCATAGCCCTCGATGGCCGGGCCTGCGGTTGCAGTACAATGCGTTCATAACCGTGCAGCAGCTTTGCCACCTTCTCAAGAGCACCACAGCCGGCACTTTCAAAAATATTGTTTATAAAAAGTATGCTTTTCTTCTTTTTCATATTATCCCATTGTCAAATGCAGTTTCTTAATCTCAAATTTTTCACATTCTTTTAACCGGTTAATTTCTCTATAATGCCTTCCACTCCTCAAAGGCCCTCTTGAATTTCTGTTCCACTTCTACCGGAATTGGGAAACGGGGTGTAAACACAAATATAGAATTTACATGTTCGTGGTAGAGTTGGTTGTTCGGTGCTGAGTCAACGATAATATAACTGTCATCGGAGTAGTCTCGCATATAATGATGAGGTCTCTTCCTGCATTCAGGTTCAAGGGAGAGGGATTTGAGTCTCATATGGTATTCCCAACACTGCTCAATTGTGGGCGGAATGCCGGTAATGACGGCAAGCCTGATGTCTGTTCCGTCCATCACTTCAACAATGTCGCCGGGCTTGAACCGTATCTCCTCCTCGCTGCGGCCACGGAAAAGCGGGTATGAAAGATGAGTGCATTCTGTTTTTATATCTTCCCTCAAACATATATTTCCGGCCTTTGATTTGTCGGCAAGCAAGCCGTTAGCATCGTATGCGCGGCAAGTCAGATATTCGCCCGGTACATATTCGGTTATCTTGTGCTCAAGCGGCAGTTCTGTTATATAAAAACAGTATATCTTGTTGTGTACCTCTTCATTGCGCTCTTTCTTCTTTCGCTCTTTTATAACCCTTCTTCTCATAATCCTTTCGGCCTTTACAAGAGTGCGGCAGTAGTAACATTCTGTTGCGTCCACCTTGAACGAGGGGTACGGCAGCAAAGGGTTTCCTTCGTCATCGTAATCCCTGTCAATTGTTACAACTATCAGTTTGAATATTGTATCAATATCGGGACTTGGCGGGTTCATTGCCGCTTCCCTAAAATCCTCATGAAACTTTTGCTCCATTCTTTTCATCTCCTCCTCGCTTATAACACGCCTCATAACGTCTCGTTTATTTAGTGAAATAATTCTAAACAGTTTTAATATCCGAGCATCCGGTCCACAAGTTTCTCTGCAAGGCTTTTTTCGCTCTCAATTCTCTCGACAAGTATTTCTATTTGCCGGTCGCTCAGTTTTTCCTTTAGCTCTTCGTGTGCATCGTAAAAACTCAGGTTGCGCTCAATCGCTTTTAATAGTCCTGTTCTCCAGGTGGTGTGGCCTTTACCTCCAAAACTGAAGGTTCTGATGCTCCATGGCGTGCTTTCCACCGTACTCACCAGTTCGTCCCAGGTAAAACGGAAAAACTCTTTCTTAAAAGGAACATTATAAGTCTGATATTCCTTCTTGACAATAAAGTAGAGTTCTCCATTAAGGTGCATTATCTTCTCAAGTTCGAAATCGTCATAGTAATAGCCCTTTATGGGTACAAGCAATAGTTTCCATCCCTTTGGAATAGCCTTTATTTTACCTATATAACCCTCAAGAACTCGAACTTTGTAGGACACCAGTCCGTGTTCCTTCATCTGTTTCTTGATTCTGTCAAGAATCTTTTTTTCAGTATCGCTCATATTCATTAAAATAGGTGGTTAATATATACGCTGCAATGTCTCGTCATCCACAACCTTGCCGATTGTGGGAGCATCGGGGAGCGGTGCGTTGATAAAGTCGTTCAACAGCCTCTCATCCAATCCATTCATTGCAATTGAGCCTGTAATGTCACGGAAACTCCAGTGAGCGTGGATTTTGCCTGTGAGGTCGAATATCGGAATTACTATAAAATCAAGCCTCTCCTGCAGGTAATCCTTGAAAACCTCAAGCCTTAGCAAACAGGTCGCACTATTGTCAAGCAGTTTGTCAAACGGAATGTTGCCCAAGGATCGCAATGTCTTTTCCAATTTATTGGCAGCAACCTCCTCATCGGCTTTGAGGTTTGAATTTAGAGCCTCAGCCAGTGCAGTGCATTGTGCATTGAGTATGGTATATACCTTGTCGGCAAATGCAAACAGTGAATGGTGGTAGATGCAGGCCATGAGGTTTGCCTGCGCCCCAACATCGGCAAGTTGCTTTATGTCGCCGGGCAACAGCCGTTTAGACAACGGCAACAGTTCCACAATTGCATTCTGCAATCCGGTCAATACTGCACACCCGCTCTCGGCAGCCTCCAAAAGTTCGGGATACTCACATTCCAAAAAATCTCTCAATGTGTAACGATGTCTGGTTATAGAATTAACGATAAGCATAATACTGTTTTTTATGTTTCACTGATTTACTTTCTCCGTGGTGTGTGTATAATATGGAATTCAAAAGGGCGAATTTCAAAAAACGCCCTTATATTTAAGATAATTTAACAGAAGCAATGCTTTTTGACACTATGGGAAGGTGGTTTAAAACCCCACCCTCTTGCGCTGTTCCTTGCTTGCGAGTTTCTCGCAGGCGCAGTCCTGCAGGAGCGAGTTCAGCGGTGAGGCTTCATTGCCACGGAGCACACAGTTTATTGCGTGCTTGCGCGCTATGTTCTCTATCTGCCCGCCGCTGAAGTCGTGGCTTGCGGCAAGCGTTGCAGCATCGCTCTCGCTGAGTTCGGGAATCATCTGCTGCCATATTCTTGCTCTTACCGAAGCGTCGGGTTTCTCGAACTTAATTTTGTATAGGAAACGGCGCTCGAATGCCGGGTCAAGGTTCTCCTGCAGGTTTGTGGTTGCTATCATTATGCCGTCGAGTGTCTCCATCTCCTGCAGAATTATGTTCTGTATCGAGTTTTCCATCTTGTCAACCGCGCTGGTAGCGCCGTTCTTGCGCATGCCGATTATGGCATCAGCCTCGTTGAACAGCAGGATAGGTACTTGCGTGCAGCGCATGGATATTTCGCGGTAACGGTCGAATAGCGCTTTTATGTTCTTCTCGCTGTCGCCCACCCACTTGCTCTTTATTTGCGGCACGTCCACAACCATAATATCACGCCCTGTCTGCTTGGCAAGCTGATAGACAGTCTCGGTTTTTCCTGTACCCGGTCCGCCGTAGAACAGGCAGGCGAAGCCCTGGCGAAAACCGCGCTGCTGCATTCGCTCGCGAATCTCGGCATACTTTTCCGGGGTGAAAAAAGTTGCAAGGTCGGCAATCCTGTTTTCTATTTCCGCGGGGTAGAAGAGTTCCTTGGGGATTATGCTTTCGTGCTGCAAAAGGTTCGAAATGCTCTCCTCGACAACTGTGATTTTCATCTCGGCAAGCAGATTCTTCTTGGCGTCCTCGGTGAGCTTGTAGCGTGTGGTGTCGGCAATGCCGTTCACGCATATATGCTCAATGAGTTTCTCGCGCAACAGGCAATGATCGCCGCTGCGCAGCCTTGCCTTGCAGCTGTTGAATTCGGCCTTAGTGCCGAAGAGGTCCTCTATTTGGTTGAACCTTATATCATCATCTTCCTTGTTTGCCAGCCAGCAGCAGAAAAAGACCAGCAGCACCATATCGTCGTTGCGCAGTTTCATCCTGTTTATCTCCTGAACGAAACGGATATTGCTGTTGTCCTCGAACAGTTGCCTGATGCCGGCGATGAGGTCGGCGACGGTTACAGTATCGTTATCGAGGTCTTCAAACAGTATTTCAAGCTGGTCAAAGAGTTCTGCACAATTTAGTCCCGTCTGGCGCGGGACTTGATACACTT
Organism: Bacteroidaceae bacterium; assembly: GCA_017516885.1. Lineage (GTDB taxonomy): Bacteria > Bacteroidota > Bacteroidia > Bacteroidales > Bacteroidaceae > HGM04593. Next base: position 53,781 of record JAFXAR010000064.1, read on the forward strand.
CGTTATGTTTCAAAGCCTTTATTACCGCGGCGTTGACATCGAACTCCTCTTCGTCCTTGGCATTGCGGTAGCGCAAGAGACGACGGCGCACAAGAGCGCCTATTTCATCGGCATAGCTGAGGGCGCGTATCTTGCTCATTCCCAGGAAACGCGCAATGTCATTGAGGTCTACTCTGCCTGGGCCCAGCTCAAGGCTGATGCAGAAAAATACCGCCTGCAGCTCGGTTATGCCAAAGCTCTTGGCAAGGAAACTGCTGTAAGGCTTGGCCTTCCTGAGCGACTCTTTGCTCAGTTCCCCATCCTCTACAAATTCAACAACTTTCTCTATCGCCTGCAGCAGTGTTAGTTCCTTCTTTTGTGCTTTTCTTTTTTCCATAATTTCTCTATCCGTTTTTACATAAAATAGTAACATTTGGAAAAAATTTCAAAGTGAAGAAGCAGTTTGACCGAAAATAATTTGCAAAGCAAAGAATATCAACCCATTGCAGAAGTGTTAATGTTTGCAAAAACAAGATTATAAGAAACAAAACAATTGTTTTGTGCATTTTTGTTTCCTGTAAGAAATAAAATTGTATATTTGCAACAGAATACAACTTATAAATAATATTTTAGATATGAAGCCGATTACAAGACAATATTATGCCGACAAGGTTGATGCCTGGATAGGTAAAGGTCAAATTATAGTGCTTACCGGCCAACGCAGGGTGGGCAAAAGCTATATTCTCAAGGATTTTATTGAACGTCACAAAGATACTCCCAATAACAACTTCATATATATTGATAAAGAACGCAAAAAGTTCGATGCAATAACCAATTACGAACAACTGAACTCATATATAGATGAAAGATTAGTAAATGGTGTTCATAATTTCATACTAATAGATGAAGTACAGGAAATTGACGGCTGGGAGAAAAGTCTTAGAAGTTACCGTTTGGAAGATGATATTGATATCATAATAACCGGAAGCAATTCAAAGATGTTGTCAAGTGAGCTCAGCACACTGATAGGTGGCCGCTATCAGGAAATATATATACAATCGTTGAGTTACCAGGAGTTTATGATGTTTCATAATCTTGATGATAGCGATGATACATTATGGATGTATTTGAACTATGGCGGTTTGCCTGGCTTAAAGCAGATAGGGATTGATGATGAAGAGTTTGTTTGGGACTACATCAAGGGGGTGCATAGTACTGTTGTATTAAAAGATATTATCGAACGTCAGAACATACGGAATGTCACATTCTTGAATACCCTGCTGCGATATTTTGCGGACACTATTGGCAAATTGAGTTCTTTGAACAATATCAGCAAATTTATGAAGTCGCAAGGAGTAGAAATCGCAGTCAAGTCAATAGCCTCGTATCTTGAATACTTCAAGAATGCTTATTTATTGTCTTCGGTGGAGAGATACGACATTCATGGTAAAAAACTCCTGGAATCTAATGAAAAGTACTATTTTGGTGATATTGGTCTAAGGAATCTCATTGCCGGCGGAGAGAGAGACAGAGACATTGAAAAGGTTATTGAGAATATTGTCTATCAGCAGCTTATACGTATGGGATACATTGTAAACGTTGGGCAATTGAAAGCCGGTGAGGTGGATTTTGTATGTACAAAGCCTAATGAACGCTTATACGTGCAGGTTGCCTATATTATCGCAACTCCCGAGACCATGGAGCGCGAGTTTGGTGCATTGGATTGTATAAACGACAATTATCCAAAATATGTAATTTCCATGACTCCTTTGGTAAAAAGGAGTGACAGAAACGGAATTACACATATCGGTTTGCGCGAATTCCTTAAAAAGGGTTTTTAATAACGTGAACAAGGAAGGCGATAAGTTCTTCATATACCTGTTTTGCAAATATAACCAAACGTCCTTTTTCACCCCCCCCAGTTTGTTAATAGATATTAAATAAGAAATAATGTAATACTTGAGTCCATGAGTTGTTAATGAAATAGCATATCCGCTAAACTATCCTCTCGGCAAAGGCATCGGCATCGGCCTCTATGTCCTGGCTGCGGTACATATCAAAATCGACTTCGGACTTTATGTAGTTCTCTATGTTGAACTCCCAAGAATAGACATTGCCCTCATCGGGCTTTGCTCTCCAAGGGTGCTCAACGGCAAAATGCTGAAAGGCATGGCGTGCCTCGTGCAGCAGTGTGCGTATGATTCTTCGCGGGTCATCCTCCTCGAGCAGCAGTTCATTCAAGGTTATCAAATTCCCATTAGAACTGTAACCGCCAAGAGAACTGGCAGCCCTTTTCTCGAAAACAAGTGGCGGGTTATAGCCAGTGGTGGCCGAAAATGAGGCATACAGCTCTTTGATATACTCCTTGCGCCGGTTCGTTGTTGCCCCGGAGTATGGTATCTTCCTTTTTGCGTCAACGGCAAAGAACTGCTTGACTGCTGCAAGGCTTTGCTGCTCAAAGCAGGCAATGTCGCAGAATTGATAGTTATACTCATCCATCAGGTGCTTGGGCAGGAGTTTCAACAGGTCGCAATTGTAGATGCCGCCAACATCCTTCATGTCCTTTATAAGATTTTGAAGAACCTCTTCTACACTGCGTTTCCCGGCAAGCGGCATACGTTTCCATTCAGCCTCATCGGGCAGCATTGTCGCAACAAAATCCCGGTATGTATTGTAAAGTATATCCATATTATAGTGAAATGTGAAAACTGAAATGTGAAAGGTTGTTTTCTGCTTGCACAAATTTTCCTTTCTCCTTTCTTCTTTCTCCTTTACATCCTCTCCTGCTCCCACGCGTGTATGCCGGCAATGGTATCAAGCAGGGCAATTGATGCGGCACGCAAGGCTTCAGTTGACAATGTGTTTACTGGCAAGCAAATGCCATCGTTTGTAGCAATCTCCCAGTGTCCGTCACTGCCTTTGGTCAGTTTACAACATTCGCCATTGTATGCATCGCAGGCAATGGCAAAGAACTTTGTCTTTATCTCCGTTACCCCACTAAAGCCATCGGGTGTGTGCATTTGGTTGTCCATCTGCTTCTTTACAGTGAATGCACAGAGTTCGTCAATCAAACTGCTAAATGCATCGTAGTCAGTTGCTTGCAGAGCAAAGGCACGCTTTGCCTTCATTGTCTTTATTTCCTGTTTTATTCTCTCTTCGTAGCCCATTGCTGATATTCTTTTCTTGTCATATTGAGCGTCAGCGAAATATCTTTTTGCCGCTATATTGTTTCCTATTCTACCGGAATCTCAATGTATTCAGGGTAAGGATATTTTGAGAACCACTGTTTGTTTGCTTCGGTATCCCTTTCTATAAGTTCTTCAAGTGTCGCCGCAAGTGCGTCGGCGATGCGGAGCAATGAAGTTCTGTCGGTGAGTTCGCGGAATGAAATCTTTCGCTCATCCGGTACTGTTTTCACATACCATTCTCCGTTGTCAAGCTTAACACAACCCATACACTCGCCCGAGTATAAAGCATCCTCAAGTATATATATTCCTGTTTCAACAAGTTTCTCGCAAATATCAATGGGAATTAACTGCATTGCAGCCATCTTTTGCTCAACGGTATCGGCAATCTCAAAAAGTTCTTTGTAGCAACGGTTAATCCAGGCATTTGCAAAAAGATTTATTCTCGACAGCGAGGAGTGTCGTCGAAGGAATTGACGCAATCTGGAATTATCAGAACACTTGCTGCTATAGATATCCTTGGCCTCAAAATACGCTTTTGCGTATTCCTTGTCTTTGGGCTCACGCCTGATTTTTTTCAGTTTTATGATTTTCAATTGTCGCATAATTCAACCTTTGATATTATCTATTATTTTTCTTCTCTCGTGCCTTCCAAGTTCACAGTTGCCAAGGCGGCACTCTTTGGCATTGAGACGTAACAGCCTGCCTGCGCGTTCAATGGTGCAGTGCTCATTGCAGTCGGCATCCATTTGTGCAACTGAGGGATATTCAACAACGGCATTGTTTTTCTTCCCTTCAGCACAGTATAGTGTATCGGCTGCAATGAATACAAGGCGCTCTTTGGTACGGCTTTTCAGGTAGAATACCTCGCCATTATCGGCTATGTACTCCCGTGGCCACACATCGCCCAGTTTATGGTGGAATGTTCCGAATATCGCCATTGTTGCCGGTTATTTGTTGTCTAATATCCCGAAATAAGGCTCAAGATTGTCAACCCTAAGTTGTATCAGTACATCGCGGTTATATGTGGGGCATCCTTTAATTTTTACCGGCACTCGTTTGCACACGCATTCGCGTTTGTACACAACGGAATCCTCATCCTTTATTACAAAACGTTTACCCTCTTCGATGGCGGCTTTGTACTCATTGGAAAAATCTCCCGATGTGTAGGGTATATTACTGTTTTCTATGAATTTTATTGTGGCATAAGGCGCAACAGCCCAGTCCTCGAACTCTGCATCAGAGTCGAAATAAATTATTCCTTTCTTCTCAATCATAATATGTGTTTTTTTAAAACTATTATAATATTGTCTCGTTGGCTTTTTTATCAAGAAACTCCTTTAATGTTGTTCCGCAGTCATCGGTTTTTACAAAATCCCCTTTTTGCTCGTCCAACTCGGCTTCGACAGTGCTGTTTAAAGACTCTCTGGAAATACGACGCCCGCCCTTGAAATATTGCATTGCATCGAGCATTATGCGTGTACCTTTGTACTCCACAAAGCAAATTTCGTCACCAGTCTTAGGATTCTGGAGCGCTTTGGCTGTATAAGTGTTGCGATACCCTATACCGTTTTTGAATGTCAGGGTGTTGCCGTTGCGTTCATCGAGGCGGAAAAGTTCTGTCCTTGCAACATTTTTGGGAAGTCCTTTTTTTGCCAAATGCAATGGCAGTTCACAATGGTAAACAAGATTTTCACCGGCTACAAAAACTTTTGATTTTTTATTTTCCATAGTTCTTTGTTTTATATGTTACAGACATAAAATAGACATTTTTTTAAAAAAATTCGAATTTTCGGACAGCTGCGAATGAAAATAATTTATATCGTATTGTGTTTCAATGCGATATAAATAGTTAAAGTTTATTAAACAAAGTGCAGGCGTTCTTTTTCTTTTAAACACTTAACAAGATATTCAACTCAAGTATTTTATGCTTTATACAAATCGATAAGCATACGACAGCATTCTTTCAGTTCTCCAAGATAGATTCTATTTAGAAATTCCTTCAACTCCTCCTCCTTCATCTGTGCAATGGGGTTGTCGGCTTGAAATTTATATCTGAGAACTACTTTCTTTGTTCCAACCTTCTTGCTCAGGTCAGTATCCTTCAGCAAACATTTACGCCATTTTTCTGCTAAATCAACATTGCCCTCTACATGAAGTTCCAGTATGTATTCCGTACCTGTCAACATCTTTGAGGTATTGATAGGTATCCACTCCAAATGAGCGGTTCCCCATTCGTTCCCAAGCCGCACTTGCAGGTATCCTTCACCGCTGACCCCCCGATGCCCAACTGTCCATTGGAGGCCAC
>JAFXAR010000065.1 GCA_017516885.1 Bacteroidaceae bacterium
AAAACTGAAAGATGCAACCAGCATCTTCGGCAATGCGAGCAGCGATGGGTCAAGCGCAGCATCGCAGAATGTGATGCCGCTTGGGTCGCAAAAAGCGAGTGTTGCCAAAGCTGAAAACTGAGAACTGAAAACGGAAAGCTGAGCTGGAGGCGAAGTTTAGACAACGCTGGCAGCAATTAGTCGCACGAAGCACAGACGCAGTTTGTGCCGTGCGGGTTGCGATTAGACAGCGTTGTCAAAACTGAAAGATGCAACCAGCATCTTCGGCAATGCGAGCAGCGATGGGTCAAGCGCAGCATCGCAGAATGTGATGCCGCTTGGGTCGCAAAAAGCGAGTGTTGCCAAAGCTGAAAACTGAGAACTGAATGCTGAGCCGGAGGCGAAGTTTCAAAGGACAAAAACAAAAAATGAACTACTCAAAAGCAATAAATGACTATAAGCAACTGCAAGGCCACAGCGCCTTGCAGTTGCGTGCTGTATTGTTCGACATGGACGGTGTGCTGTTCAACTCTATGCCCTACCACGCCGATGCATGGTCAAAGGTAATGACCGATGCCGGATTCAATTTCAGCCGTGAGGATGTCTACATGAATGAAGGCCGCACAGGCGCTGACACCATAAACACCGCAAGCCTTGCCCAGTTCGGCAAACCCGCGACCCAGGAACTTATTGATGAACTATGCAAGGCAAAATGCGCAATCTTTGACACCTACCCGCCAACACCACGAATGCCTTTCGCACTTGAACTGGTGCAAAAAGTAAAGGCAAGCGGACTAACGCCAATGATTGTAACCGGCAGCGGCACGCCCACCCTGCTCGACCGTGTACAGAGCAACTTCCCCGGTCTCTTTGACGAGAACCACATAATAAGCAGTTTCAACGTCAAGCGAGGCAAGCCCTACCCCGACCCCTACCTTCTTGCGTTAGAGCGCGGAGGGCTCAAGCCGAATGAGGCAATAGTAGTAGAGAACGCGCCGCTTGGCGTTACAGCAGGAGTAGCCGCCGGACTGTTCACCGTTGCTGCAAACACAGGCCCGCTAAAAGATGAAGTGCTGTTCAATGCCGGCGCAAGCCTTGTATTCCCATCAATACAGGCACTATGCGACGGTTGGGAAGAACTATTCAACTCATTGAAATGAAAAGAATAGCGCAAATTATAAACGAAAAACTTAGCGGATACTGCACACCAGATGAAGCACACGCCCTCACACGCATTATCGCCACAGAATTGCTTGGCGTATCGCAAATGGCATTCTATCTGAAAGATGACATCACTCTCACAGCCGAGCAACAGGCACAGCTTGAGAGTGCCATTGAGCGTCTGCAAAAGCATGAGCCCATACAATACATACAAGGTTACTGTAACTTCTGCGGACTAAGGTTCAAGGTAACCCCGGCAACTCTTATTCCGCGCCCCGAAACAAGCGAACTCGTTGAGTGGATAGCAATCGAAGCCACAGGCAACGAGAGCATTCTTGACATAGGCACCGGCAGCGGATGCATCGCCATAAGCCTTGCAAACAAGTTGCCACAGAGCAAAGTGACAGCATGGGACATATCACCCGAAGCACTCGCCATTGCAGCAGAAAACAGCAAAGCAAACGGTTGCACAGTTCTATTTGAGCAGGCAGACATACTCTCATACGAGCCCACAGAGGCGCAATTTGATATAATAGCAAGCAACCCGCCCTACATAAAAGAGAGCGAAAAGAGCGCAATGCACTCCAACGTACTCGACTGGGAGCCCCACACAGCCCTTTTCGTTCCCGACAGCGACCCGCTTCTGTTCTACCGCACGATAGCCAATAAGGGCTTAACACTTTTAAAGCCCGGCGGCACGCTCTACTTTGAAATCAACCGCGCCCACGGAGCAGAAACGGCAGAGTTACTCGCCAATTATGGCTACAAAAACATAGAACTGCGCAAAGACATATCAGGCAACGACAGAATGATTAAAGCCACAAGACCATGAAAGAACTCACTCCAGCCGAAGCGTTGAACAAGGCCGCTGCGTACTGCACGCTGTGCGAGCGATGCGTGAGCGAGGTTGCCGCCAAGCTTACTGCATGGGGAATTGCCCCTGCTGAGCAACAGAAAATAGTTCAGCGGCTGCAGCAGGAGAAATTCATTGACGAGGCACGCTATTGCCGTGCATTTGTCAACGACAAGGTACGGTTTAACCGCTGGGGACGCATCAAGATTGCGGCGGCGCTGCGAGAGAAAAAAGTTCCGCGCGAACTCATGAACGAAGCTATTGAGAATATTGACGAGGAACAGTACAGGGCAAGCCTTGCCGAAGTCATTGCCCTCAAGCGCAAGGAGCTGAAAGGCAAGGACGACTATTTGACACAGCAGAAGATAATGCGCTATGCGGCAAGCCGAGGATATGAACCGTCTATGATAATGGAAGCAATAAACTACAGTGGCTATGAAGTGGATTTCTGACCTTATTGACCTTATCTTCCCAAGATACTGCTCCGTTTGCGGCGAACTGCTCTCGCCGCAAGAGAGGGATATATGTGTCTCATGCCTGTTCAGCATGCCCAGGATTGAAAAGATACATCTTGAGGAGATTGAAAAGACCTTCTGGGGTAAGGCAAAAATTGAACGGGCCACTTCGTACATGTACTATAAGAAAGGTTCTCCCTACAACAACCTTATACATAACCTGAAATACAAGAACCATCCCGAAGTTGGCGAGCGCCTTGCCTACACAGCGGCAACAGAACTTGCCGGTAAGGGATTCTTCAACAGCATTGACCTTATTGTCCCTCTGCCGCTTTCAAAGGCAAAGAGGCGCAAGCGCGGATACAACCAATGCGACTACATTGCGGCCGGAATATCACGCGCAACAGGAATTGCCATTGCAAGAGATATTGTAAGCCGAATCAAAAGCAACGAAACTCAGACACACAAGAACCGTGAAGAGCGCTGGAAGAATGTTGAAGGCATTTTTGAGGTTAGGAAACCCTCAAAGGCCGAAGGCAGACACATTCTGCTAGTTGATGACATTCTAACCACCGGAGCTACACTGCAATGCTGCGCAGCTGCACTGCAGGAGGCTGCCGGCTGCAAGATAAGCATATTCACACTGGGCTACACCTACAATGGAATATAAGAAGCTATTTAGAGGCTGTTTAAATTTATATCGCCTTGCAAGGAGGAAGAAAACAAAGCTAGCAGTGCCTTACTTGCAAGTTTTTCATTAAGCGCAGCCTTTTTCGCACAAGACAAATAGGCTGTTTTTTCTTCTTTTTTCATACCTTTGCGCAACAGCTGCAATGCAGCTGTCATTATAAAGTAACTTTATCACGATGCCTAACCCAACAATTATAGAACTGTTCTTTCAACTGATACAATGCGGTATCGGACAAAGAGATTCACTCTCTGCAGTCCCCAGCAAAGAGCAATGGACAGAAATATGGGAGATTGCTGAAAAGCAGTCACTCATGGGAATTGCATACAGCGGAATAGCATCCCTACCCCAATCTCAGCGTCCGCCCAAGCAGATTCTTCTATCATGGCATCAAGTTGCAGAAACTATAAAGGAGAATAGCGCTTTGCAATGCAAGCAATGCAAGGCTGTTTCAAACAAATTCCTTACAGATGGTTTCCGAAACTGCATTCTTAAAGGACAAGGCATAGCACAGTACTACCCCGACCCGCTTCTACGCAATCCCGGCGACATTGATATATGGCTTGAAGGCGGATACAAAAGAATCTCTGAATACATAAGGAGATACTTCCCCAACATTGAACCCGTCTATCACCACATGGACTTTCCCATTAAAAAGGGATTGAGCATTGAAGTGCACTTTACCCCCTCGTGGATGCACAGTCCGCTGAAGAACAGGAAATTGCAAAAGTTCTTCGTGGAAAAATTTGAAGAACAATGCAGCAACACGGCAAACGGTAACTTCCCTGTACCGGCAATTGCGTTCAACAGAGTATATATACTTCTGCACATATTCCGTCATCTTTTTCAAGAAGGTATCGGCATGCGCCAGATGCTTGACTACTATTTCATTCTTAAACAAGGAATGAACACAGCGGAAAAAGAAGAATACATAAGAACACTGAAAGAACTTGGACTTTTAAAGTTCGCATCGGCTGTAATGTACGCTATGCAGGCAATGTTCGCCATGGACAGAACTCTAATGCCTGTCGCACCCGACAGAAAGAGAGGCGAGTTCCTTGTAAATGAGATTATGATTGCCGGCAATTTTGGAAAATACGACAGCAGATACCGCATTGTAAGTAAAGACAAAGAGTTTTTGCACTTTTGGAACAGCATGCAGCGCACAGCAAGGTTAGTCAGGCAATACCCTTCAGAAGCCCTGTGGAGTCCCTATTTCAAGGTTTGGCATTTCTTTTGGCGCAAGCAAAGAAAGCAGAAGGCAAAGAAAAAGTAAAGAGGGCGACCAGCATGAAAATCTGTCGCCCTCTATTTGTAAAAGCAAGAAACTGCTTGGAAGCTGTTCAAATTTCTAAAAATATTTTCTTACTTTTCCTTTATATCCACAACAATATTCAGTTCCTCCAGCTGAGCCGGTTCAAGGAGAGCCGGAGCATCAATCATTGTGTCGCGGCCTGAATTGTTCTTGGGGAATGCAATGCAGTCACGAATTGAGTCAAGACCGGCAAAGAGACTTACCCAACGGTCAAGACCGTACGCAAGACCGCCATGTGGAGGCGCGCCATACTTGAATGCATCAAGCAGCCAGCCGAACTGCTGCTGGGCACGCTCAGGAGTGAAGCCAAGCAGTTCAAACATCTTGTTCTGGAGTTCGCTGTCATATATGCGTATTGAACCTCCGCCCACTTCAACGCCATTTATTACCATGTCGTATGCATTAGCGCGGACAGCACCCATGTCAGTGTCAAGAAGAGGTATATCCTCGGGCTTTGGAGAGGTAAACGGATGGTGCATAGCCATGTAACGGCCCTCCTCCTCACTATACTCAAAGAGCGGGAAGTCAACAACCCAAAGGCAAGAGAACTTGTTCTTGTCGCGCAAGCCCAGCTGAGAGCCCACCTCAAGACGCAACTCGCAGAGCTGCTTGCGTGTCTTCATGGTATCATCGCCGCTGAGAATAAGGATAAGGTCACCCGGTTCAGCGCCAAATGCCGCCTTCATTGCCTGAAGCACCTCCTGAGTGTAGAATTTGTCAACGCTTGACTTCACAGTGCCGTCAGCCTCTACGCGTGCATATACCATGCCCTTTGCGCCAATCTGCGGACGGCGTACAAAATCGGTAAGAGCATCAAGCTGCTTGCGGGTATATGAAGCAGCGCCCTTTGCGCATATGCCTCCAATGTATTCAGCGCTGTCAAACACGCCAAAGCCATGTCCCTTCATTATATCCATGAGCTCCACAAACTCCATGCCGAAACGAGTATCGGGCTTGTCGCTTCCATAATATTTCATTGCGTCGTGCCATGTCATGCGCGGGAACTTCTCTGTAAGTTCAACGCCGCGTATTGTCTTGAACAGATGCTTTGCCATGCCCTCAAAGAGAGAGATAACATCCTCCTGCTCAACAAAGCTCATTTCGCAGTCAATCTGAGTAAACTCAGGCTGGCGGTCGGCACGCAAATCCTCGTCACGGAAACATTTTACAATCTGGAAGTAACGGTCGAAACCCGAAACCATAAGCAGCTGCTTGAACAGCTGCGGGCTCTGCGGAAGAGCATAGAACTGCCCCGGATTCATGCGCGAAGGCACAACAAAGTCGCGCGCACCCTCAGGAGTTGAAGCTATGAGCATAGGTGTCTCAACCTCAATGAAGTTCATTGAATCGAGATAACGGCGCACCTCCATTGTCATCTGGTGACGAAGTTCAAGGTTCTTGCGAACTGCCTCGCGGCGGAGGTCAAGATAACGGTACTTCATTCTTATGTCGTCGCCGCCGTCAGTGTTGTTCTCTATAGTAAAAGGAGGAGTTGCCGCCTCATTGAGTATATTGAGCTCGCTGACGATAATCTCAATGTCTCCTGTGGGCATATTTGCATTCTTGCTCTCTCTTTCGCTTACCGTGCCTGCAGCCTGAATAACATACTCACGGCCAAGATGCGACGCCTTTTCGCACAATTCGGCATTAGCATCCTCGCTGAACACAAGCTGTGTAACACCATAGCGGTCACGCAGGTCAACAAAAGTCATTCCGCCCATCTTGCGTGCACGCTGCACCCATCCGCTGAGCGTAACAGTCTCATTCACATTGGCCAACCTAAGTTCGCCACAAGTCTTAGTTCTGAACATTATATATCAATTTTTATACGATTATCCAAAATGAATGCAAAAATATAAAATAATAATTATATATCAGTTTAAAAACCATACAAAAATGCGCTATGGCAAATTATTGCCCGCCTATTCGCCAAATTACAGAAAAAAGGTTATATTTGCATTTAATTAGCATTTTTTATAATTTCTAAGAAACAATTTTATTTATTGAATCAGAACTTTTCGCTGTTTTGGCGATATTGATTCAAGCAGACTCTTGCCGTTTTTTGTAATTTTATAACAAACCATAATATGAACAACTACATACCTAAACCAATTGACACAAAGAATGTTGAGCTGCCCGAAGACCTTAACGAGCTTCGCGAGGCCATTGCCGAGAACGCGCACGAAGTGTGGGCCGTAAAGCGCCAAAGCGAAGGATGGACCTTTGGCCCCAACAGAGACGACAACAAGAAGGAGACCCCCGACATGGTGCCCTACTCCAAGCTGTCGGACGAGGAGAAGGAATATGACCGCGAAATGGCCCTCAACACCCTTCGTTTAGTAAGGAAATTAGGTTACGACATTATCAAGAGAGAAGAGACCGACCTCTACAAGGAGCTGCTTGTTAGAATCCGCAATTCAAAGCAGGAATTCTTCTGTCCCCAGTGCCATTCCGAGGGGAAAAAAACCCCCATTGGCATGCACCAGATATTCTGTCATGTATGCGGCCACCGCCTGAACATTGACTGGACACTTTACAAAGAGAAGCCTTTTGGATCAATAGAATAAGAAGCTGTTTGAATAAATAAGAGAAATGGAATTCGGAAAAGGACTTATTCTGTCGGCGGCGCTTATTCCGCTGCTTGTATTCTTTCTAATGAAATGGATTTCGCCCATGTTTTTATCCACAAATAAACGATGGGCGCAAACAACCGGCAACATCATCAGCAAGTGCAAGGTGCAAATGTCGCTGCTGGTGTTTCTTTCAATAATAATCATTGGCTCTAATGACAGGTACTTGATAACCATACCCATTGTGGCCCTAATGTTCTTCGGCTTCCTCATTTGGGCGCTGTTTGAATTCAAGAAGCTTCTGCGCTTCACTGACGCCTACAGCGAAAGAGCCTACAATTACACTCTGCAATCGGCCATACTTATAGTTGTCGTAGGAATAATCGCATACACAGTTATCATTGTCGACCACACTGGAATGGATTTCCTGCCATTGGGATTCCTTGCAGCGCTAATGGGCTGGATATTCCAGGATGCCATAAAAGGCATTGTATCATTCTTCCACCTTAGAATAAACGGCCTGCTTCACATAGGCGACTGGATTGAAGTCAACAGCCATGGAATAGACGGCATCATTACAGAGGTTTCACTGGTAACAGTAACTGTAAGAAACTGGGACAACACCATTTCCAACATTTCACTGTCGGCGCTGCAGACAGGAGCATTCAAGAACAACCAGGAGATGCTCGACGGAAAGACAAGCGGAAGAAGAATGAACAAATTCTTCAACATTGACGCATCCTCAATCAAATGCCTATCGGCCAGTGACATCCAAAAACTTATTGAAACATTAAACGAATACGGAGAAGATACATTGGCCATTGAGGTAGAGACCGCAAAAAGGGAGGGCAAGCCGGTCCTAAACATATTCCTCTACAGAATGTACCTGAGGCATTGGCTCATGAACAACAACAAGCTCTCACGCGGTCCGTTCCTAATGGTAAACCTTCAGGAGCCCACAGAAAGAGGCGTCCCTCTTCAGGTATTCACATACATACTCGAGACATCATTCATCCCCTATGAACTGGTGCAGTCCGAAATAATTGACCACATTCTAATGACCATGAAGTGGTTCGGGCTCCGACTATTCCAGCAGCCTTCCGGAAATGATGTAAGCAATGTATCAATAACCCCCAAAGAACACTAATGATGAAATTCCCATTTAAGAACAAACCGAAAAAGGTAAAGAACTGTCTTGAGGAACTTCTCAATGGCGACAGGGAATACATTCAGGCAAGACACATAATACTGAACGACCTAAAGGCAAACCTTGACGGAGAAGGCATAAGCAGCAAGAGCAACAAGCACATTCATGCAGTAATTGCCGGCACAGACCGCCTTTGCGTATCCCTGGCAAGACAGATTGCCCTGGTTGCCCACTACCCCAATTTCGACGACAATACCGGCAAGAACAGAGGCATTATAACATTCCTTATTACCCAGCCCGCCTCAAACGGGCCCGCAGCCCTATTCTCAAGCCTGAAGGAGAACACAGGCAATCTGCTCGATGAATGCCAGTGGAAGATAACGCGCCTTGCCAATGGCAGCATGGAGATTATTGACAAGTGCCCCCACAGCAAGGAGTACATTGACATTGAATTTGAAATAATCAGCGCCGGCAGCATAAGCGAGTACATTGAGTACATAAGCAGCGAAGAGAACTCGCTCACCACATTCTTCTGCAACAAGGGAACGCTTGACAGCGCATGCCGCCGCACAATAGAAGGCAAATTCCATAATCTCTATGAGATTGACCGCGAAAGCATTGACGCAAAGGCCGGTGACGGTCTCATTGACACAACAGCCGCACAATGGGTGAATGCAATATACATTTTTGGCGGCAGCTTCAAGGAAATAAAGACAAGAGACATATACAACGTAAAGAACTACAACTCAATACTGTCACAGTTTATAAATATAAAAACGGACGTAAGCGCCGAATGGGAGAAAATAGGCAGCGCAAACTACACCAGAGAATATATAAACTCCTTAAAGCTCTCCAATGTATACTGCGCCGACACATTTATGACAAAACGGCGCAGCATAACATCAAGCGACGCATACAAGCACAAGAAGACGCCCTTTTCTGAAATCATTCATAAGGAAATCAAGCAAATGGCCTACTCAGAGCACACAAGATGGAATGTCGAGAAACTGATGAACGGCTTCAGAGCCTACACAGCCCTTGAAAGCTATGATGACGAGTTCGGCCTTATCAACCGCAAGGAGCATAAGGTAAACAACATGGCGCACATCAACATCTGCTCAGGAGACAAGCTGCTTAGAATAGATTCCGAGAGCTTCAAATATGACTGCTTTATGGTCTTTGCCTTCAATAACATCCTTGAAAAGTTAAAATAAGCCCACCCCCTCAGGCATCACACTATAAGCAACAAGAGCAATGAAAGAGAAATATACCCCTGCGCCCATTGACACTAATGGAATAATCCTTGACAGCGAACTGATGCAGCTCGTAGAGAGCATGGCAAAGAACGTACACGAAGTATGGGCACACGGCCGTAAAAGCCAGGGTTGGATATACGGTCCGGTGCGCGACGACGCAAAGAAGCACCACCCATGCCTTGTGCCGTATGAGGAACTGCCGGAAACAGAAAAGGATTACGACCGCAACACAGCCATCAGCACCCTAAAGCTAATCAGAAAATTAGGATTCAAAATTTCAAGAGAAGAATCAGAAGCTGAGTAAACCAATTGACAACCAGTTTATAATGCATTTTGCTCGTCAAAGTGCATTTTTTTTTGCTTTTTTAATAGTTTGGCATGCTTTTTGTAAGGAAAGTTATGTAAAAACTTTAAAGATAACATTCAACAGCATGCTATCTTTGCAACCGGAAAGCCAAAAAATGAAGGAAAGATGAACGCGCGAAAGAAATTTTGCAAAAAGCTTTTCGGCTCTCCCAAAACAAACAGCTTCTAATATTCACAATAATTGGTTGAAAATGATGAGTAACGATTTTTCGCAGAAAATTACAGAAATTCTTTCATTGAGCAAAGAAGAAGCGACAAGATTGCGAAGCAGGACAATAAACCCTGAACACCTATTGCTCGGCATAATACGCCGCGGCAAAGGCAGCGCCCTTGACATAATAGGCAGCATGGACATAGACCTCCAGGAGCTTAAAGAGAGAATAGAAAAGAGGATTTCCGGCACTTCGGCCATAGAAACTCCTTACGATGACAATGTTGAAATGAGCCTGAGCACAGCAAGGGTACTTCGTTTCTGCACGCTTGAGGCGCGCTCTCTCAAATCACCGGCCGATGCAGAGCATCTGCTTTTGGGAATACTCAAGGAGAAAAACAATCTTGCCGCAGAGATACTTGAGAACGACTTTGGAATGACATACCAGAGATTCTTCGACCTTGTAAAGTCAGTAACCCCTGACCCTAACAGCAACAACATTGCAAACGGATTCGGATTTACCGACAACGATGACGAGGACGAAGATGACACCCTGCCAATTGGAGGCAAAGGCAGCCAGCAGGCATACACTGGCACACAGCAGGCAAAACCCTCAAACGACACGCCGGTGCTCGACAACTTTGGAGTTGACATGACCAAAGCCGCACGCGAAGGCAAGCTCGACCCCGTAGTAGGACGCGCAAAGGAGATTGAGCGCATTTCACAAATCCTCAGCCGCCGCAAGAAGAACAACCCAATTCTCATAGGAGAGCCGGGCGTAGGCAAGTCGGCAATTGTAGAGGGCCTTGCACAGCGCATTGTCGAACGCAAGACTTCGAGAATGCTGTTCGACAAACGCATTGTAGCCCTTGACATGACAGCCGTCGTTGCAGGAACAAAATACCGCGGACAGTTTGAAGAGCGCCTGCGCGCCATTATAAACGAGCTTGAGAACAACCCCAACATCATCATCTTCATTGATGAGATACATACAATTGTGGGCGCAGGCTCCACCCCCGGCTCAATGGATGCCGCCAACATACTGAAACCGGCCCTCGCACGCGGAGAGATACAGTGCATTGGCGCAACAACCGTTGACGAATACCGCAAGACCATTGAAAAGGACGGCGCTCTTGAAAGGCGATTCCAGAAAGTGCTTGTTGAGCCCACTTCGGCCGATGACACATATACAATACTCAAGAACATCAAGGAGCGTTACGAGAACCACCATAATGTCACATACACCGACGAAGCGCTGCTTGCATGTGTCAAATTGACAGACCGGTACATAACCGACCGCTGCTTCCCCGACAAGGCCATAGACGCAATGGACGAAGCCGGCGCACGCATGCACATAAGCAACATAAAAGTTCCAAAGGAGATTGAGGAGCAGGAAAAAATCATAGACATTACCGGCAGGGAAAAGAATGCCGCTGTAAAGTGCCAGGATTTTGAGAGAGCAGCAAACCTTCGCGACCTTGAGAAAGAGATGCAGGGTGCGCTCGCAAAGATGAAAGCCGAATGGGAAAAGAGCCTTACCGACAACCGCCAGACAGTTGACGAAGAGGAAGTTGCGAGAATAGTGTCAATGATTTCGGGAGTTCCAATGCAGCGCATGCAGCAGGACGAGTGGACACGCCTGAAAGGAATGAAGCAGGAACTCACCGGTAAGGTTATTGCACAGGACGATGCCATCGACAAGCTGACAAAAGCAATTCGCCGCAGCCGCGTAGGGCTTCAGAACCCCAACAAGCCCATTGGCACGTTCATGTTCCTCGGCCCGACAGGCGTAGGCAAGACACTTCTTGCCAAGGAACTTGCAAAGTTCATGTTCGGAAGCGCCGATGCGCTCATTCGCATCGACATGAGCGAATACATGGAGAAATTCACAGTATCGCGCCTTGTGGGCGCTCCTCCGGGATATGTAGGCTACGAAGAGGGCGGACAGCTCACAGAACGCGTACGCCGCCGTCCCTACTCCATTGTGCTGCTTGATGAAATTGAAAAGGCGCACACCGACGTATTCAACCTCCTGCTTCAGGTAATGGACGAAGGCCGTCTCACCGACAGCTACGGCCGCACAATAGACTTCCGCAACACAGTTCTCATAATGACCTCAAATGTTGGAACAAGAGAACTGAAGGACTTCGGCGCCGGTATCGGATTCTCCAAGGATGAGCGTGCTGCCGACAAGAACCACTCGCGCGGAGTAATACAGAAGGCTCTGAACAAGCGCTTTGCGCCGGAGTTCATTAACCGCATTGACGAGATAATAAACTTCGACCAGCTGGGGCTTGATGCAATTGTCAAGATTGTAGACCTTGAACTTGCACACATCATAAAGCGTGTAACAGAACTCGGCTACACTATTGAAATGAGCGACGATGCCAAGAAATTCCTGTCAGCAAAGGGATACGACATCCAATACGGTGCCCGCCCGCTTAAGCGTGCGCTGCAAAACTATGTAGAGGATGAAATATCAGAGCTTTTGCTTGACGGCGCGCTTGAACAGGGCGACAGAATTTCAGTGACCGCCCCCGAAGGATGCGACAAGCTCTCCTTTGAAGTAATAAAGTAAAGTAACAAAAACACTCTGCCAAAATGTCAGTTGCTGAACAACTGGCATTTTTTTTGTATTATAATATTACGGGTGCTTATGCACCGCAAAACGATTACAAACTAAAAAATACAATATTATGCAGAAAGGAAACATTGGGGTAACAACCGAGAACATCTTCCCCGTAATCAAGAAATTCTTGTACAGCGACCACGAAATTTTTCTTCGTGAAATAGTATCCAACGCCATTGATGCCACCCAAAAGCTCAAGACCCTTTATGAAAAGGGAGAATTCAAGGGCGAACTGGGAACACCAAAGGTAAAAGTCACACTCGGCGCCGACACTATAACAGTAAGCGATAACGGCATTGGCCTTACCGCTGAGGAGATTGAGAAATACATCAACCAAATTGCCCTTTCAGGCGCAACAGACTTCCTTGAAAAATACAAGGACAGCGCAAACAGCATAATAGGACACTTCGGCCTCGGATTCTATTCGGCCTTCATGGTGTCAAAGAAGGTTGAAATTGTCACAAAGTCATACCGTGACGATGCCCAGGCTGTAAAATGGAGCTGCGACGGCAGTCCCGAATACACCATTGAGGAGACAGAAAAGGCAGAACGCGGTACAGACATCATCATGTACATTGATGACGACAGCAAGGAATTCCTCAGCGAGAGCCGTATAAGCGGCATACTCAACAAATACTGCCGTTTCCTTCCTGTTGAAATTGCATTCGGCAAAAAGAAGGAGTGGAAAGACGGCAAGCAGGTTGAGACCGAAGAGGACAACATAATCAACGACACCACCCCGCTGTGGACACGCAAGCCAAGCGAGCTTAAGGACGAGGACTACAAGGAGTTCTACCGCAAGCTCTACCCCATGAGCGACGAACCGCTCTTCTGGATTCACCTGAATGTAGACTTCCCATTCAACCTTACCGGAATACTCTACTTCCCCAAGGTAAAGAGCAGCCTTGAACTGCAAAAGAACAAGATACTCCTCTTCTGCAACCAGGTATATGTTACCGACGAGGTAGAGGGCATTGTTCCCGACTTCCTTACACTGATGCACGGCGTAATTGACTCGCCTGACATTCCGCTTAACGTATCACGCTCATATCTGCAGAGCGATTCAAATGTAAAGAAAATATCCACATACATATCAAAGAAGGTATCCGACCGCCTGCAGCAGATTTTCAAGAACGACCGCAAGGAATTTGAAGAGAAGTGGAACGACCTTAAAATATTCATCCACTACGGCATGCTCACCGAAGAGGACTTCTACGACAAGGCAAACAAGTTCTCCCTCTTGCAGGACACCGACGGCAACAAGTACACCTACGAAGAGTACAAGAACCTTGTAGGTGCAGAGCAGACCGACAAGGAAGGCAATCTGATATACCTCTATTCAAACGACAAGGAGAAAGAGTACAGCTTTATTGACAACGCCAAGAACAAAGGCTACAACGTACTGCTCATGGACGGCCAGCTCGACGTTGCACTGATAAGCCTGCTGGAGCGCAAGTTTGAAAAGACACGCTTCTCACGCGTTGACAGTGATTCAGTTGAGAACCTCATTGTAAAAGAGGAGCAGAAGGCAAGCACCCTTGCAAACGAAAAGCGCGAAGTACTTGCAGGAATCTTTGAAAGCCAGCTGCCAAAGGCCGAAAAGAGAGAATTTACTGTACAGACACAGGCTATGGGCGAAAATGCAGCACCAATTGTAATTACACAGGCCGAATATATGCGCCGCATGAAGGAGATGGCAGCAATACAGCCGGGCATGTCATTCTACGGCGAAATGCCCGACATGTTCAACGTGCTGCTTAACGAAGAGCACCCGCTCATCAAGCGCGTTCTTGAAAATGCCGAAAGCGCATGCGCCGGCAAGCTTGCACCAATAGACGAAAAGAAGAACTCGCTCGAAAGCCGCCGCAAGGAACTTTACGACGCACGCCAAAGCAAAAAGGAGGATGAAGTTCCCCAAAGCGAAAAGGACGAGCTTTTTGAGATTGAAAAGGAGATTACCGCCGCCAAGAGCGAAAAAGAGGGCATCCTTGCAGAGTATGCAGCAAATGACAACACAGTAAAGCAGCTCATTGACATAACACTTCTGCAGAACAACATGCTCAACGGAGAGGCTCTTAACAATTTTGTTAAACGCAGCATAGAGCTGATGAAATAAAAACTTTGCAGAACAACATGGTTATCCATGTATTAAGCATTAAGAAACTGTATATAAAATTGATAACGGGCTGCAGCCCGTTATCAATTTTATATATACAGGCAACCGGCAGCGTCCCTCTGCCGTTACTTAAAGACAGCTTGTTCCATAAAAATGGGCAACAATTTATATCCGCGCGCGATGCATTATTAAGAAGCTGTTTAAATTTATATCGCCAAATTTTTATAGAGCACAAAAATAGTGCAAACGAGCGCAATGTAAACTTGTTTACAAATTGCAAAGCGAGTGCAGCCTATTTTCGCGCAAGGCAAATAGTATGTTTTTTTATTTTTTAAGGGCGCATAGCGGGCTATGCAACCG
>JAFXAR010000066.1 GCA_017516885.1 Bacteroidaceae bacterium
AAAGAGTTATTTGAAAAGCATGAGGAATATAGTGTAACAAAACAAGTTAGCAATTTCTTATCCATTGCCCATTCTCATGCAAGTTCTTCTTAATGGTTTGATACTCAAAGAATCTTAATCAAACTACATCAAATATAGTAAAAACTTGGAAGATTTAAGGTAGATTTGCAACACTTTAGTGACTTTGGGATAATATATAATCCCATTTTCAGCAAAACGCCATACAATAAAAGAAAACAACAGAAATGCTAAGCAAGGCCACATTAAAGCTCATAAAATCACTTGAGCACAAGAAGTACAGGAAAGAGAGCGGTCTCTTTGTTGCCGAAGGAGGCAAAACCGTAAACGACCTCATTGACTGCGGCATTAAGGCAGAAGCGGTTTTTGCAACAGAAAAATGGATTGAGACCCACAAACTGAGCGGTGGCATAAAAGCAGAAACAGTCACTGAAGAGGAACTGAAGCGCGCAAGTTTCCTTTGCGCGCCGCAAGGTGTTGTTGCCCTGTTCAGGCAACCAAGCTACAGCATTGACATGAATGCGCCAAAGGAGAGACTGTGCCTTGCGCTTGACAATGTGCAAGACCCTGGAAATATTGGCACAATTATACGCATTGCCGACTGGTTCGGCATTGAAGAGCTCTACTGCTCAACAGGATGCGCCGATGCCTACTCTCCAAAGACAGTGCAGGCCACAATGGGAGCATTGGGAAGGGTGAAGGTTTTCTATGTAGACCTCCCCGCATTCTTAGGCGAGGCAAAAAAGAGCGCGCCGGTTTATGGGACATTCCTCGACGGCGGCAGCATATACGGCAAGAGCCTGTGCAACAACGGAATAATAATAATGGGCAACGAGGGCAACGGAATCAGTGACAGCTGCGCGCAGCATGTAAATGAACGGCTTTTCATCCCCAACTATCCAGCCGGCCGAAGCACGTCAGAATCGCTGAACGTATCAACAGCAACAGCCATTATATGCAGCGAATTCCGCCGCAGAATATCATAAATAACGTAAAACTGGGCAAACACACCGGCAAGGCTTCGTGGAACAGCCTGCATATTCCTTATGCCCCAATACCATGAATATTCAGCCGTCCAAGCGGACAGGCTGGCCTTCAATCATTGTAAAGGCATAGCGCGGGGAAACGCCATCGCCGCATTCAGAAACAACAGATGCGGGCGAGAAAGAGAGAAACACTTCATCCAGCAGCGACATTGAGTGAAGCTCGCGCTCAAAAGGCGACACTGAAACAACCTCGCCGCCGCGCACATCAACCACCATGCGGCCAATTGCCTCGCCCGATGGCATAATAAGTTTTACCGCCAAATAGAGCACAACTTGCTACCTCTTCTTCTTGTTCTTTTCTACAGGATGAATCCTCTTAAGCGAAATATCGCCAAGCATGAGTTTAGGCAGCGCAGTAGAGTCATTGTCAAAATAGTAGACAAACCCCGACATTGACTTTAGCCTGCTGCCGTAGTTCCTCTTTAGCGACAGTACATAATCCCCTGAATTAAGGATATTCACTCCCCTGCCGTCCGAAGAGCCGTCCTCATAGTCAATCCTTATGGCAGCATGCGCCTCCTGCTTTACATCCTTTACACCGCACGGCACAAACCTTGCCGTGAATGCAAAAAAGAGACTGTCACCCTTGACAAACGCCGAATCCTTAGGTGCGTCAAAGCCGAAGGCCACCTTGCTGTTAAGCGGAGTTGCTGTGAGCATTTTGTTCTTTGGCCCAGTCCACAATTCGGCAGTGTCGGTAGCCAAATAGGCAACATTCAACGATGTATTATCCTCAATAACGCCCTTTGCAGCGCCCATAACCTCAACCTCCTTCTCAAGACGCTCCTCAAGATTTGCATAAATCCTCTTCAGGTGCTTTGGATAGCGCACATACCACTTCATAGAGTGTTCAAACTGCTCTTTTGTAACATTATGCTTCTTGAAAACATAGTCAAAATAGAGTTTCTCCTTGTATTCCGTTGAAGCATACTCCGACGACATTGCCTGAACAAGATGATAGTCATAAAGAAGCGCCTCCATCTTGTCCTGCACAATGACATCCTTTGGCATCTCTACCTCGCATGAACCTAAGCAGAGAGCCAGCAGAAGGAGCACAATATGTACAAAACGGCAGTTCATAACACTATTTCATTATTATATTCCTGTACCATATCAGCAGCGCCACAACACTGCAGCTTACACAGGAATCGGCAAAATTAAATATCGGGCCGAAGAAAATATCTCCTCCCACCAAAGGCATCCATTCAGGCCAGGTAAAGAGCGGGAAGTAGAACATGTCCACAACCCTGCCGTGCATGAACTCAGCATAGCCATCGCCCCATGGAACAAATTCCGCAACCTGGCCCAAACTCGATGAAAAAATCTCGCCGTAAAAGAGACAGTCAATTAGATTGCCAAGCGCCCCGGCAGTAATAAAGGCTATGCAAAGTATATACCCGAAAGGGTGCTTAGCCTCACGCAGCAGCTTTATTATATAATAGAAAAGCAGCGCAACGGCAATAATGCGGAACGATGTCAGGAACAGTTTCCCAAACAGTTCCATGCCGAATGCCATTCCATTATTCTCAATAAACCTTATCTGGCACCACTCGCCAAAGACCATAATCCCTTCGCCCAGGCACATATTGGTTTTTACGGCAATCTTTATTGCCTGGTCAATAATTACCGCAAGCGCCAAAAGCGAGAATACAATCCAGTAACGTCTCCTGTTTTCTGCAGCCATTGCTTATCTGTTCTTCTTCGCTTCAATACTCAAAGTTGCGTGAGGAACAGCCATCAAGCGCTCCTTGGAAATGAGCTTGCCGGTCTCGCGGCAAATGCCGTAAGTCTTGTTCTCAATGCGTACCAAAGCTGCCTGAAGCCCCTGAATGAACTTTGCCTGGCGGCTTGCAATCTGCATCTGCTCCTCAAGGAAAGCTGCATCACTGCCATCCTCAAGTCCCTTGTAGGTGGGAGAGGTATCGGCAACGTCATTGCTGTCCTCGTGACGCAAAGCCCTCATAATCTGGTCGTAGTCTCTTTTCGCAAGTTCTAGTTTCTTTAAAATCACCTCACGGAATTCAGCCAATTCCTCATCGGAATAACGAAGTTTTTCTGCCATGTCTAATAAATTTATAGTTAGTTATAAGTTATTCATATTAAATTTTTTCAACGGCAACCTTCACTGTGCCGCCCTCAAGTTCAATTTCATCGCCGGCTGCAAGCGCTGCGTCAACAACAAGCGAATCGGCAAGAACCTGATTACAGATATACTCTCTGAACTGCTCTACCGCTGCATCGCTCAGTTCGCTTGACGATACAGTAACTGCAATTCGGTCAGTAATGTCAAAGCCGCTCTCCTTGCGCACCGCCTGAATCTTCTTTACAATTTCGCGTGCAATGCCCTCGCGGCGGAGGTCATCGGTAACCTCAACGTCAAGAGCAACGGTGAGAGCACCCTCGTTTGCAACAGTCCAGCCCGGAACGTCCTCACTGAATATCTCAACATCGGCAAGTTCAATGACAGCATCAGCGCCCTCAATCTGCAAAGTAATCGCACCGTTCCTTTCAAGCTCCGCAATCTGCTCCTGAGACATCTCTGTAACAGCAACATTCACGCTCTTCATGAGCTTGCCGAACTTCTTGCCCAATGTGCGGAAATTACACTTGATTTTCTTAACCAGAATGCCATCGCCCTCAACGAACACAAGTTCCTTTACATTTACCTCGCTCAGAATAAGCTGCTTGACAGCCTCTATGCGTGCCTTCATTACCTCATCGGCAGCAGGAATTGCAATCTTCTGCAGCGGCTGGCGCACTATTATAGCCTCCTTCTTGCGCAGTGCGAGCACCATTGAAGAAATCTGCTGCGCAAGCTTCATGCGGTACTCAAGCTCAGTGTCAACAGCAGCCTCATCACATTCGGGGAACTTGGCAAGATGAACCGAAGAGGCATCGCCGCGGCCGGTAACCGAAGTCAAATCCTGGTATAGTCTGTCGGCATAGAACGGAGCGATAGGCGCCATCAGGCGTGAAACGGTCTCAAGGCATGTGTAGAGTGTCTGGTAAGCCGACAGTTTGTCGCTGCTCATGTCAGAACCCCAGAAGCGCTTGCGGCTGAGGCGCACAAACCAGTTGCTTACGTTGTCAATAACGAACTCCTGGATAAGGCGTCCGGCCTTTGTAGGCTCATAGTCGTTCAGGCACGCATTAACATTCTTTACAAGAGTATTGAGTTCCGAAAGAATCCAGCGGTCAAGTTCGGGACGCGCATCCAGCGGCAATTCAGGCTCTTCAAATGTAAAGCCGTCTACATTGGCATACATTGTAAAGAAGCTGTAAGTCTGATAGAGCTTGCCAAAGAATGAGCGTGTAACCTCCTTTACACCCTCCTCGTTGAAGCGGAGGTTATCCCAAGGAGCTGAATTTGTTATCATGTACCAGCGCAATGCGTCGCTGCCGTAGTTCTCTATTGTGCTGAATGGGTCAACTGCATTTCCCAGGCGCTTTGACATCTTGTCGCCGTTCTTGTCAAGCACAAGGCCGTTTGAAATCACAGTCTTGAAGGCAACATTGTCAAACACCATTGTACCTATTGCATGCAGCGTGTAGAACCAGCCGCGTGTCTGGTCAACGCCCTCGGCAATGAAATCGGCGGGATAGACAGTGCGGTTGTCAAGAATCTCCTTATTCTCGAAAGGATAGTGTATCTGCGCATAAGGCATTGCACCTGAATCGAACCACACGTCAATGAGGTCAAGTTCGCGTGTCATCACCTTGCCTGTTGAAGATACAAGCTTAATATCATCAACATAAGGGCGGTGCAGGTCTATCTTATCATAATTCTCCTTGCTGTAGTCGCCCGGAACAAATCCCTTGTCCTTATATGGGTTGCTTGCCATTACACCGGCAGCAACAGCCTTCTCAATCTCATTATACAGCTCCTCAATTGAGCCTATGCACATCTGCTCGCCGTCCTCGCTTGTCCAAATAGGCAGCGGAGTGCCCCAATAGCGGCTGCGGCTCAAGTTCCAGTCGTTCAGATTCTCAAGCCACTTGCCAAAACGGCCTGTACCTGTAGACTCAGGCTTCCATGTAATAGTCTTGTTAAGTTCGCTCATGCGCTCCTTCATCTGCGAAGCACGGACAAACCAGCTGTCAAGAGGATAGTAAAGCACGGGCTTGTCAGTGCGCCAGCAGTGCGGATAGTTGTGGACATGCTTTTCAATCTTGAACGCCACACCGCCCTGCTTCATTACCATGCAGAGCGCAACATCAAGCGTCTCGGCCTTCGCAGCAGCCTTTTCATCAAAGCGGCCGTCTACTGTATACTGCGGGTCGTATGCATTCTTTACAAACGCACCGGCAAACTTAGAGTAGAGTTCCACATTTACACACTCCTTGACGAACTCGTCATCAAGCTCGTCAACAGTCCAGAATTTGCCTGTAAAATCAACCATCGGACGTGTCTCGCCCTTTTTGTTGACCATAAAGAGTGAAGGCACGCCGGCAGCCTTTGCAACAAAGGCGTCATCAGCGCCAAATGTAGGAGCAATGTGCACAATGCCTGTACCATCCTCTGTTGTTACATAGTCACCCGGAATAATACGGAAGGCATCGGC
This sequence comes from Bacteroidaceae bacterium, assembly GCA_017516885.1. Lineage (GTDB taxonomy): Bacteria > Bacteroidota > Bacteroidia > Bacteroidales > Bacteroidaceae > HGM04593. Next base: position 5,627 of record JAFXAR010000066.1, read on the forward strand.
CGACGCATCGGCAATTCTGTCGCCATCCTTAACAATGGGCTTAACCCATGGGAACAGCTGCTCATAATGCATGCCAACGAGGTCGGTGCCCTTGTATTCGGCTATCACTCTGTAAGGCACAACCTTGTCGCCGGCCTTGTACTCCTCAAGAGGAAGTTCCGCCCCTGCGGGGTTAAAGTGAGCGGCAAGCAATGCCTTTGCAAGCACCACAGTAACCGGTTCGCCATTATAGGCATTGTATGTCTTAACAGCCACATAGTCAATCTTCGGACCAACGCAGAGCGCTGTATTTGAAGGCAGTGTCCACGGTGTTGTTGTCCATGCAATAAAATATGGAGTTCCCCACCCTGTCATTTCGGGCTTAGGGTCGAGCATGCGGAACTGCGCCACGGCTGTTGTATCCTTAACATCGCGGTAGCAGCCGGGCTGGTTAAGCTCGTGCGAGCTCAAGCCTGTACCGGCAGCGGGCGAATAAGGCTGTATTGTATAGCCCTTGTACAGCAGTCCCTTGTTGTAGAGCTGCTTCAGCAGCCACCACAACGACTCAATATAGCTGTTCTCGTATGTTATGTAAGGATTGTCAAGGTCGACCCAATAACCCATCTTGCGTGTAAGGTCGGTCCACTCGCGTGTATATTTCATAACCTCCTCGCGGCAGTTGCGGTTATAGTCGTCAACAGAAATCTTCTTGCCAATATCCTCTTTGGTAATGTTCAGTTTCTTCTCCACGCCAAGCTCTACAGGCAGGCCGTGAGTATCCCATCCCGCCTTGCGCTTTACCTGAAAACCCTTCATTGTTTTGAAGCGGCAGAATGTATCCTTAATGCTGCGCGCCATAACGTGGTGAATGCCCGGCATTCCGTTAGCCGAAGGAGGACCCTCAAAGAACACGAACGAAGGAGCACCCTCGCGCTCAGTCATACTCCTTGAGAAAAGGTCGTTGTCATCCCACTCTTTCAGCACCTCCTTGTTTACAAGAGGCAAATTCAATTGGCTATAAACAGGAAATTTCTTTTTCATTGTATCTATTTGTATCTGTTTTCATTTAATCTTGCAAAGATACTCAAAAAAATCTGTAAATACAAAGAAAGAGCGCGTGAATGAGATTCCGAAAATTCATATCATGACTAAACGGCAACAGCAAACCGGCAAGTGAGTACAAAAAAAAGAAGGCCGTCAGAAGCAAAAACAGCTCCAACGGCCTGCATAAGTTTATAAACAGAGAATCACTCCGCCCTGCTCTCAATCACATACGACACATTCAGCATCTTGTGCGTAACCACTACCCTGACACCGAATTTCCCGGCCACATGACGCGCAATATGCTCGGCGCTGTAAACCGAGCGGTGCTGTCCGCCGGTGCATCCGCAACAAACCTGAATATGCGTAAATCCACGCCTTTTGTAAGTATCGACCATATTGTCAACAAGCGCATAGGCATTCTCAAGGAATTCGGCAATATTACTCTCAGCCTCAAGGAACTTTATTACAGGCTCGTCCATGCCGGTAAGTTTCTTATAAGGCTCATAGCGTCCCGGATTATGTATCGCCCTGCAGTCAAAGACAAAGCCTCCGCCGTTGCCCGACGTGTCATCTGGAATGCCGCGCTTATAGGAAAAGCTCATAACATCAACCGTCAGTTCGCCAAGTTCCCTTGCTGCAAACATAGGCAGAGCGGCAATCTCCCTCACAAGAGAAAGAATGTAAGGAAAATCCCCGGCCGACTGGCCGAGCAGCTCCTCCAGCTGTCCAAGCGCAGCCGGAATGCTCTCCACGAAAGCCTTCTTGCGCTCAAAAAGCCCGCGGTAGCCATAAGCGCCAAGATTCTGCAAAAGGCGGAATATGCGGAACATGCGAAGCATCTGCATAAAATGCGCCCTGTCCACCTTCTTGTACTCCTCAAGAGCTGCAATGTACGCATCAATCATTGCCTCAACTGCCGCAGGAGTATATTTTGCACGCGCCTGGCCCACAAACGATGCTATATCATAATATATCGGGCCACGACGGCCGCCCTGAAAATCAATAAAATAAGGCACACCGTCCTTAAGCATTACATTGCGCGACTGAAAGTCCCTGTATAGAAACACATTATCGTTATCGCTGAGCAGCACTGCCGCAAGACGGTCAAATTCATCCTCAAGGCGGTTCTCATTAAACTCCACGCCAACACCCTTCAGAAAACAGTACTTGAAATAGTTCAAGTCCCACATAACAGTGCGTTCATTGAAATCGCTAACCGGATAGCAAAGCGCGAAATCAAAGAACTGCGGAACGCGGAACTGAATATGCGGCAGCTGCGACACCGTGCGGCAAAGCAGTTCAATGTCGCCACTGTCAAAGAGAGCGTTAGAACGAGCCTCCTGCAATGCCGTGTAGAGCGTATCATTGCCAAGGTCGTTCTGCAGATAGCAGATACAGTCATCGGAAACCGCAAGCACCTTGGGAGCAGCAATCCCGCTCTTTCCAAAAGCATCGGCAAGAGCCACAAACACCCTATTCTCATCGGCCGAAGTGCCCACAACGCCAATAACCGTATCATCTTGCGACGAAAGCCTGAAATATACACGGTTCGACCCATCACCCGTAAGCCGCACCGCCGACAACGGAGCAACACCCCTCCATTCCTTATATAATTTCTTTATTTTCTCAACCATAAGACACTAATAAAGCACTCTCCCGCGAAGATAGCAAAAACTTTGTTTACACAAACAACAAAAAGACAATAAGGAAGGAATACGCGTAAAATTCCATTAAAAAGCAAAAAAATAACTAAAATAATTGCGAAGTCAATGCCAAAAGCCAAAATTGTTAAGAACTAACAACAGAATACACAACCCGAAAATATTATACACGAATAATATAAAACAGAAAATCACCTCTCCGTCAAATCAGAGAGGTGATTTTCTGTTGCAACCAATTGCAAGCAATTACTTCACCAGCATCTTTTTGCCGTTGACAATGTAGATGCCTGGGGCTGCAATCTTCTCTATCTTGCGGCCTTGCATGTCAAAGATTCCCTGCACGGCATCTGCCTCAGTAATAACACTGTTTACAGCAGTGTCCTCTGTAACTACAAGCATTATGTCAATTATCTGGCCTCCGTAATTTGAGAATGTTCCGCCAAAGTTCGTGTTGCTGTCGCCCATTGGGTCAATGCTGCACCAGTCCTGCTTGATGCGCATACGGTATGTACCGGCTTCAGCAGGTACAGCAAATGCCGGAATTACAGGCTTGCTGCGGTTATTGCCTGAGATAATCTCTCCCGCACTGCTCCAGCCGCTCTCATCGCTGTCTGCGCCGTTGTTGTAGAATGAATATGATACAATGTCGCCCGCAGGCTGCCAGTTGCTGCCGTCGGCAATGCTTGCACTGAAGCCGTCGGCATCAAAGTCAATGTAAACGTAGTGGTTTACCCATGAGCCTTCAGTTGCAACAGTCAAATAGACCTCCTCGCCCGGAGCTGCCAAGAGCGCTGCAGCAGAGGTTATGTCAAGATACTCATTCAGTTGCTCCTGAGCAGAAAGTTCATATTGCGTCTCGCCATGCAATGGGCTTGTGAGTTTAATTGCAGTTATATTGCGCTCGGCATAATTTCTTGTGCCGGTGTTTGTTGGCGTATAATCCACATCGCCTGGTTCTGGTGTCGGGTCGGGGTCGGGCTCTGGTTCAGGATTCGGGTCTATAACCTCGTCGCCAACAACCTCAAGCATAAAGTCCACAATCTGTCCGCCATTGTCCATGAAGTCGCCGAACTTGCCGTCGCTGTCACCGGCAGGGTCAATGTTGCACCAGTCGAGCTTAGCGCGAACGCGGTAAACGCCAGGAGTTTCAGGAACTGTAAACGACGGAAGCGCCACTGTGCTGCGCGCATCGCCTGACACTGAAGCGCCTTCGCTGTTCCAGCCGGTGTTGTCGTTGCTGCTGCCGTTGTTGTAGAATGAATATGATACAAGGTCGCCCGCAGGCTGCCATGAACTGCCATCGGCAATGCTTGCTGTAAAGCCGTTTGAATCGGCATCAATATAAAGGTAAGCATTCATCCATGAATCGTTAAAGCCCATTGAAACTGTTACTGTTTCACCCGCAGCCGCCTTCATGGTTACAGAACCTGAATAGTCGTTGTAGCAGAGATTGCCGCTGTTGTCCACATTAAGGGTGTTTGCCGCATGGCCGCTGTAAGCGCTGCTTTCCAAAGCAACAGATGTAATCCAACGGTTAAGCCTTGTCTTTTCTCCGGTATATGCAGGAGTGTAGTCAACATCGCCCGGTGTTGGGTCAGGATTTGGATTCGGATTCGGGTCAACCACCTCTCCGCTGCCGAACTGCACTGTGTAGGTGTGAACATTGCTGCTGTTCGCCGCATAGTCATTGCCCTTCACCTTAATTGTCAGCACAGCACTGGCCTCGTCGTACGATTTTTCAATTACAGCGCCCTTGCCTTTTGAAGCAACAGAGAGCTTGCTCGCGTCATACGCCTCATCAATAACATACTGTGTCTTGCCGGCGGCAAAGTAATCTACGCCGTTATAAACCAAAGACGAAAGCTCGGAATAATACACAAACTGCACATTGTCAACATAAAGCGTTGTGCCGTCTACAAGATTACCGCGTGTCCAGTAGTCACCGCCCGAAATTACAACATTCATCATCTCAGGCACCTCGCCGTTCTCATATTCAATGGGCACTGTAATTGTCTGCCATCCACCGCCTGTTGACGAGAATGCATGATTGCACTTTGCAACAAGAGTGCCGCTTGACGCAGCTGAAACTGTGCCAAAAACAGCCCTGTCAACATTATCCCTGCTCTGGTTTGGAGACGACTTGCTGCCTATGTTTGACTTATAAGTGCCCTTCCAAAAATAAGCTATAATATACGAATTTTCGCTATTTTCATCCTCTCTCTTGAAACTGCCTGTAATTGCATCGGGCCTATAGCCGAAAGGAACACCGCCGTAAGTGCCGCCGTCGCATTCCGAAATTGTCATTGAGGCATACACCCAAGGAGTGCCCAAAGTAATATAGCCAGGAGCTGTTGAGCCGATGCCAAACAAACCAACCCAGGCATTCTTCAGTTTTACGGTATAGTTATCATTGAACACCAGTTCCTTTTTCTGCCCCATCTGATTAACCGAAGAGCCATTCCAGTCAGACGGTTCAACACCCGGACGCTGATTCATTGAACCCGCAGCATCGGTGCTTCCACTTGAGCTTTTCCAACTGTCAAACCCACTGTTAGGCAGATACTGCGCCTGCACAGCAAAGGCCGAACACAAAAACAAAGTAGTAAAAATCTTCTTCATATCATGTAATTATTTGATTACACATGCAACAATTCTGCAAAATTATCCTTTTTTGAACAAATAAAAAACAATTTAGTTTTTTTTATCATTCAACGATAATTCGCTTAAATATCTTTAATAAATACAGCGCCACAACTGCAGCATTTCACAAGCCGCACCGCGACAAGAATAGAAACATTTTGCTTGCAAAAACACAAAATCACTATAAAATTTCACAAAACCACAACTACAATCAATCTTTTTTCTTATTTTTTCAAAAAATCGCTTGCATTTCTTCATTTTTTGAATTCAACTTACTATATTTGCAGGCAAAACAGAATAATCATCTTATATAATATGAAAGTAGAGACAACGCTTGAGAGCCTGAAAAAAAGATTCCCAAATGAGCCTGAATATTACCAGGCAGTAGAAGAGGTGCTTCACTCAATTGAAGAGGAGTATAACAAGCACCCAGAGTTTGAGGCAAGCAACCTCATAGAGAGGCTTTGCATCCCCGACCGCATTTTCACATTCCGCGTAACATGGGTCGACGACAGCGGCAAGGTGCAGGTGAACACCGGCTACCGCGTGCAGCACAACAATGCAATTGGCCCTTACAAAGGCGGCATACGCTTCCACCCATCGGTAAACATTGGCATTCTCAAGTACCTCGCTTTTGAACAGACATTCAAGAACTCCCTCACCACCCTTCCCATGGGCGGTGCAAAAGGCGGTTCAGACTTCGACCCCAAGGGCAAAAGCGACAACGAAGTGATGCGTTTCTGCCAGGCATTCATAACTGAATTGTGGCGCAACATCGGGCCCGAAATGGACGTTCCTGCCGGTGACATTGGCGTTGGCGGACGCGAAGTAGGCTACATGTTCGGCATGTACAAAAAGCTCACCCGCGAATTCAACGGAGTATTTACCGGCAAGGGACTTGAGTTCGGCGGCTCGCTCATTCGTCCCGAGGCAACCGGATACGGAAACATATACTTCCTCCAGGAGATGCTCAAGACCCGCGGCGAAAGCATTGAAGGCAAGACATGCCTTGTATCAGGTTCGGGCAACGTAGCACAGTACACCGTTGAAAAAGTGATACAGCTTGGCGGAAAAGTTGTTACCATGAGCGACTCAAACGGCTACATATACGATCCCGACGGCATTGACCGCGAAAAGCTCGACTTCATAATGGAACTCAAGAACGTGCGCCGCGGCCGCATAAAGGAATATGCCGACAAATACGGCTGCAAATATGTTGAGAACGCCCGCCCCTGGTGCGAGAAAGGCGATATTGCACTGCCCTCGGCCACACAGAACGAAATTGACGGCAACGATGCAAAGGCTCTTATTGCAAACGGCGTAATAGCAGTTTCAGAGGGAGCGAACATGCCCTCAACCCCTGAGGCAATACACACATTCCAGGCAGCAAGAATCCTCTATGCACCCGGCAAGGCATCAAACGCCGGCGGCGTATCGGTATCGGGCCTTGAAATGAGCCAGAACTCAGGCAAGATTAACTGGAGCAGCGCAAAGGTTGACCAAATGCTGCACGAAATCATGCATAACATACACAGCGCATGCGTAAAATACGGCACTCAGCCCGATGGATACATCGACTATGTAAAGGGCGCAAACATTGCAGGCTTCCTCAAAGTAGCCAAAGCGATGATGGCACAAGGAATTGTATAACCTAAATATAAGATAGGCCTTACTTAGGGAGCTTTTGCAGCAACAGTCGCGCCAAGCACGGTGATAATCGTGCGGCGCGGGATGCGAAAAGCAAAAGCGACTCAAAGTAGCCAAAGCAATGATGGCACAAGGAATTGTATAAGAGTACAGAGTACAGAGAACAGAGTACAGAGTACAGAGTACAGAACCGCTTTCCGTTTTCAGTTTTCCGCTTTCGGTTTTCAGTTTTCAGCTTTCAGCTTTAATGAGCGCAGCGTATAAACAAAAACAAATCCCGAGATTGGGATTTGTTTTTGTTTATACATATTTTTAACTATCTTAGCGGCTGTAACAAGAAAAACCAAAGGAAAACATGCAAACACTGACACAAGCAGCAAAAAAAACAAATGCCTGGCTATGGATTCCCACCCTCTATTTCGCATCGGGACTGCCCTATCACGCCATTACATCAATATCGGACATAATGTACAAGGACATGGGCGTTGACAACGCCACCATAGCCCTTTACACAGGAATTTTCCTTATACCATGGACAATAAAGCCCCTATGGAGCCCCTTTGTGGAACTGATGAGCACAAGACGCAAATGGACACTCTATTCACAACTGCTGCTTGTACTCTGCTTCGCTGCAGTAGCAATATCCGTTCCCATGGAGAGTTTCCTGCTGCTGACAATAATAGCATTCATGGCAGGCGCATTCGTATCATCGACGCACGACATTGCACTTGACGGATTCTACATCCTTGGACTAAGCCAAAAAGAGCAATCATTCTTTTCAGGAATCAGAAACACCTTCTACCGCATTGCAACGGTATTTGGTTCGGGGTTTCTTGTTATGCTTGCCGGCACTCTTGGAAACACCTGCGGCAAGACCATGGGCTGGAGCGCCACATTTGCTGTTACTTCAATAATTATGCTCGCCCTGTTCCTCTACAACCGAAAGGCGATGCCAAAGCCCGAGAATGACATTGACCGCGCACCGGGCAGCATAAAAGAGGTATTCAGCAATTTCGGCGACATAATAAAGACCTATTTCCAAAAACCGGGAATATTCACCGCGCTGCTGTTCCTTTTGCTGTTCCGCTTTCCCGAGGCACAGTTAGGGAAAATAGGCAAGCTGTTCCTAATGGACACCGCAAATATGGGCGGATTGGGACTTGGCATGGAAGAGATTGGATTCGCCAATGGAGTTATAGGCATCATAGGACTGATTCTTGGAGGAATCATTGGCGGAATATGCATATCGCAGAACGGCTTGAAATACTGGCTGTGGCCTATGGTAATAGCAATTTCACTGCCCGACGCCGTATATGTATACATGAGCATGGCGCTCCCCGACAGTATGGGCATAATATGCAGCTGCATTTTCGTTGAACAATTCGGCTACGGATTCGGTTTTACTGCATATACCCTTTACATGATATATTTTGCGCAAGGCAAGTACCCCACAGCACATTTTGCAATCTCCACCGCATTTATGTCACTCGGAGTAATGCTGCCCAGCATGGCATCGGGCTACATACAGCAGTGGTTAGGATACGAGAATTTCTTCATTTGGGTAATGGCATGCACAACGGTTACCTTTGCAGTGTCGGCACTTATAAAAATAGACCCGGGCTTTGGAAAGAAATAAGAAACAGTTTCTTGCAAGAAACTTAATAAATTTCTAAAATAAACCTTATCTTCGCGTAAAATTTTGAAAAGACTATATGATACTCATAGCAGACAGCGGTTCTACCAAAACAGATTGGGTTCTGTGCGACAACGGCAATATCGCCCTGCGCGTAAAAACCCAAGGGTTTAACCCCACAATACAGGACTCAGATGACATATTCAGCATACTGTCCGAAGAACTTGCGGGCAAAATAGACGCCACCGCACCCGAAAAGATTTTCTTTTACGGAGCCGGCTGCGCCTATGACAGCGCAAACAAAAGAATGCACGATGCACTCAGCAGAATATTCTCAACAAAGGAAATTGAGATAAACAGCGACCTTCTTGCCGCAGCAAGAGCACTCTGCAAGCACGAGGAGGGAATAGCCGGAATACTTGGTACAGGCTCAAACTCCTGCCTCTACGACGGAGAGAAAATCATTGACAACACTCCCTCGTTAGGCTACATACTCGGTGACGAAGGAAGCGGAGCAAGCCTCGGCAAGCAGCTGGTCAGCGACTGCATAAAAAAACAGCTAAGCAAGGAAATAAGAGAAAAATTCCTCAAGCAGTACAATCTCACCGTGCCGGCAATTCTTGAGAGGGTCTACCACACCCCACTGCCCAACCGCTGGCTTGCAAGCCTCACTCCGTTCCTTAGCGAGAACAAAGAGAACATTGAGATTAAGCTGCTCCTGAAGAACTGCTTCACACAATTCTTCAAACGCAACATCATGACCTACCGGCACTCCTGGCTTCCGGTGCACATAATAGGCGGCATTGGAGTGAATTTCGCAACAGAAATAAAGGAGACAGCCGAAAGCCTTGGACTTTCCATAGGCAAAATAGCAGAAAGCCCCATAGAAGGACTGGTAGAATACCACAGCAAGCAAGAAACAGAATAATTATCTAAAACATTAAATCCAAAATAGAGATATGAAAAAGATTTTTCTTAAATTTTCAGCACTTGCAATAGCAGTGTCAGTAATTTCATGCGGCAACGCCGGAACAAAGAACGACAGTACGGATGCCGACAGCACAAAGAAAGTTGCAGCAAAAATTCCTCAGCCACAAAAGATGGCCCCACTTACACCACCCGAATTCAAGAACCTTGAAAACATAGACACGCTCTCCTATGCATACGGATGCGTTATGAGCAGACAGCTTATAGACGGCATATTGCCGCAGCTAAACGTCGACTTCAACGCAATAGTAGAGAATATTGAAAAGGCAGCAAACAAGGAAAGCATTAAGGCCGAAGGGGTTACTATCACCGAAAGCAACCTCAGAGATATGGTTGCCGAGCACATCTCGCCCAAGATTATTGCAGCAATGAGAGACACTACAGGAACTGCCAAAATATTCAACAGCGACAAAGAGAAGAAGGTTGGCGCAGCAGTTGTTGGCGCAGAACTTGGCTATTCGCTCAACAAACTTCCATTCCAAATTGACACAAAGTCTGTGGTTGCCGCATTGAACGACTCCTACAACAACGTGGCAAAAATGAATGAAACAGCAGCAATGGAAACAATAGACAGATTCTTCAGCATAGAGCTTCCGGCCAAGAACAAGAAGGAATCGGCAGAATGGCTTGAAAAAATCAAAGGCAAGAGCGGTGTCCAGAGCACAAAGTCGGGCCTGCTGTACAGGATTGTAAAACCCGGAACCACCAAGGCAACTAAAGATACCGACGTTGTAAAGGTCATCTACACCGGAAGAACACGCAAAGGCGTAGTTTTTGACAGCAACCGCTGGAGCGACATGCCCGAGGAGCGCCAGGCTATGGCAAAGGCACAGGCTCCCGACAAGGCAGGCAAGGACAACCCTATCGAATTCCCTCTCAACAGAGTAATTCCCGGATGGACCGAAGGCATGAAACTAATTGGCAAAGGCGGAAAAATCGAGCTGTGGATTCCATCGGAGCTTGCATACGGCGAGCAGGGAGCAGGAATGAACATTGGTCCTAACGAAGCCCTCTTCTTTGAAGTAGAACTGCTTGACGTTACCTCAAAGTAACCAGCATATAAACATTTCGCATAACCATTGACAGCGGGCCAAGGCCCGCTGTCAATGGTTATGAGTATATGCACTAGCATTCCACGCACCTTAATCCGCAGTTCTAACCCATCTGTTGAATGAAACAGTGTACAAAATACCTTTGTAATTCTTCTTTTGGTTAAACAGTTTCATATCCCTTTCCCAATCACATTCAAAATCGGCATCAGTAACAGAACTGTTCTCATAGCCAAAAGGCTTCCAGCCATTTCCTATTCCAGCATCGGGCCTGATGCACAATTCCATCTCCCCGGCCCTAATAATCATGCACCTTTCATGCTCAACATATCCCGAATCCCTAATAGTTGGCGACACACCACAAAGTTCATCAACAGCAGCGCTCAAGAATTCATTGCGCCTGTCATTACTAACAAAATCATCGGCAACATTCGTCTCCTCCCTATCCTGCATATAACGGTTGTCAATCCTTGCAACAATCACAGACACATCACTGATTTCAAGATTAAGTTCGTTCTTCATGGACGCTGCAAGATGAGCAAACAGCATGCACGATAACGGAGTCATAAGATACCTGTCAGAATATTCAATGGAAACAGAACAGTTGCGCAATGCATCCTTTATCTTCTTCCACTTGCTCTCATTGCCACTTGTCAGCAGATTGCAGAATGTAGACAACAAACAATCGTCCTTAAGCCTTGAATTAAACATCACTTCATCATCACTCTGCGCTATTCTCTCCAAAATACTGCCGGCATCAACATTCTCATATTTCAATCCACAATCATTAAAGGTTGCAAACACATCGCCGCTACCCCACTTTTCAGAATAAGTTCTGTTTACACCATTGCCAAAATAGGTTTTAACCTTACCATTGCTGAATGTTACAGACAACAGCGGACGCAATCCACCGGCAAGTCCGTTTCGGCAATACACGAAATTATACTTGAGCAAAACTGACATAACTACAGAAGATACTGAAGGCGGACACGATGACAAAGCAATCTTCCGGTCAAGGACAAATGCCGCACTTACTCCCGACAGCCCCATTTCCAGTATTATTCTCTCATATGGGAAATCAGCAGGCCTCCACAGCGAATAATCACTGTCAATGAAGATTTTAACCTCTTTAATATCCCTATTTCTTGAAAGGCGGTATAATTCAGTTGTAAAATCTGTAGTTACAGCATTAGCATCGGGGAGTACATTCCTTATTTCTGCAGGAGCAATTCTTGACTTACGTTCAGTCTCAATCCATTCTAAAGCCTTTTTACGGTTCAGATAGTTCAGATACCATTGAGAGCGGCGGTCTATTAAACAACCGGTGCAAGAACGCTCGCAACCGCACTCCTTCAATGTTTTATACGCCAATTCAAGAACACTGTCCTTATATTCTCTGAAAAGCGTAGAATAGCCAGCTCCTCCAAGAGCTGTATCATATATAAAAATAGAATGGCTTATACTGTCATATCCAAAATCAATTTCACCATCATTAACTCCAAGCAGTTCAGTCAGCTTACGGCTCAGAATAACACCCAATGAGTAGAGCGTATCGGAATCCGTTATAAGTTCATTCTCGCGGTCAAAGAACTTGATTTCCACAAAATCGGTCTGATAACGTCCAACCAACAGCACATGCCTTCGTACACTGCTGCCATTGTTCTCCCCTCCCGGGCAGGGCATTCCTGTTGAAAGATGCTTGTGTCCGGCCATCACAGTATTAGCGGCAAGTTCCTTCTCCGATTCCATTCTGCCGCAATATGGGCAAAAGGCAAATCCGTAACCACTATTGCCCTTATTATAGAACAGTATTTCAGTGTTTTGTCCCGAACAGCGCATCATCATTTTGGCAGAAGAATCTTTATCCTCCCATGGGTCCATTCTTAAAAAAACAGGCTGAATGAAGTTCATTGAACTTCTTGTATTCATTCTTCTTGTCGGTTTATCACCCCATGCTGTTGAGAAAGCTGCCGGCTCTACAACCTCGGTAAACCTTTGCTCCAAACTCATATTCATCCCCTTAAGTCCATGCATTGAATTCTGCGCGCCGCATTTAGGGCAGTCACATAAGGCCGAACCATAATTTATGGTGGTATAGCCGCAAGCGTTACATTTCTGCAGGATATATCTTGTGCTATCATCGTACTCTGTCTTTATGCGTATGCCGGCAGGCTCATATATCCACTCATTCCTTACCACCTGGCTTCCCGGAGCATATGCCGAAATCGCCTGGCTAAGATGCATTGTAGGCTGCTCTTTTTTCTCATTCATCCCCAACTGGCACTCCACAAGTCCTGTAGGTATTCCCGCACTTGGCAGAAAAGCATTCTCGGCCAAGAAGGCAAGCAGTGATGTCTCCAAAAGATTTCTCTTCTGCCGTTCAATAGCCCCTTTGACAGCAGCACGGCCATCGCTGCCGTTCAAGGCACGCAATGACTTTTCAATTGACTCAAGGTGCATGCTGAAAGTATTCTTAACCTCTGCAATGTTCTTTTTTGTAATGTATGCCGCATCGGACAAAGGCACTGATTCAAGACCGGTTCCGGCTACCAGCCTCTCATAGGACGCTGCAATCTCCGGCACATTATTGCCACTAATACGGTCTATCTCGTCAAGGAATTTGTCAAAGAAACAGCCTCCACCGGCCGGCGCAAAGAAATCGCCCAAATTTGAGGTAACTTTTATAACCCCAGGCGCATTGCCCTGCGCACTATTGCCCTGTTCAATAAGTTTCTGTACAAAATACGAGAATATCAGGGCATTTACATGCCTTTGAATCAGCTGGCGGCTTTCAAGTTTCAGCAACGGGGTTTCAGTCACATGCGTAATTGGATATTCAGGATGATGCCATGTGTATGTTCCAATGGGATTAGGTGCACAGAATGTCAATGCCAAGGCCTTTGTCTCTCTGCGGCGTCCCGCACGTCCCGCCCTCTGGAGATAATTAGCCGATTTTGGCGGAACATTATTCATCACAACCTCGCTGATGCCTCCAATGTCAACACCCATTTCCATAGTCGTTGAGCACGACAATATATTAAGATGACCATTCTCAAACTCCTTTTCGTACCTTTCCAAATCCTCACGGGACTGTTGGGCCGAATGCTCAGCCGCTATAAAAATAGGTTTCTGCATGTAAACACGCCTATGCAAATCACTGAAAACGCCATTGTCAATCTGCTCTTTTAAAGCCTCATCAATCCATGCGGCAACCTTCTCCTCATCTGCCTCGCCCGACTTGAAAGGGAAATATGGAGCATGAAACTCCTTTTTTACCTTGTACCGCTCAAAATTCCCCTTTCCAATGTAACCGCTCATGCGTGGGCTGTAGCCACAGAAAGCCACATCGACAAACACATTATCAACAGGGCACAAATAAGTCCTGTCATGCAGTTGCAACCGTACATTTGCGCCAAGCAGGTCAAGCATATAGCCTTTATTTTCACGGTCGGTCAATTCAAGAATATTCTCTGTAATAAATCTCCAGGCCTCTAATAAGAGATTATTGACCACTCTAACCTTCTCTTCATCAAAGCCACCGGCATCGTTATACCCAAGCACTGCACACAAAAGCAGGACAAGACGGTTCTGGCCATCTTCCAGAACACCTCTCAGCGTCTGCTTTACCATAGGCCATTTGCCCACTGGTTTTCCTTCCTTACGCAAATCAGAACTCTGAGGATAAACGGCCGACGTATATGAATTTTGAGTAAGGTAGTTCTTTTGCTCACCGGCAATCATATAATGCTTGTTCCCTCTAATGAAATAGTCAAGGCAAATCTTCAAATAATCCTGCCAATCCTCATCACAGCATCCTTTTTCCTTAAGTTTCTGCGGACATTTGGCATTTCTCAGTTTAGGATACGAAAGCTTTACCAATCCTAATGTTTCAAGAGAATTGGCGCGTTTTGGAATCCACCCGAACTGGTCAACCATAAGAGCCCAAAGATATGTGACGGTATTCTCTGCTGCATTTCTGCCTTTGGCATTCTTTATATGCTGGAACAGTCTTCTGAAATCGGAATCATTTTCCAGAGCACGCACAATTTCCGTCCACTCCGTTTCCTGTGGCGGAGGAACTATGCTATTGCCGTTCCTTTTGGCTTCAAGTGCATCAAACCTGCTTTTTAATACAGCAGGCAAAACAGAACGAATTTCATTATAACCCTGATATTCCGCCTCCTCTTCAGGAGTAAGCCCGCCATCCTGTACATTTTCAATCCTTTTGTCGGCAAGCTTATGAAATATTGACGACCTTATCCATGAGCGCTCAACATCCTGGTTCAGCCCCATGGCAAAGCGCGCAGAACCTTGACGGTTGTCTGTGAAGGCTATATACTTCCTGCCGCTGTACAACACATCGGCATCTTTCGTATCTGCAGCTTCGGCCTGGTCCAAGAGCAGTGTAGACAGAATACGGCCCATTTGAACCGCACTCGCCCGCAAGTAATTCAGTACCGTAATCCTGTTTCCGCAATGCGGACACAGGTCGGCATTATTTTCTGAGTGCCTCAATGACTTATAGACGACACCCTCTTCAGCATCTTCAGATGCTATCTCAATCCTGTTCCTTTCAACATTGAACACATGAGAATCCTCTCTTGCAAGCCGGCGCATGCATTTGCGGTCGGGTTTTGCAAAATAGAAAGGAGTATATCCGTCGACCTCCCTTAAAGCCCCTGCCACAGTTTCATTTTCCTCATCCTCTATCAAATCCCTATTGACCTCAAAGAACGGATTGCTATCAAGGTCAAGGGCATTCACATGCATTCTGTACCCCTCGGACGTACTGGTTTCGCCGGTCACTATTATACCGCCGCACGAGGGACATGTGGCAATCTCAAGCAATCTTGATTTGCACGAAGGGCAATTAGTGTTTTGAACAGTGGTCAAGCTGCCAGTCTTCAAGCGGAAATCCCTGTGCCTGCTGCATTCATCATTAACACAAGTATACACTCCGCTTATTGACCTCACAAAGAAATGCGCCCTTGTAGGCAACAGGGCCGACTGCGAGCCGTCGGCATTCAAAGAATCCACCTTGTCTCCAAGAGCATCAATCAGTTCCAGCGCCTTGACCGTATCATTGCACCTTCTGCTGTCAATCTGCTCTACAATCTCCCTTGCACCAAGAACCGGGTTAGTGTTTATTTTCTCACGAATCCTCTTAATGCAGTCAAGAGTGATTTTTGTTCCGTACTTTTCATTTATGGCAGAAATCGCCTCTTGCGCTTTTCCCGCATCCATATCAGGAACTATCCTTCTGCCGCCAATAACTACTATGTCATCAACAGGCTTACCGGTCAATTGCGACACAAAAGTCTTAAGTTTCAGTTCAGTGTTTGGGTCTTTTTCATCGCCTATTGTTGCCGATGTTACGGCAAAATTTACATTTTCAGGCTTTACACCGAATGCATCAAGCACACGTTTGAGCTGCAACGACAGCTCAGCCGCAGATGAACCGGTATAGGTATGCGCTTCGTCAAGCAGTATCCATTTCAGCTTGCCCTGGGATTTTTCAAGAATAGACTTGTCCTCGGCCCTCACAAGCATATAGTTCAGCATTGTTGGGTTTGTAAAAAGAATCTGAGGCGGATTGCGCCTGATTTGCGGACGTGTAACAAGCTGAGGGTAATATTGCTGGGTAACCCTGTCGCCTTCATCCGTCTTAATTGTATCGCCATTATATATTGCATAGGTGATTTTATCAGGGACAGCCTTGCACCAGGCGTCAATACGTTTCTGCTGGCTCTTCATTAAAGCATTGAGCGGATAAAGGAATATCGCCTGCACGCAACCTTTTTCGTTGCTCCTTGCAATGTCCTGCAACACTGGAATCATAAAGCACTCTGTTTTGCCTGAACCCGTACCCGACGTTACAACAATAGTCTTTCCCTCTCCCGAAAGCATTCTCCTCCAGCTCTCTGTCTGATGCTTGTAAGGATGCCTTTCCTTTGGGAAACGGTACTCCTCGTCAACCTTGTTACTGCTCAGCGCATCTACAAATGAACTTTCCAATATATTAAGTCCCGCAGCATGCCCTTCAAAATTACAGTCACTGCTTTCCCATGGGAAAATAGACTGAAAGACCGGTTCAGACAGCAGGGGCTCTTCCTCCATTAGCAGATTGCGCAAGTATTCCTGCTCCCTGACTTTTCCCCTAAACCACATGGAGGCCATGGAGTCAATAAGCATTTCACGTGCCGAAGTATAGAACTTAGAGTAATTCATTATCTGTTTTTATTAGGATTTACAATATATTTTAATGTTTTGAAAAACACATCGCTGTATGTCTCCTTGAAGTATCTTCGGTAGAAATTGACAATGCGGGCGTTTTCCCTTTTTTCATGCGAGAACAGACTGGTACAGCCATCAACGCATGCAGTATTTTCAGCGGCGCACATTGCCGACTCAAGCATAACACGATACGAAACAGGCATACTTTCGTTATTATAATATCTGCCTCTCAGGCTGTGCCTTATAATTGGCAAATCGCTATTGGTGTCAGTCAGTCCATGAATCTTTGTCTTGTACTTATTTATCTGGTATGGGTAAAATGGAGTTCCCTGTCCAATTTCTCCGGCAGATATGTACATCTTGAATTCATCGGCCACATCAATTGACAGAGTGGTTCTGAGTATATCGGATAACAGTTCAAGCAGATGCTCTAACTTTGCAAACAAGAAACATTTAACAGAATCAGGCGCTGCAGCTTCCATATTTTTAATCTCATTTTTCCACACGCCTGCAGGAATCCAATGTATGGCCGTAACCATTTCCTGCTCAAAGCCTTCAACATCCTGAATAAGCACATCGCCGCATCCGTTCAGCCACATGGCTATTACAAATTTTGCCAGCAGTTCAGGCCTCCGGCATGCCGCCCTAAGCCCATCATACGTCCTGAACGGCAAATCATGGCGAGAACAAATTTCAAAAGCCTTGCAAACCTTTCTCCATGCAGTGCCCATAAACACATCTTCCTCGGTCAGCCTCGCAGTCCACACCTCTACCCTTTCAAAGGAATTAGCCAGCCTTGTGCTTTCATCAAAATCAATTTCATTCAGATTAAAATATTTAGGAACAATCCTGCGAGCGGTTTCTGCCCCTGAGAAAACAATTATCTCCTTGCAGCCGCACTCCTCGGGGACTGAAAACAGATTGGCATCCTCTGCGTTCCTGACAAGTTCCACCGGATAGAGTTCTTCAGGGTCAATGCCCTCGTCTACCGGGATTGCATAAAGAGTTCCATCATATTCAATGAGCGACGAATCATCAGCGCTCCTGTCAATCACACGGATAGAGCCATTTTCTATAGTTGATTCCAGCACAAAACGCCTGACAAGAATTTCTCTACCAGAGACATTCAGAACAACAGCACTGCTCCTGTCAAAACTGTTTGCACCGTACAGATTGAACATTCTGACTATCAAATCGTGATAATCGGAAAGCGGAATCAGTCCGTTGCACACCCTGCCTTTCAAATGCCTTACAGCGTTGCTTCCATCCGTTTTGTCCGACGTATATGAAACATCAATGCATCTGTTAGTTCCGCCGTGGCTAATTATGTTATATCGATAAAGGTTTGCAAAAGAGATGGTCTTGCCGTCGGTTACAACATTCCCATCCAAGTCGGTTATCATTATGCCGTCAAATGGAATTGCCACAGAAAGCCTCAAAGGCGGATTTCCTTGTTTATATATTCTGAAGGAGCATACCGATGGACATACCGAAGAACCTTGCTTCCTGCTCACACGCCACGAATTCTCCCCGGCATATTCTATATTCAAATTATCAGTCAATTCAATCTCTGGACGCATATCTGAATGGCACGAGCAGAGCAGTTCCGTGGACGAAGGACGCTCATTGCGCGAACTGAACGACAAACCGCCTATTGAATAGAATGTTTCAACGACCGACTTGCCATCGGGATACTCAA
Organism: Bacteroidaceae bacterium; assembly: GCA_017516885.1. Lineage (GTDB taxonomy): Bacteria > Bacteroidota > Bacteroidia > Bacteroidales > Bacteroidaceae > HGM04593. Next base: position 24,200 of record JAFXAR010000066.1, read on the forward strand.
CCTTAATATCAACAAGACCCAAAGGCAATACGGATGCCTGTCTTAGCCTTTTCCACTCTCCTGCCCTATCGGTATGCAATTTATATGAAGTTTTTACAGCATTCTGGCTAACCCTGTTCTTTTCGCCATCGTACACTTTGATATACGGTACATCCGACATCAATTTATAATTTGCATCCTCCACCCACGAAATATAGTTGCCCGAAAATTCCGCGATGTATTTCGTAAACTCGTTTGTAAGGTTCAAAATTTCACCGGTAAGCCTATTGCCAAGAGTAACAGAAGAGCAGAACTCCCTGAAACCATACTCTTCTCCATTTATTTTCATTGTTCCCGCCCCTTCGGCAGTCCACTCCGTTGAGAAAACAACGATATTCCTTTCAGAATTTGCAGTCTGTCCATTGCTCCAGACATTCTCGTCAAGCATTTGAAAGAGCTGAGGATAATCAAAATTAGGAGGGTAACATCCCGGCACGGTAAGAAACAGCCTGTCATCATTGTCACATCTTACCTTTATTTCAATCACAGTTTCACCTCTCCACAGAATATCCCTGTTCATGCCTACGGAGATTCTTGTATAAGCAGCGTTCAGTAGAGTTCCATCATCATCGCGGTTAATTGACTTGCGCACATATTTGCCAACAAGAGTGCCAGCAACAAAAATATCAAATGAATAGCATGTTGAAACATCCAGACCCGGAATATCATCGGAAGATATATCCTTTACAGCATCCATATTGAATAGCAGACACCCCTGACCCTCATCGGCTGTACTCAGTTTCCAATAAAGCGACAACGGTTTTGTTCGCCGTTCTCTTTTAGCCCTTGAATATTCCCTTTTCAGGGATTTAGTCAATTCAGAGAGCGCCTCATCCTCAGCATCATAAGGCAGCAGTTCGCTGTCGCCCATTATTATGGCGTGCGCAATCTGCATTGCTACGTCATAAATATTGTCATTCTTGAACGCTTTGCCCAAATACGAGATACAGTTAAATTGATGTATAATGGAATTATCCCTATTATTCCAATCGTAGTTTATAACAGAGAGTTCCCTTACAAGCCCGGCAAGAAAACGCGAGAAATTTCCAAAGCCTTTGTCATTCTGCCTTATATACGTTACCGGCAACCCGCCTTGGTTGAGCAGTGTACGGAAATATTCAGTGCCTTTTTGCGAGTGTATAAAAGTATATTTATGCTTCTTGAGGGCCGCGCGCGCCGCATCGAACAGTTCCGAAGCAAAAGCCGCCCGCAAGCCTATTCCGGCTGCCACATCTTCCTTTGAAGGTATATTTCCCTTGTAATCACGCCTCCACCATTCGGCATAGCACAGCGCCGCCTCCTCGGCGTATTTCTCCAACTCGTAACTATGGGCGCACAAGGTTTCTCTAAGTTCCTTATATTCAATAGCATTCAACTTGAATTTCCAAAGAGGGAATTTATCAGGAAATACCGCCATCCCGCGAGATTTCAGAATCCCATGCAGAGCAGCGTGTGAATTATCAGAATAGTCAATACTCATACCGTCAGACTGTATATAGCTTTTTGTTTGTACAAAGTAACAAATATACAATTATTTTCACAAAACCCAAAAGAAACAGATATACAAATAAAAAGAGCATGATAATTTAGAAGCTCTTTTTGTGGCGGATAATACAAAAATCACTATCTTAGCAAGTAAATTACGAACATTTTTTAAAAGACAGCCAAAATGGATACACAGAACTGCAAGCAGAGGTGCTACAACAACATCATTCGTCCGCAATATACCCCCGAGAAAATATCAAGGCTTAACGATGACGAAATTTTTGTATTCGGAAGCAACCTTGCCGGACATCATGGAGGCGGTGCTGCAAGAGTTGCACTCTTTCACTTTGGAGCAATAATGGGCAAAGGTACGGGAATTCAGGGGAACAGCTACGCAATCCCCACAATGCAAGGCGGAACAGAGACAATAAAGCCCTATGTCGACGATTTCATAAAGTTCGCACGTGAACACACAGAATTGTTCTTTTATGTAACCCGCATAGGCTGTGGAATAGCAGGTTTCAAGGACATTGACATTGCCCCGCTTTTTGCCGAGGCGGCATCATTGAAGAACGTATGCCTTCCCGAATCCTTTGTCCGAATCATAGACCGGCCACTGCCCGCTGAAATCAAGAATATCGTATATGGACAGATGCGCACTCTTGTCGATTTGCTCAAGGCATTGAACAAAACCGAAAGAATTGAGAGCGCAGATGATGCCGAGGCAAAGCTCCAGAAACTAATTGAAAGAAATGCGCGATACAATGACGATTATGCACGCCTGGCTTTAAGAGTCCTGCAGCAGCTAATGCATAGCCATACAGAAAAAGGAGAGCCCATTGACATTGACAAACTTGAAAAGGAGCTTATAGATTTCAATAAAACCGAAGGACACGATACAGAAGAACTTGTATCCCGAATATACTACCGCTATTCAGCAGCTAAGATTATCAAATACATACAGTTCCTGAACGATTTCAGACGGTACACAAATTACGAGCAGATATTAAAAGACTTGCCAAGCATAAGTTTCAGTAACTGCTCAGCAAACGATGAAAAGCATTACTACTGTTTCAATGAATATGCCCTGTACAGTTTAATGTACATCATAAATACAGACTGGGAAAGTGTAACAAAAAAGGGCATTCTTGACAACGACGCTCTTGAGGAGACAATATTCGGACGCTACGAGCGCATAGTCTCAAAGTTCGGAATCGAAGGGCTAATCAAGATGGCCTACGGCGATGTTGGATGCCATCCAAACATTCAAGGACCGCTCCACAATGACAGCCATAAAATCCATGGCCCATTCTTCATGGTTCATGGCAGGCATATTGAAAAAGGCTGTTCCGACTTCCGCCGCTGGCCATGGAAAAGCGACAGTTTTGAAATGTCATTTGCATTGGAGATTTTAGAGAATGATGACAAATATATCCATATCAGCAAGAACGGTTTCAGTTACGCCTATGTGCCAAAGCACGATTACTCCCTGCCGGTATATTCAGCTATGGGCAAAATGCATTTCGATACAGAGGAGGAGAAAATTGATTTCATAAACAAGTCAAAAGAGAATGCTGATTGAGTTTCATGGAAAGCATATTGCAGTAAAAGAGCACGACTGCAGTTTAGGCGAGCTCTCTCCGGCAAAAATTGCCCCCTTTGTAAACCTCTTCGTAAAGGTTACAAATGGGTGCAATGCCCGCTGCCCTTTCTGTTCAAATGCAAGCAGCCCTGCCACACCGGTTCCATTCAACACCGGCAAGCTTTTTGATGCCATAAGAGAACTGCGCGACAAAGGAATTAGAGTAAACAGAGTAAACATAACAGGCGGCGAGCCATCAGTTGCATCACCGCTTGTTACCGGAATCTTGCAACGCATGCAGGATAATGAATTTGCCGGTCTGCATCTGCACCTGAACACAAACGGCCTTCTCCCCGAATCAAAGCAACTAATGCTCCACCCCCGCTGGGACAGCATTTCAATCTCGCTTCATCACTACAATATCGCCAAGCTGTCGGAACTCTACGGATGCGAGATTCCCAATGACGCCTTCAGCTTTAAAGGAGTTGATTTACAAAAAGTAAATGCAAGCTGCAATCTAATAAAAGGATACATTGACTGCGCCGAAGAAGCCGCCAAAATGCTGGACTTCACACTTGAGTTAGGAATTCCGCGAATAGGATTTGTCGCACTAATGAAAATAAACAACTACTGCCGGGAACATTTCGCAGACCTTGAAGATATACATTGGCAGGAGATACCACATGTCTATTTCACAAAGTCAATGAACAGAGGTGCCAGCTGCAAGTGCAGCAACTACCTATACAACAAAGATTTGAAGATTCTGGAAATATACATGCGCAATTACGCCAACCCCCATTACTGCGAATCGTCATTAGTCTACGACGGCGAATATCTGCGCCAGGGATTCCATGACAACAATATAATATTTTGAGTGCCCATGACCATTGCCGAACTCTTTGAAACAAGGAAAGCCGATTTGCGCTGGAACACCTCCTACCCGCTCTCACCCGATGACTGGAAGGAGTACCGTGTTCATGGCCGGCTTCCTTTCAGCAACGACATGAGCCTCTCGTTTTACATACACATTCCCTTCTGCAGACAGTTATGCTCATTCTGTGAATACACAAGAATGTTATGCCCCGCAGAAAACACCCAGGAACTCTATCTCAGGACAGTAGCCCTGGACATACAGCGCTTTAAAGAGGAGCATAAAGGACGCAAGCTATTAGGGTTTGACATTGGCGGAGGGACACCAACCTCATTGTCAGAAGCAAATTTCTACTGTTTGATGGAAGTCTACCGGGAGGCAATTGCAGGAATGCCACTCTCCGATGACTATGAGCCAAGCATTGAAGCAACCTTCAACACACTATCCAGCAGCAAGCTGCACGCCATGGCAAGCAATGGGTTTCAGAGACTCTCACTAGGAGTGCAGTCCTCATGCAAGTCCTTGCTCCACAGCCATAGCCGAGTGAACTGCGATGAGCAAAACATGGCCGAATGGCTGAATGCCGCCCATGAAGCTGGCATCAAGAAAGTAAACCTTGACTTCATGTATGGTCTAAAAGGACAAGACGAATCCACCATCATCCACGACCTTGAACTGATAGAGCGCCTTCATCCACAGCAGGTGACACTGTACGAACTAAGAACCAACATGCTTGCCGGCCAGGAATCATTCTCAAAGAACGAACTCTATTGCCAATACACCCAGTATTACAGCGGACTAATTAAAATGGGATACAATGCCCACTTTGGGCAAAACACATTTTCCGTGAACAGGCACGATGAAGGAACATCATCGTACCTTCGCAAAAGGATGCTAAATGGCGCGCCATACAAAGGCTTCGGATTAGCCGCACAAAGCATGAGCAGCCACGGAGTTTCATATAACATAGGCAAATTGTCATGCAACCCGCACCAAGTGCTGAACGCAACCGGCTACCCCGAAGAATACACCTACATGCTGCCACCGCATGAATTAGCATCGAAATATCTGGCAGTTTCAGCATACAACGGCTCATTTAGCACAAAACGGCTCAAGGATTTTGGCGCAGACAATGAGCAATTGTCGCTGATACTTGATTTCTGTTTTTCAAACGGACTATTACGCAAAGGAAAAACTGAGCGGGTATACATCACCCCAAAAGGTTTCATGCACTACGGTGCTCTATTCTCCCTTTTCATAAATCCAAAACCTTAAAATCTACATACAGATATGGATAAACTAACGAAAGAGCAACGGCATCGATGCATGTCATCGATAAAGAGCAAGAATACAAAACCGGAACTGCTGGTTAGAAGATTCCTGTTCAGCCGTGGTTTTCGTTACAGGCTCAACCACCCCCGCTTGCCAGGCCATCCCGATTTGGTGCTGCGGAAATACAGAACCGTCATTTTTATAAATGGCTGTTTTTGGCACGGACACGAAGGATGCAAACTGTATAATATACCTAAAACAAATACCGGCTATTGGGCAAAAAAGATAAAGCGCAACCAGGAACGGGACAAGGAAGTCAAGCTCAAATTAAACAAAATGGGCTGGCACTATATTACAATATGGGAATGCGAGCTAAAGCCATCAAACAGGGATAAAACATTGGAATCCCTGCTTTACACATTAAATAGGATTCTATTGCTTAACTATGGAGCAAAAACATACAAAACAATAGAGGAAGAAACATCTATAATGGCTGCAGAGAATAAAGATGCCGGATATTTTAAAACAACTCAAGCATAAGTCCGCTTACAATAAAACAACCTTGAGCCGCGCCGTCACCTTGCCAAACAACGGCAGGCAATAATCAAAGTGGCAACAATCAAGCAGACTATATCTTTAATTGACCCACAAAATACCTCGTTCTTGCGCTCACTCACCACCCTGCTTTTAAACTCCCCGAAACAGATAAAGCAACTTATAAAAGAAGCTCTATTGCGTAAAAATAACGCAAAACGTTTGACAAATTAAAATATTCCGCTTAATTTTGCGTAAATTTAACGCAATAAAATATGAGTGAATATAATTTTTGCTATAAATACCCGCATCCAGCGGTCACTGCCGACTGTGTAATTTTCGGTTTCGACGGTTTTTCCATCAAGGTACTTTTGATTCAGCGAGGCATTGAGCCGTTCAAAGGCAAGTGGGCTCTCCCCGGTGGCTTTATGAACATTGACGAAACTGCCGAAGAATGTGCAAAGCGCGAGCTTGAAGAGGAAACAGGGCTGAAGAATGCTTCGGTTGAGCAGTTCTACACATTCTCCGACGTAAACCGCGACCCTCGTGAACGAGTAATCACTGTAGCTCATTACGCATTGGTAAAGCTCGCGGAAGTCAAGGGCGGCGACGATGCAGCATCGGCGCGCTGGTTCTCCATGGACGAAGTGCCTAGACTTGCTTTTGACCACGACCGCATCCTGCGTATGGCGGCAAGCCGCTTGAAGGAGCGCATCTGCTTTGAGCCCATCGGCTTCGAGCTGCTGCCAGAGGTTTTCACTATGACCGAACTCCAAAACCTCTACGAAGCCATTCTGGAAGTAAAGTTTGACCGCCGCAACTTCTACAGCAAGATGCTCAAGCTTGGCATACTTGTTGAAACCGAGCCGCGCCCCGAATGGGCGTCGCGCCGCATGCCGACGAAGTACCGCTTCAACGCCGCCATGTACGCCGAACTGAAGCAAAAAGGATTTAGACTGGAATTTTAAAAAGCACACACTATGTACAACAATAAGATTTTAGGTGGAATTGCCGGCGATGTCACCGGTTCTACCCATGAGGGGAATAACGTCAAAACAGAGAACTTTGAGCCGATGCCTGCAGGAAACCGGCCGCTATACCAGTCCTATGAAGTACATGCCAACGGCATTATATATGCAGGCGAATATCCAGGGGACAAGGATGGCAATCTTGCCAGGCAGAAGATAGAACAGATGCACCACTTCGGCATCCGCCACTTCATAGACCTCACCGAAGAGGGCGAACTTCATCCGTACAGCCATCTGCTGCCGGCAGACACTACATACACCCGCTTCCCGATAGCAGACTGCGGCGCGCCAAAAAGCATTGAAAGCGTTCAACGCCTGTTGCTTCGCATTGAGGAACTCAAGAATATGAATGGTTATGTGTATGTACACTGCTGGGGCGGCGTAGGCCGCACCGGAACTATAGTGGCGTGCTATCTATCTCAGAATTGGGAAGAGCCTGATTTGAACCTCGTTTTAGATGCCCTGCGCAGAAATTTCTCAGAAATGCCAAAATCGGCATATAAGAAAACTCCTGAGACTAAAGAGCAGATTGACTTTATAGAGCGATTTATAAATGCCAGCAAGCCATGCAAGGAAGAAAAAGCCAAGCGAATCGCCGACACTGTTCGCGGCTGCCTGATGGCCGGCGCTGCTGGCGATGCACTTGGCTATGAGGTGGAATTTATGAGCCGCAAAGCAATACTCTCTCGCTTTGGCGAGCAAGGAATAACCAAGTTCGCTCTTGACAGCAAAGGCAAGGCGCTTATCAGCGATGATACGCAAATGACACTCTTTACAGCGAACGGGCTGCTGAATGCCACGCATTTGCATACAGAGCCACGATACGCAATTGTCCGTGCGTACTTAGATTGGTATTATACCCAAATAGGCAGAACAAACAAAATAAAAAACTGCTGGATAGGCATTCTTGACGCACTGCATTCGTTAAGGGCTCCTGGCAACACTTGCATGTCTGCCCTTGAGGCTATCTCCCGGGGGAAAGAACCTTGCAATTACAGTAAAGGGTGCGGCGGCATTATGCGTGTCGCTCCCATTCCGCTATTTGCTGCCGCCAACAATTGTCTTGACGATGCCGGCGTAGCCCAACTGGCTGCCGATGCCGCTGAATGCACGCACCAGCACCCGCTCGGATTCTTGCCCGCTTCATTATTTACGGTGCTGATATACAAAGTCATCCCGATGCCTCCCAATCAAGTCCGGGAGGAGATTGACAGCATTGTAGCCGACACAGTAAACATCCTTGACCGTATCTATAAAGGCGAATACGAATCGGACAAGCAAATCCTGAAGGAACTTACCGAAAAGGCTATGCAACTGGCACATTCCGATGCCACAGATGCAGATGCCATTCGTCAATTGGGCGAGGGCTGGACCGGCGAGGAGGCATGGGCTATTGCACTCTACTCCGCAGTACGCCACATCGACAGCGTGGAAGACGCCATTATTGCATCGGTCAACCACGACGGCGACAGTGACTCAACCGGTTCTGTTTGCGGAAATATCATGGGAGCAATTTATGGCTACGAGCATATCAGGGAGCGCAGCATCTTCTGCCCCGAAGGCAAGCAGTTGGAAGAAACGCTCGAACTGTCTGATATAATCCTCGCTCTTGCCGATGACCTTTCATCGGGTTGCATCATCAGCGAGCATGCTCCCATTGACACTCCCGAGAAGCGGCAGTGGCACGAACGCTACAGCAAGATGAAGCCGGCAGGCATAAGAAATAATTAACAAGCAGTTTCTTAGAATGATAGCGAGCCTTTGCATTTTTAGTCTTACCACTGTTTGCCGTTCGTAAGAACTTCGGTTATTTTTTGCCAATTAAAGGTTAATCCTTTGTCTTTGTCAAAATATCTGTTGTTTTTACATTGCAATAAGCCAAATTTATTCCACAATTTCAGTTCATCCCTTACATAACTACCTTTGCTGTCAGTTTTTACAGCATTTGGTTTACGTTTGCCAATCAATCCTCTTTCAGTTAATTCTATATCAAGAAGCTGCTTAAACTCCATAGATGAGTCAATCATAACATAGGAATCCTGAATGTCGCTGATAATGTGAATTAAATCCAAATGGCGTCCTACTGTCAAAAATAAATAAGCAATTGCATTTTTAAAATTAGCACTATCAGGACCATACTTGTTGCCTATCTCCAAAAGTCTATAACCTAATTCACTTAACTTACCTTCTTTACTAGTCCATAGTCCAAGTTGCTCAAATGGTATTCGGTAGTTTTGTTTATATGAACCATAAGAAGTTACAATCTTAGTGGCCGGACATCCATTTTCATCCAAAATAGGGTTGCCATCTTTATCAAGCAATTCCTTTGTTTTGGATGCTTCTACTTTTCTTGCATTACCTTCAAAGTCAAAAGTTTTTCCTGTTGTTAATTTTTTCCAAAATTCAGGGAAAATATGATCGGTATAGGTATCACCACTTTCACTTGAATAAAGAAAACTTAACCGAAGTAAATCATATACTTCAAAGTGACTCATATCTCTCCACCAGCACCAGAAGGTTTTACTTACTTGTTGTGAAGGTTTGACCTTGGCACCAGTTCTTACATTCTCTATAGCTTTGAGAATTTGAACATCAAAAGTATTTGGATTATATGAGTACAATGAAATTGGGGTTGCATGCATCGCATCTGAAAGCAAAACATCCCTAAAATATTCTGCTATAGGGAAACCATCATCTGCAACTTCCGGAACAATTAACCCACTATAGGTATGATGTTGTAAATAGGTTATACTTTGTCCCAAGCCACAGACATATTCCCTTTTACTTTGCATTGGCGGTTTGTATTCCAATGCATAAGTAACTTTATTCTCATCATCATAACAAACAAAATCAGGTCTAGGCCAGCCCCAATCACCAATTCTTGAAATTGAAGGTGAAAAGACTTGCTTATAAACAGAATTACTTTTTCTTATTTGACTGAGAATAAAACCGCCAGTCTTTTCTGCTCCTAAATCGTGTTCTTGTGCCATATTATTATTCTTCTAGCATTTGTTTTACATGCTTGGCTAAAGCTTCAGCCAATTTTACTGGTACTGCATTACCAACTTGTATGCATTGATTTTGTCTTGAACCACAAAATACCACATCATCAGGAAATGTTTGTATTCTTGCAGCTTCTCTTACCGTCAAACTTCTATTTTCTGTAGGATGCAATGGGAAGGCATTATGCCCTGGCACCATTGTTGTTGCAGGTCTTTTTCTTGATAGTCTTTTGAAAACATGACTGAAGTTCTTGATGGTATGATCAACAAAATCACTTCTTGAACCCTTTGAAACCTCTTCAGGCAATCCATCTTGTGGTATACCTTCACCTTCAGGAATACATTTTATTCTTTCAGTGACAATAGCATTATGCTTCATTGGAATATGATTTGGAAAGTTGTTTTCCTTTCCAACCAAATCCATAATAGCATCACCAACAGTGGCAAAATGTGTGTTGTCAGTGATATCTGGTTCAGGAAATTCTGGTGTTTGAGCTAAATCCTCACGAACGCCAAGAAAAAACAACCTGTATCTTTTTTGAGGAACGCCATAGTTCGTAGCACAAAGTACTTTGGATGTTATTTTATATCCAATAGCTTTATACTCTGCTTCTATAGCATCCTTAATTTCCCCTTTGCCTGCAGAAAGTAACCCTCGAACATTTTCCATCAAGAATATCTTAGGTTGAATTACCTTAACAAATCTGATAAATTCAAACACAAGTTCATTTCTTGGGTCTCTTACCAATCTTTTACCGATAGTAGAAAATCCTTGGCATGGTGGTCCTCCAACAATAACATCTATTTTACCTTTGTAAGGGAGGAGCTTTGACTCTTCAACAGTTCTTATGTCGCAATCCCACACAGGGACATTTGGGTAATTTAGACGATGGGTTTCCAATGCGGGTTGCCAAACCTCCAAGGAAAACTCAGGTTTAAAGCCCTGATTCATAAATCCCCTTAATAAGCCACCGGCGCCACTAAATAAATCAATAAATGTAAAATCATTTTCACTCATTGTAATATTGATCTAAATAAGTTTTGATATGCTTTGCCCATTCAAAAGATAAACCAACAGGAACAGCATTACCTACTTGCATACATTGTTTTTGTCTATTTCCCATCAGTTCAAAATCATCAGGGAACATTTGTATTCTTGCAGCCTCACGAACAGTAAGACTTCTATGCAACCAAGGATGAATAGGAAAAGCATTATGACCTGGCACCATAGTTAAAGATGGCTTATTTCTATCCAATCTTTTGAAAGTACTTCCAAAGTTCTTTCTATACAATTCTGGCGGTAACTTATCTTCAGGCATTCTACCGCCTTCAGGGATAAGTTTGTATCTAGCTATATTGATTGCACCGTGATTTAACGGAACGTGATTTAGTGCTTCAACATTATCATCTGCCAAATCACCAATTGCTTCCATAACTGTTTTATAAGGGGCCAATCCTTCGCCACAAATCTTTTTTGGCGGGGTCATTTTAACTCCAATTCTAGTGCCATAGAAGAATACCCTTTCTCTTATTTGGGGTACACCATAATCAGCGGCATTAAGAACTATGTAGTTAAAGTCATATCCAGTTGCAGCAAAGGTTTCCTTGATTTCTTCAAAAATCTTACCCTTATCCCTTGTCATAATACCTTTTACATTCTCCATTAAGAAGAACTTGGGTTTCAAATAATTCAGTACCCTAATGTATTGTTTGAACAGCGTGTTTCTTGGGTCAAATCTATTTCTTCTTTCTTCATTCGATGAAACCCTTGCACCTATAGTGCTGAAGCCTTGACAAGGTGGTCCACCTATCAGAACATCAACATCAGTATTGATATATTTGTCCAACACTTCCTCTGTAAGGTTATAAATATCCCCTAACAAGAAAGGTATAGCTGGCATATTTTTCTGATGTACTTTTGCACAATCACTATCAAAGTCTGTAGATAAAAGTATATTAAAATCTGCTTTAGTGAAACCAATAGAAAATCCACCAGCCCCACTAAATAGATCTACACAAGTATATTTTGAACCGTTCTTTATCATTCTTACTTCTTCGTAATAGTCCAACCGTCAGCTTCAGCCATTTTAAGGACAGACTGAAGTTTATCAATTGTAGTTGTTGAATACAGAATCAGCTTTTCTGAAAATCGTTTTTTCATCAGGCGATACATTGTATTCCGATGATTGCATCTTAATTTGCAGGAATGCCTGAAAGAAACTTTCAGTATTGCTTCGCTTTGTTCTACCAGCTGTAATGATAGAATCCCAATACTTGATACTAGCTTCATCTTTTTCAAAGACTGGAACCCAAATTCCTTTGTACTTCTCAATCTCGCTATCCATAAAGATATAGTTCTTCAAAAGTTCGCCTGTGGTAAGTTTCCTTCCAACCGAATTGATAGTTTCAAAGATTTGTTGTTCATCTTCATCCTTATCAATTTCAATATCTACCAAGCAGATGTTTTCTACTATCGCATCATAGTTAAGCTGGTATGAATTTACATTAGCCTTGAAGAAATTGTAAGCTTCAATGATTCTGTTGTCACTAACCAAATCATCAAGCTGTTCCAACAAAATCACCTTTTCAAATGCTTCTCTATCATAGTAGCTATGGCGGAACTTGATGCTTCTATCTTTGCCCTTCTTGTTTCTGAAGTGCATTAAGAACTCATAAGTTGTTTCATCTTCTCTAAGGCTAAGTATCTTCAATAGCACAAGAAGGGTGGTCAATCTTTGCTGACCATCCACAATGGATTTTCTTTTGCCATCATTTGTTAGCTTCTTCAAGATGATTGCACCAAGAAAATAAGGCTTTTCCTGTTTGCATAAATCTTCCATCTCTGAAAGGAACTTCTTCCATTCTTCAGTAGTCCACACATAGGATCGCTGAAAGAAAGGAACTTCTATTGAAACTCCTGAATCAAATATCTGATATATAGATTGAGTGTTAGAATTCATGCCTACAAATTTTAGCCTATTGTATGTAATTTAATCTGCAAATATACGCACTTTTTCCCTAAATTTATTCAACTACACCCAAATTCTATATTGTAGTGCGTAGCAGATGCCTTAAGCAAAACAATTCACATTTTTGCCTTACAAATTGCAAGCAGAAGAGGTTTTGGCAATCAATGAAACTTAAATAAGGTAATCCATCCGCACCACCCCACAGGCAACCACACCATCGCTTCACAAGCAACAGCGCCCAGTAACTAAGCAAGATGATTGTTCACTTGCCTGATAAAACTATATCTAACTCAAGTATAAAACAACCCCAAAGAATCCGGCATCCGCGCAGAATATTCTTTGAATTGCACGCTTGTCTGGAAT
>JAFXAR010000067.1 GCA_017516885.1 Bacteroidaceae bacterium
AGGATTGTATCCATCATACCCGGCATTGATGCGCGTGCACCTGAACGTACTGATACCAGCAATGGGTTAGCGGGGTCGCCGAATGTAGAGTTCATCAAAGTCTCGATGTTCTTTACTGCGGCCTGAACCTCTGCTTTGAGAAGCTCGATTACCTTCTCTCTGCCAAGGCTGTAGTACTCGCCACAAACCTCAGTTGTGATAGTGAAACCTGGAGGAACGGGAATGCCGATAAGGTTCATTTCGGCCAAGTTGGCACCTTTACCTCCTAACAAGTTTCTCATTGACGCGTTACCTTCTGCAAGACCATTGCCAAAGGTATAGACTCTTTTGTCTGCCATAAATTTTTGAGTTTATTGTTTGTTGATAAATAAAAAATGTTTTAGTTCTTGTTTTGCCGGGGGCGCTGTTTGAAAGCGCACTCAACTAATTTGCAAATATAACAAAAATGTTTGTAATCCGAAATTTAAACGGAAAAATATCTCATAATAAATTAAAAAAGTTAAGTTCGTCTGTTAAAATTGCCGAATATCGGGATTTTAGGCGTATCTTCGCAGTTCAAAAGCCCGCGCCGGGGGAGGTTGCGCGCAGTTGCAATGGGCGGCGCGGCGGCTGAATGAGAAACTGTTTAAATTTCATATATGGCAAGAAAAAAGAAAGAACTTCCGCTGCTTGAGCGGGTGGAGATTACCGGAGTTGCGGCCGAAGGAAAGGCTCTGGCGAGGGTTAACGACCTTGTGGTGTTTGTGCCTTTTGTTGTTCCGGGCGATGTCGCAGACCTTCAGGTTAAACGCAAAAAGCATAGTTACGCCGAGGCGGAGGCTGTAAAATTCTATAACTATTCCGATGAGCGCAGCGAACCGTTCTGCAAGCACTACGGAGTGTGCGGCGGCTGCAAATGGCAGTGCCTGGCCTATGAGCATCAGCTGAAATACAAGCAGCAGCAGGTGTTTGACGCCCTGACGCGCATCGGAAAGGTGGAACTGCCGCCGCTTATGCCCATTTTAGGTTCGGAAAATACGCGCGAGTATCGCAACAAACTGGAATTTACTTTCAGCGACAAGCGCTGGCTCACTTGGGACGAGGTTGCCCAAAATGTGCAGTATGACAATATGAATGCTCTCGGTTTCCACATTCCCGGTGCGTTTGACAAGGTGCTTGATATTGAGGAGTGCCGTCTTATGCATGACCTTAACAACAGGCTGAGAAATTCAATACGCGAGTTTGCGGTCAGGGAGAATATTCCTTTCTATAATCTGCGTACGCATACAGGCGTGCTCAGGAGCATGATGCTGCGTACCTCGACAACCGGCGAGGTGATGTTGCTTATACAGGCAAGAGTGGAGAGCGAAAGTGATAAGATGATGCTTGAAAAAACTTTACAGTTTGTTGCTGATGAATTCCCCGAAGTTACCTCTCTGCTCTATGTTGTAAACAATAAGTGCAATGATACATTCGGCGACCTTGAGGTGGTTACGTTCAAGGGCACTGATGTTATTTATGAGGAGATGGAGGGACTGCGCTTCAAGGTTGGCCCCAAGTCCTTCTATCAGACAAACAGCAAGCAGGCGTATAACCTCTATAAGGTGGCGCGTGAGTTTGCCGGGCTTACCGGCGATGAGGTTGTGTATGACCTCTACACCGGTACCGGTACAATTGCTAATTTTGTAGCCGCCCGCGCAAAGAAGGTGGTGGGCATTGAGTATGTGGAGGATGCCATTGCCGATGCCCGTGTTAATGCTGAGCTTAACGGTTTTGACAACCTTCTGTTCTTTGCCGGAGACATGAAGGATATTCTTACTCGTGACTTTATTGCCGGGCATGGCCGTCCTGATGTGATAATAACCGACCCGCCGCGTGCAGGAATGCATGCCGATGTTGTTGACACAATTCTCTTTGCCGCTCCCCGGCGCATTGTGTATGTGAGCTGTAATCCGGCTACTCAGGCGCGTGATTTGCAGCTGCTTGACGTTGATTACAAGGTTACTGCTGTACAGCCGGTTGACATGTTCCCTCATACGCATCATGTGGAGAATGTGGTGTTGCTTGAACGAAGAATAGATAAATAATTGTAATAGAATATTATGCGTAAAAATATAAAAACGCTTTTGACTTTTAAGGTCACTGAAGACTCTGTGCTAATAGAATTTATTATGCAGAAGATGCACGGCATTAGCCGTAACCGCGCCAAAGCTTTAATCAGCAATAGGGTAGTGCTTGTAAATAACGCAATTATAACTCATCCGCTGGCTGAGGTTAAAGCGGGTCAGGTGGTGCAGCTCGACCGCTCAAAGCATAAAATGTCGTTTCACAGCAAGGACTTGGATATTGTGTACGAAGACCCATACCTGCTTATTGTAGACAAACAGCCCGGTTTGCTCTCTATGAGTAACAATACACGCCAGCAAACGGTGCAGACTGTCCTTAACCGCTATCTTGAAAAGGGTGGCGGCCGCTGCACTTCGCATTTGGTGCACCGCTTGGACAGGGATACCTCTGGATTGATGGTATATGCAAAGGATGTCAAGACTCAGCAGTCGCTTATAAACGGCTGGCAGCAGCTTGTGACCGACCGCCGTTATATTGCTCTTGTTGAGGGTGAGCTTGAAAACCCGCGTGGCGAAGTAAAATCATGGCTCACTGAAGATAAGCGATTTATAACTCATTCAAGTTCAGTAGATAATGGCGGAAAGTTTGCTGTGACACATTATAATGTATTAAATTCGTCTAATGGGTATTCGCTGGTTGAATGCGAGCTCGTTACGGGCCGAAAAAACCAGATTCGTGTTCACATGGCCGACCTTGGGCATCCTGTGGTGGGCGACCTTAAGTATGGCAGCGGCAACGACCCGATGCGCCGTCTTGGCCTTCATGCTTATATGCTCTCGTTTACTCATCCGGTTACCGGAAAGTTCATGCGCTTTGAAACTCCTGTTCCGGCACTCTTTGAAAAATGCTTGGATGGCAAGTAGAATGCTTCATAGGTTTTTGGTGCTGTCGCTGCTTCTTGTTGTTTCCATGAGTGCGGCAGCGCAGTTCTCTCCGGGCAATAAGTCCGGGGGCGGAACCGGTACGGAATACCGCAAGGTTTCGGGTGCGGGTATCCGCCCGCGCCTGAGCAAAAAGGGTGTGCCTGTGAAAAGTGACACCGTTGCAGGCAGGGCTAAGAAAAACGCGGGGAAAGGCGCTGCTTCCAAGAAGGCGGCGAAAGTGAAAAAGGAGGTTAAGAAGCCTGCGAAAAAGAGCGAAAAGCGTATTGATTCAATAAGGTATTCTGCCCCTGAGTATTCATTGGGCGACCGTGTGATTATGCAGGGCGATAGCGGAAAGGACGTTAGAACTGTTGCTACTATTTTGGTTAAAAAACTTTACATGTCCGAGGATAGTATAATATATACTGACGATGGCGGTGTTCTGTATGAAGGTGAGCTTGTGCGGGCGGTAAAATACTTTCAGCGGTTTAATGGATTTTACGAGGATGGCATTATCGGGCCTACGTTGATAAAGGCGTTAAGAAAGCGGAAGAACTGATGATTCTTCCGCTTGTTTTTTCGCGGCTTCCCGCGGGGGAGCGCATGTGCTCGGCTGTAATGCGAGCGCCTTTAGTTTTATTCTAAAACAAAGGATTTGCCACATTGGCGGCTCTATTCCAATTCCTTGATATTGTAGTTGCTTAGGCCGGTCCACTGTCCGGTGTAATATCTCTTCTCTATTGTGTTCTCTACAGCATCGGGTATGTTGCAGAAGAAGTCTATTCCGGTGAAGCTTTCAAGGTAGTCAATTGAGCATGCCTGAATTCTGCTGTAGCCTCGTTCGTGCTTGAAGAGTAGCCCTATTGCCTTGTAGGAGTTGTTCTTGAGGCAGAGGAGTGCCATGAAGTAGTGGTTGGGCACGGTGGGGCATGTTCCAACTGTGCGGTATTCGCCCTCCCTTATTGTGCCTCCTTTTACAATGTAAAGCGTGTCGCAGAAGGTGCTGTTGCGTCCCCAGCCCTGTACTAGCAGCTCGCAATCGTTCCATGCGCCTGTGTTGAAGGAACTGTACATGGGAGTAATGTTGCTGTAGTAGAAAGTCTGCTCGTTGGCGTCCTTTGAATATACTCTGTCGTATGATGCTACTATGTGCCCGCGTACAAAGCCGTTTTTGTTTATTTGCTCTTTTGTCATCACATAGTTGTCGGGCATTTCTGGGTTTGGCTGGAATGGGTCGCCTCTCCATTCTGTATTCTCCCAGTTGTCGCGTTTCCACCTGATAGCCCTGTTGCTTGGGTCAAACGTGAATGCTGTCCAGCGGCAGTGCTTGCGTGCGGGGTTGTGTGCTATGCTGTATGTTACATTCTCCTTGCCGTCTACGGTGGTTGTGTGGGCGATGAATATGTCGTCCTCTTCAGTTAGTGCGGGAATCTCTATGCGCTGCGCCCTTATGGAGTCTGATGAACTGTACCCGGATAGACCTATGTTGGCGTTTGCGTTGCCAGGGATGCCATGACTGTCGCCGTCATCCTCGCTGCAGGCAACGGCCAGCAGCAGGAATGGAAGTGCAAGAAGTATATGCTTCATTATATTTTGCGTGGTGTGATGGTTGTTTTTTTAAGCAATTAGAGGGCGACCAAAATGTGATTTCAGTCGCCCTCTAATTTTCTTTTTTCTGTTACCTGCTTACTTCTTTACAGTTCTGCCGTAGCGGCTCAAGAACTTGTCAACGCGACCCGCTGTATCCACAAGCTTAGCCTTGCCTGTGTAGAAGGGGTGTGAAGTGTTAGAGATTTCAAGCTTTACCAATGGGTATGTCTCGCCCTCGAACTCAATAGTCTCCTTTGTGTTGCAAGTTGACTGTGAAAGGAAGCAATCGCCGTTTGACATGTCCTTGAAGACAACTGGGCGATATGATGCTGGATGAAGATCTTTTTTCATTATCGTATTTTTTTAATTTTTATTTGCTGGTAACAAATGCAGTGTGTTGGCTTTTCAGGGTGCAAAGGTAGTAAATCTTTTCGTTATGGCAAAATGTTTGTGCCTTAATTTTCTTGATTGGCCAAAAGAAAGCTTGCAATCCCGCGCTGGGCAATCTTTGTCTGCCCTTCGCGCGGCTATTTGCAAAAAACTCGCCGATATTGGCTCGTTTTTTATTTGTACTCGGCAAAAAAAACTCGCCGATAAAAAATTGTTTGGCAATTTTTCATTCAACATAGAGTACCAGTCCTTTCAGGTACTCGCCTTCGGGGTGGTATATGTTTACAGGGTGGTCGGCCGGCTGTGTCAGCTGGTGCAGGATGCGCACGTTGCGCTTAGCCATTGCTGCTGCGGTGAACACTGCTGTGCGGAAGTTCTCTTTGCTGACTACCTGCGAGCATGAGAATGTGAACAGTATGCCTCCCGGCTGTATCTTCTCTATTGCCTTTGCGTTAAGGCGGCGGTAGCCTATGAGGGCGTTGCGCAGGCTGTCGCGGTGCTTGGCGAATGCCGGCGGGTCAAGGATGATGAGGTTGTAGTTGTTTCCCATGCGGTCGAGGAAGTCGAATGCATCCTCGGCGTATGCTGTGTGGCGCTTGTCGCCCGGGAAGTTGAGCTCGGCATTGGCGTTGGTGAGGTCTATCGCCTTTGAAGAACTGTCTACGGAGTGTACAATCTCTGCTCCTCCACGGAGTGCGTATATTGAGAAGCCTCCGGTGTAGCAGAACATGTTGAGCAGCTTGCGCCCCTTGGCGTATTTTTCAAGCAGTGCGCGGTTTTCGCGCTGGTCTACAAAGAAACCGGTTTTTTGGCCGCGAAGCCAGTCTATGTGAAATTTTAGGCCGTATTCGGTAGAAATGCAGTCGGCATTGCCGCCCATTATATAGCCGTTGTCCTTGTTGATGTCGGCCTTGTAGGGCAGGGTGGTGTCCGATTTGTAGTATATGTTCTTGATTTTGCCGCCCATGATTTTCTTTACAGCGCCGGCAATGTCCATGCGGTTGACGTGCATGCCTACGCTGTGGGCCTGCATTACTGCTGTATCGCCGTAGATGTCAATGATGAGGCCGGGGAGGTTGTCGCCCTCGCCGTGCACGAGACGGTAGGTGCAGTTGTCCTCGCGTGAGGAGATTCCTGTTCTCTCGCGCAGGTCGTATGCTGTGGCTATGCGCTCGTCCCAGAAGCGCTGGTCAATGGGCTCGTCCTTGAATGTGAGCACCCTTACGGCGATGCTGCCCACTTGCACATGTCCGCGTGCTATGAATTCGCGCTCGTTGGTGTATACTGTTACAATGTCGCCCTCCTCGGGTTTTCCTTCAATGCGCTGAATTGCGCCCGAAAAAATCCAGGGATGGTAACGGCGCAGAGATTCCTCTTTCCCTCGCTTTAGGATAACGGCTTTTTCCATTTATTGATTGTTTTTATGTTCTAGCTCTTTAAATATCTCAAGGCACGCCCATGCGTCTGTGGCTGCATATATCTTCTGCTTGTCGGTAAGAACGTCGTTCTCCCAGTTTGTGAGCTGCTGGCTCTTTGAGATGCGCTTCCCGAATACTATGGCAAATATTTTCTGAAGGCTCTTTTCTTCAATACCGTATTCTGCAACCTTGTTCTGCAGGTCGATGAATCCGCCGGCCTTGAACTTGCGGCGTGCGTTGAGCGCCTGGCAGTCGTCATGGAGCGACACGCCTACTTTCTTTATCTCCTTGTTCTCAAGCAGAGCCACAAGGGAATCGGGCATGCCCACTCGGTTCAAGCGTATAAGAAAGCATGTGTCGGCTGTTGATAACTGTATCAGCGACACTGTGTGGTGCACGCCTTTCTTGAACGAGGGGCGTGTTTCTGTGTCAAGGCCTATGACGGTTTCTCCCGACAGGGCTTTCATGGCCTTGTCGGTTGCCTCAACTGTGTCTATCGTGATTATTCTGCCGCCGAATTGTGCCACCGGCATTTCGTTTATCTTGCTTTTTTCGATGTTTGCGCTGTATATGCTCATTTCTCCTCTTCTTCCTCGTCGATTGTGTTGTACTTTATGTCGTGCAGCGCTCTCATGGTGTTTACAAGTGTCTGCCCCCAGTATTGCCTGAAATGACTGGTGCATTCTAATATAGCGTCGTGCATGGTTTCGTTTATGCCTAAACGGAACAGGCATACAAAGTTTTTTACATCCTGGTAAATGTCGGCAAGGTCTTCCGATATGCTTTTTGTTACTGGAGTGTCGCTGTATTTCATGTCGGCAACAAAAACATCAAGATAGCTGTCCTTTTCGGCAAGAAGGTCAAAAATGGTCATGCGTATAACTTCGTAACTGTCCTCGGTTACAAAGTCTTCAAGGTCCTCGTCGCTCAGGCGTTCGTCCTCGGGCAGCATCTGCGCTTTCAGGTAAAGCAGGGGCAGGAGCTTCAGAAGGGTGTCAATGAATTCCTTTCTTGAATGCTCGTTTGCTTTCTCAATGTAGGCGCAGTATTCGGCTGCAACGGTGACGAATTCCACTGTATTGCGCGAAAAAACAATATCCTCTTTGCTGTTCATGCTGTTTGCTTGTTTGCTTTACGCTGCAAAGTTACAAAAAAATAGCGGAGGAGAGTGACTGGGTTATCCATTTTTTTTGTATCTTCGCATTTGTATCTCTTCGCCTGCGTGCGCAATAAATAATGTATCAGCGCATTTATGGCAGTTAAAAAGATACTAATCAAGTTGTTAATTGTGCTGTCAAGGTGTAGTGCCCATGGCGCGGAAATGCTGATGGCAGTGATAGGGTTTTATTGTTTAAGTCTTTGGGACACGGCGCTTAAATATGGCAAAAGGTAAGGGAAATAAAAACGGCAAGCCTGAAAAGGCTGGGCTTTGGAGCAGGATAAAGGATTTTAATGTGAGAGTGGCTGATTTTTTCGGCAATACAAAAACGCAGTTCGTGCTTGGAGTGGTGCTCCTTGCGTTTGCTGTGTTCCTGTGCAGTTCATTTGTCTCTTTCTTCTCCAACGGCGGTGCTGACCAGAGTGTGGTTGAGGGCGTTGTGAACGGCACCGGCGATTCAGGTGATGTTGCTGCCAACAGTTCGGGAAAGGGCGGTGCTGTGCTTGCCCATTATCTTGTAAACAGCTGCTTTGGCTGGGCGTCAGTTCTCTTTTTCCCATTGCTTGTGGTTTATGCAATCTCTCTTATGCGTATTAGGAAACTTGCTCTGATGCGCTGGACCGTGATTTTCTCATTTTGCATGATATGGCTGTCGCTGCTGTTTTCATTCGTTTTTGGCAATGGCTTCGATGCTAATTTTGCATCCCCTGGCGGCCGTCATGGCGATTATCTGAAGGCTTTGGCTATGGACAGTGTGGGTGTTGTGGGAGTAATCCTTCTGCTCGCGCTCATGTTGCTGTTCTTTATGATATATCTTACAAAAGAGACAATCCCCTGGCTGCAAAGGATGCTTGTCCCATCTGATAGCAAACCGTCGGAAAAGGATGGAAAGGACGATGCTGGATTTGAAAACGGCGGTGGCGCTGAATCTCCAGCTGCAGCTGGAAATGCTGCGGCTGAAAATGAAGAAGAGCTGCCTGCCAATGGCGGCAATGCCGCTATGGATGCGGAAACAGAACCGGTGTACAGTGGGGCTGAGTTTCCTGAAGAGCCTGAAGAGGGGGCTGTGGAGGTGGAATTGCCAGTGCATGCAGATGATGCTTTGACTGATGATGAGATTGCCGCCAAGCTTGATGAAATGAACCGAAAGATGGGCGGGCAAGAGAGTATTCCTGAAAATGCTGTAAACGATGATGCAGGGGCCGATGATGAATATAATGGAGAGAGGAGAGGCTGTGGCGTTGCTGCCGGTGAGGAAACTGACGTGGTAAATCTTGAAAACGGTGGAGAGCTTACTGTTGAGGAGGTTGCCGGAGACAATGATATGGGCGGAAATATGCTGCGCCCGATAAATCCGAAGGATGAGCTCAGCTACTACAAGCCGCCTACAATTGACTTGCTTGACTGCTACGAAACTCCGGTTCAGTCAGTCGACCGCGATGAACAATCGGCTAATGCCGACAAGATTGTGGAGGTGCTAAAGAACTTTGGAATTGACATCAGTTCAATTAAGGCAAGCGTAGGACCTACAATTACACTCTATGAGATAACTCCTGCCCCAGGTGTCAGAATCTCTAAAATCCGTAATCTTGAGGATGATATTGCAATGAGCCTTTCAGCGCTCTGCATACGCATTGTCGCTCCTATCCCGGGACGTGGAACGATAGGCATTGAAGTGCCTAATGCCAATAAGCAGATTGTGCCTATGGCATCGCTTCTAAACAGCCGCAAGTACAAGGAGTCGGATATGGCACTGCCGCTTGCGCTTGGAAAGACTATTTCAAATGATGTCTACATTGTAGATATGGCAAAGATGCCTCACTTGCTTGTTGCCGGAGCTACCGGTATGGGTAAGTCTGTTGGCCTTAACGCTATTATTACGTCGCTGCTCTATAAGATGCATCCTGCCTACCTGAAGTTTGTGATGGTAGACCCAAAGATGGTGGAGCTCAGTCTTTACAGCGTGCTTGAAAAGCACTTCCTTGCAAAGCTTGAGGGAGAGGACGAACCTATTATCACTGATGTTGCAAAGGTTGTGCGCACTCTCAAGTCGCTTTGTGTTGAAATGGACAACCGCTACAAGCTGTTGCAGCTTGCATCGGTGCGCTCGGTAAAGGAGTATAACGAAAAGTTCCTCAATAAGGAGCTGCTGCCTACTAAGGGACACCGCTTTATGCCGTATATTGTTGTGATTATTGATGAGTACGGCGACCTTATGATGACCGCCGGCCGCGAGGTTGAGCAGCCTATTGCGCGTATTGCACAGAAGGCGCGCGCCGTGGGCATTCACATGATTATTGCAACCCAGCGTCCTACAACAAATATTATCACCGGTACAATCAAGGCCAACTTCCCGGCCCGAATGGCGTTCCGTGTGATTTCCGCAATTGACTCGCGCACTATTCTCGACCGTTCGGGCGCTAACCAGCTGCAGGGCAGGGGCGATATGCTGTTCCTTGCCGGAAATGACCCAGTGCGTGTACAGTGTGCCCTTGTTGAGACTAAGGAGGTTGAGCGTGTGTGTGCTCATATTGCAAAACAGCAGGGCTACACTCATGCCTACTATTTGCCTGAACCTGATGAGGCTGGCGAGATGGCTGGCGACGGCGGCGGTTCAATGCGCAGCGAAATAACATCGGACAAACTCGACCCTCTCTTTGCCGAGGCTGCACGCGCAGTAGTGCTTGCCCAGCATGGCTCTACGTCGCTCATACAGCGTAAGTTCAATGTGGGCTTCAACCGTGCCGGCCGCATTATGGACCAGCTGTGCCAGACAGGAATTGTGGGCGAGCAGGAGGGCAGCAAGCCGCGCCAGGTGCTTTGTGCCGATGAGGCCGACCTTGAATTCCGTCTCAAGGCTTTGCTGTAAGAACTATAATTTGCAGAACTTCCCTTTAAATAGTCACATAATGAGAAAATACATATTTTTATTGCTGATGCTTCTGCCGCTGCCGCTTCTTGCGCAGAATGTTGCCGGAGCCAACGCCTTGCTCGACCGCGCCGTTGCAAGGATAAAGGCCGATGCCGCAGTGCAGATGGATTACAGCTATTCGGTATACGATGACGAAGGAAACCTTTCGTACAGAGACAAGGGCATTATGAAGCTTGACGATGGGCGTTACGCCTTGCTAATGGATAACATGAAGGTGTGGTGCAACGGAAAGGTGCAGTGGAGCTATATGAAGGATGTTGATGAAATATACATTACCGATTCCGATTCAGAGGAGGCTGAAAATCTCTCTCCTTTATATATAATGGAAAAATACCGCACCGGCTATACTGTTTCTCTAAAGGAACGGGATGGCCTTGCTATGGTAACTTTTCTCTCAAAAGATAGCGAGGAGGAGGTTAACAAACTTGAACTCTTCATTGATGAAAAAACTGAGCGCCTTGCAAAAATGTTCATATATATGCAGGAACAAGGCCGTGTAGAGGTGTCTCTTGACAATTACAAGGCAAAATGCAGCTTTGCGAAAAAGAGTTATGAGTGCCCGGTAAAGGAGTTTCCCACGGCCGAGGTTATTGATATGAGGTGATTTTGATATTGACAATATAAATTATATATAAGACATGGATAAGACAAAATGCTTGATTGTGGGCTCTGGCCCGGCCGGATACACTGCGGCCATTTATGCCTCACGCGCTAATCTGTCACCGGTACTCATTGAAGGAATGCAGCCCGGCGGACAGCTTACGCAGACAACTGTGATTGAGAATTTCCCCGGTTTCCCTCAGGGAATAACAGGTCCTGAACTTATGGACAATATGCGTCAGCAGGCCATTAACGTGGGCGCTGACGTGCGTTCGGGCTCTGTTGTTGAGGTTGACTTTGAGGAGAGTCCCTATAAGGTTACGCTTGACGACGGCAAGGTTATTGAGGCTGAGACTGTAATTGTTGCAACCGGTGCAGCAGCCAAATATCTTGGCCTTGCCGATGAAACAAAGTATCAGGGCATGGGCGTGAGTGCTTGTGCCACATGTGACGGCTTCTTCTACCGCAAGAAGATTGTGGCTGTGGTAGGCGGTGGCGACACAGCATGCGAAGAGGCCAATTATCTTGCTTCGCTTGCCGCCAAGGTTTACCTTATAGTGCGCAAGCCTTTCCTGCGCGCTTCAAAGGCAATGCAGGACCGCACGCTGAACAATCCAAAGATTGAGGTTCTCTTTGAACATAATACCGAAGGCCTTTTCGGTGAGGATGGAGTAGAGGGCATACATCTTGTTTCTCGCAAGGGCGAGCCCGACGAGAAGCACTACGACCTTGCAATAGACGGTTTCTTCCTGGCAATTGGACACAAGCCTAACAGCGATGTATTCAAGAAGTATCTCAAGACCGACGAGACCGGTTACTTTGTTCCGGCCGATGCAAGCGGCGTCAAAACGCTTGTTCCGGGTGTGTTCGTTGCCGGAGACGTTGCCGACCCTCATTACCGCCAGGCTATCAACGCCGCTGCCAGCGGCTGCCGCGCAGCAATGGAGGCAGAGCGCTATCTGTCGCACAAGTAAAAAGTGCTTTACAGAATAATGAATAAACTGATTGAATAGTAATTATGGCGTGCAAAAAGTGGCGCAAATGTTTCGCGGAATGAAAAATATTGCCTATCTTTGCACCCGATTTAGTCCGCAGGGGTTGATGAAGACATGTTCACGAGGAGCATGCACCTCCCGGAATTCACAATAAAAGCGATAAATTAAATGTACGCAATTGTTGAGATTAACGGACAGCAGTTCAAGGCTGAGGCAGGAAAGAAGCTGTTCGTGCACCACATCAAGGGTGCTCAGAATGATACAACAGTGGAGTTTGACCGCGTGTTGTTATTGGACAAGGACGGTGCTGTAACAGTAGGTGCTCCTACAGTAGATGGCGCTAAGGTAGTTTGCTATATTGGCAATGTTCGTGAAATGAAGATTGTTCGCAAGTCTAAGGACGGCAAGAACATCGTTACCACACGCACTATTGACCCTGCATTGGTTAAGGGTGACAAGGTGCTGGTATTCCACAAGCGCCGCCGCAAAGGCTACCGCAAGCTTAACGGTCACCGTCAGCAGTTCACAGAGTTAGTAGTAAAGGAAATTATCGGTTAATTTAAAGTTTAAGTATTATGGCACATAAGAAAGGTGTTGGTAGTTCAAAGAACGGCCGTGAATCAGCAAGTCAGAGACTTGGTGTTAAAATCTGGGGTGGCCAGGCTTGCAAAGCCGGTAATATCATCGTGCGTCAGCGTGGTACAGTTCACAATCCTGGTGCTAACATTGGCATGGGCAGTGACCACACACTCTACGCATTGGTTGACGGTATCGTAATGTTCAAGCGTGGCAAGAACGACAAGAGTTACGTATCTGTTACTCCATTCGCTGAGAAAAACTAATCAGTTATACTAACAAATCAAAAAACCGCAAGCCTGATGGCTTGCGGTTTTTTGATTTGTTAGTATAGTTAGCAAAATAACGATTCATGAATTTATTTATCAGTAAAAAGACCTTCTGCGATTATTGTTTATAATGTTTCTTCTCTTCTTCTCTTCCTCCTCTTTCTTCTTCTTTTCTGTTCCATTATAAATTTTGTATGCATCATCGAAATATAGCATTGAATTGGGAGTGATGCGATTTTGGCGCTTCAAAACCTGAGGATTTGGTTTGGGCTTTATTATTGTAGGTTTCGGACGGATTGCTTTTCCAATCTTACTGACTATTTTAGCTGCACCTTGAGCGTTAGCATCAGCATTGCATGCAAATGTCAGAATGCATAATGCAATAAAAAAACGTAGAACTTTCATAATAATTGACTTTTTTGTTGTGAAGTCTGTAGAAGTCAGCACCGCAGGGTGCTGACTTCTACAGACATTGTATTATCTCTTTTTGCTTGTAAGAATAAGCCATGCCTCTCGCATCCAAAGAACAAGCGATGACATTCCAACAATAATCAGCCAGTCAATGCATCCGTTTTGGTTGAATTGCCAGTCGGCTGTGTGGAACATCGGCTCAACATTGAAGAAGTTATACAGGAACTCCACAATAATAATCTGTCCCAATACAATAACGGCAATAATAGTCTTAAAGCCGGAACTCTGCTTCAGCTTGAAGTAACTCTTCCCTGTCTCAAAGGAGCGTGCATTGAACATATACCAGAAGTGAGTCCACACAAATATTGAGAACAGCAGTGTCTGCTCGTATGGCGTTACCTTGTTAGCGCTTCCAAGCTTAAGCGACAGCAAGTCGGTCATGCTGTTTATGTCGGCATGCTGGAATATGTAAAGGAATCCTAATGTCAATGCAAAGAAGAAGAGGCCAACTCCCCAAATGTCAATGCTCATAGCCTTGCTAAGGATGAATGCCTTGCGGTCACGAGGCTTGCTGTCCATAACTTCCCGCGTAGGCGGCAATGAAGCCAGAGCCATAGCGCCGAATGTGTCCATAATAAGGTTAACCCATAGCATTTGGGTAACAGTCAGCGGTGATTCTGTTCCCATAAATGCACCGCACAGTACAATAAAGCAAGCTGCCACGTTGACAGTCAACTGGAACAGAAGGAATCTCTGTATGTTTTGATATAGAGAACGTCCCCACATCACGGCACGGCCAATGCTGCTGAAAGAGTTGTCAATAATGGTAATGTCGCTTGCTTCCTTAGCAACAGATGTGCCATCGCCCATTGACAGGCCTACATGCGCCGCGTTCAATGCCGGAGCATCATTTGTTCCGTCGCCAGTTACTGATACAACCTGATTCTTGCGCTGCAATGCCTCAACGAGGCGTTTCTTGTCCATAGGACGTGCGCGTGCAATAATCTTGAGGTCAAGGACAATATTGTCGAGCTCTTCATCGTTCAAGGCAGCAAACTCAGGGCCGGTAATAATGTTTTTCTCAGTGTCATTTTCATTCCACAGACCAATTTGGCGGCCAATCTCTTTTGCCGTTCCCGGAGTGTCGCCGGTCACAATCTTGACAGTTATACCAGCATTCAGACACTCTGCCACTGCAGCAGGAACATCCTCGCGCACAGGGTCAGATATTGCAACAATGCCCAAGAATGTGAGATTTGATGCAACAACCTTGTTCTCTTTTATTGCCTCGTCATCCTCTTCCAATATCTGGTATGCAAAACCGAGTGTTCTCATTGCCTGCTCCTGATATGCAAGAAGTTGCGAGTCAATAGCTCTCTTGTCTGTATTTTCACATGTTTGCTTGCACAATGAATAAACAATTTCCGGTGCGCCCTTGACATACAGTATCTTCTTGCCCAAGGATGACTTCACAATGCTTGCCATATATTTTCTCTCAGTAGAGAATGGCACTTCCTCTATTAGAGTGGCCTTTTCTTTAAGAGTCTGGTAATTCTCCCCATTCTCTCTGAGCCATAGCAGCAGCGCGCCTTCTGTAGGGTTGCCCAAGACTTTGGCCTTTGCAGGGTCGGACAAATCAAGTGTTGCTGTTGAATTTACAGCAATACCCTCCTTGACCAATACGCTTATTTCGTCATCTGCCAGCTTCTGGTCTGCAAGAGAATAGAAATTCGTCTTGTAAATCTTCATCTGGTTCTGTGTCAGAGTACCGGTTTTGTCTGTACAAATAACGGTTGTTGCACCCATTGTCTCGCAAGCATGCATCTTACGAACCAAGTTGTTGGTTTTAAGCATACGTCGCATGCTGTAGGCCAAACTCAGTGTAACAGCCATTGGCAAACCTTCAGGCACAGCTACAACAATAAGTGTCACGGCAATCATCAATGTCTGCATAGTGTATGTTAGCAGTTCCGATACCCCAAAACCAGTGTGCAGTTTTAAGAAAATGCCCATTACCATTGCCATAAAGACTGCAAAAAAGGCAATTATGCTTACAACGCACTTTGCACGGCTGAAATCCTCAAATTTCTTTATAACAAGGTAGAAGAAGATTGTTGTTGGAATAAGCAGTGTGAATGCCATCCAGTTCCATTTGAAGAATACGAGCAGGCGGCCTATGATTACAAGTCCGGCAAAGAGATAGCTTAAGTTTGTTATAAGTTCGCTCAAACCATCCAGCTGTTCATTCAAAGGAGTCTTTACACTGTCATCAATCTGTGCCGCTTCAAACACCTTGGCTTCTTCAGTGTTGTCACCAACAGCAAGCACACGGCATATTCCGTGGCCTTCCATAACCTTTGTGCCTCTCTTCACATGATTGGATGGATATGTCGCTTCCTGGTCAAAATCTTCTTCAATGACAGTCTTGCTGCACATAGGTTCGCCAGTCAATGTGGACTCATCAATATGAAGCGCGACAGCTTCAAGCAGTTCAGCATCGGCCGGAATATTGTCCCCGGTAGATAGAATAACAATATCTCCTACAACTACATCTCGCTTGGGTATCTCAATGGCGTTGCCTTCTCTTATTACCTTAACAGGCTCGTCGTCATTAACCTGGTTCAGGATAGAGAATTCCTTGTCAGCAATTAGCTCAAAGTAAAATGACAGGCCCGTTGCAAGAAGTATAGCAACAAAAATGCCTATAGGCTCAAAGAATACAGTCCAATTATGGCCTAATCCCCATAATTCATAGCATGAAATGCCTATGGAAAGCGCTCCTGCCACCAGCAGGATGCGGATTAGCGGGTCTTCAAACTTTTCAAGGAATTTTTCCCACAATGATTCTTTTTCAGGCGGTGTAAGTATGTTTACACCATACTGTTCTCTGCTTTTGAGAACTTCGGCTTCGGTTAAGCCTTGATAGTGCTTGTTGTTTTTCATAAGTGTATGTGCATGTTTGATTGTTAAAATCCAGCGTATAGAAAAAACATGAGGCCGGTTGAACCGGCCTCATATGATTACCAAACCTGGCCTTCACGATACATTTCGTTTACACGGCTTTGTATTACTTTATAGTTACTGCCTAATCTTTCGCGGCGAACCGGATTGTTGCCGTAATTTCCTCGTATGACCTCCAGTGCTTTCTTTTCAACAGTTTCAGGTGCAAGTGTATTCATTTTAACTTGCTCCTCAGTCTTTTTTACAGATTCTTTTTCAGGTTTAACAACTGTGGCAGTTTGTTTTTCGTTGCTAATATTCTTTTCAATAGCGGCGTTCTGGGGTTTTGTTGTGTTTACTCCGCTAATATCTGTAATGCCAATCTGTTGTACATTCTCTGTGTTTTGCTTGTCGTCTGTATGCACTGTCTGTTTCTGTAATGCAGTATAACTTTTGGTAACGGTGTCAGGAATCTCTTTTGCTGTGTTGCTCTCCTCTGAAGACCCAAACATAAATAATGCAGCAACAACGGCGGCGACAGCAACCACGCCTCCAATTATGTAGTTTTTCTTTTTGCTGGGTGGTTCTATCTTATCAAAGTCTTCTGAAGTAAAAAAATTATTTGCCATAAATATTAGAATACTTCTCTTGCTAAACGTTCTATACCGCCATTATAACTTTCTGCTAGGGGGTTAAATGTCCAAAACATTCTATTGGGAGTTAGTTTTACTTCTCCAAAGCATACAACATCTTTTCCTGGGAACTCTTGGTCTAATCTATACTCAGCAAGTAATTCATCATTATCTGCATTATAAATCTTTACAATAGGTGTCTTTGCATCCTGAAATCTTTCGCCTTTCAAAATTTGTTTTTTTGCAACTGCTGCTGCAAGGATTATTGAATCATATCTTCTTTGGTCTATTTCGTCTAATAATACATGCATGACTTCCTGGCACTCTTGATTATCATCGTCTTCTTCGGAAGCGTCATCCCATGAACCAATTACAGAACCGTCAGGCGAAAGGGGCAGTGTGTTTAAAAGCCACTTGTGCCTGTTCTTGTAAGGTCCGTTTTCATCCCATTCACTAACAGTCCCTTTAAGTGGATTGAATTCTTCTGAATCAAATGGATGTGTTGTTTTCCATCTAAGGTTTGAGTTATAAAACACTAATGAATCTTTTGAGGGCAATTCCTTGTCTTTGTCAAGCATGAATGCGCATACATCCAAATCTGTACCATACCAACTTAGTTCAATTCTCAAAATCCTAAGGTCGGCTTTGTCGAACACCAAACTGTCACCAATACTGAGTTGTTTGTCGAAGTCTGTGTCTGTGAAAAATTTTTCTTTTGGCATAATCTTAATGTTTTTGGTTATCTTTTATAATTTTTTCTAGTGATATTGGGGTATTTCTTTTTATTGGTTATTTTTGTGGGAGTGCTCTGCTCATTAGAATGTCCTGAAACCGCATTGCTTAATGACTCTTTCAACTGCTTGTTTTTCTCTTGTTCTATTTTAAGTTTATTTCTGTATTGAACATTGTTTTCAACTTCGTTCTTTAGTAGTTTCTGTAATTCATTTTTATTCTGCTCTGCTATTTCTAACCTCTTGTTTAACTTAGGAATAAGAATCATTGCTTCTCTTAGTCTACGCTCATTGTCCAAAAGCTGTTCTTTAGTATTCTTCCTAACGAACTCAAATAGTTCTTTTCCGTTGGCAAATCTATTCTTGGGCTCTTTTTCCAGGCATTTAAGGATTGCTTGTTCTAACCAGTCGGGGTAGTCTTTTTCGTAAACCCTCTCAGGATATTTTCTTTCAAAGCTTTCTTTGCGTAGCTCAAATATTGGTGGTGGGTCAAGTTTTCTGTGTGCCTCATATAACGCAGCCTCTGCGCCAAAAGAAATGTTATTGTCGCGAACAAAAGGAAGCCGTCCGGCAAGCATTTCGTAAAGCACGATGCCAAAACTGTATATGTCCGATTGCGTGTCAGGTTTCTTGCCGTCCCATTTTTCAGGTGCTTTAAACTCTAATACTCCGTTCTCGCGTCTGCTTTTTCTTACTACATCATCACCATCTATTGCAAGGCCAAAATCTAACAGTATGTAACGCCCGTTTTTCGCCCTCATAATATTGCCGGAATGAATGTCGTTATGAACAACCCTGTACTTTTTTATGAGTTCTGAGCGCTTTCGGTCGTTAATGAGCATTTTGGTTGCGTCATTTTCGTCCAGTTCTATCTCG
This sequence comes from Bacteroidaceae bacterium, assembly GCA_017516885.1. GTDB lineage: Bacteria > Bacteroidota > Bacteroidia > Bacteroidales > Bacteroidaceae > HGM04593. Next base: position 18,489 of record JAFXAR010000067.1, read on the forward strand.
TCGTCTGCAATGTCAATGCAGTATTCGTAAATATCTTCGTGACAATATGCCAATGCGCTGCTTATGTCATTTGCAAGGTTAAGGACTTCGTCTATTTCTATGAATAGTTCCTTTTTGAGGTTCTTGCTCAAATCAGTACCTTTAATGTAGTCCATTTCAACCAGAGCCTCGCCATCTATCAATAGCGGATGAAATACGCGTACTATGTTTGGATGACAACCGTTACCTAACCTTAAAAGCAGTTTGCACTCCTCAATGAATCTTTCATATTTTTTGTCCCCTTCCTGTAGCTTTGCACCATTCAGTACTCTTAGTGCTCTTACATAACCTAATTTATTATGACGGACTTTGAATACAGTGGCTTCACCACCATTTCCCAATGAGTCCAAGCGTGTGTAATCGCCATAAAAGTTATTTGCTCTATTCATAGTCTTCATTATGGTTATGCCCCTATAAACATGTTGTGGTGTTTATCATGCGTCTTAAATAAGCTTATTGCTGCTTTTTAAAATGTCTGATAGTAAAGTTGTATTTTACTCCATTTTTTTACAAAAATAAACAAATGGCAACAAAATACCCCCCCCAATAGTTAAATTATGTTAAAATGTATTTATGGCACTCCTCATTCTCTTTTGCACAACAAAAAAAAGGATGCCTGTTACAGCATCCTTACCTTCTTGTTTACCATAGTTTATACTGTGGATTTTACAATCTCAATTCTCATTCCAAGAGCCTCCATAATGCAGTAGAACATACTCACCCCCGGCTCAATAAAACCATTCTCCACGCGCGAAATATAAGACTTCGTGACATTTGCGCGCGCAGCCAGTTCACTTTGTGTTATCTTTGCCTCCTTTCTTGCCTGCAAAATCATATTGCCGGCATATGCAAAAAACCGCCCACTGTTGTGGACGGTCCTTTGAGCGGCAAACGGGGCTCGAACCCGCGTTGCTTCGCAACGCATTTCCTTTTTAATGGGTCGCGGTTTCGAGCCTTTTATATGCAAAGAACCGCCCACTGTTGTGAACGGTTTCTTTGAGCGGCAAACGGGGCTCGAACCCGCGTTGCTTTGCAACGCGTTTCCTTTTTAATGGGTCGCGGTTTCAAGCCTTTTATATGCAAAAAACCGCCCATTGTTATGGACGGTTTCCTTGAGCGGCAAACGGGGCTCGAACCCGCGACCCTCAGCTTGGGAAGCTGATGCTCTACCAACTGAGCTACTGCCGCGTTGGGTTTGTATGTGCAAAGATACTTATTTTGTCTTTAAATCCAATTGTTGTTTTGATAATTTTAATTTTTAACAGCTTAAAAGTTCCTTGCTTTTCTTACTGATTGTTGCAGTTATGCTGTTAGGGATATGACTGCCCATTGTTCAGTATCTCAACCGCTTTCAGTATTGCCGGGTCGTCAACATTATTGAATTTTGTGTATTCGTTCATGTTGAGCAGATGGTATATTATGCTGCCGTGTATTGACTTTTCAAGGAATTCCCTTGAGGTCTGAATCTCTTCGTTGTTACGTGCAATGCCTTTTTCTTCGGCAAATTTGACAAACTCATTCAGCAGCTGCTCCTTTTTCAGCTCGCCAAGCAGGGCGGGGTAGGTGGTGTGCTTTGAGAGTGCCTGCCGTTTTGCTGTTGCATATTTGAGCGCAAATTGTGCGACGTGTCCTTTTGACAATACTTCGCTGGCATAATTGGTGGCCAGTGTTGTGTCGCTTGGTATGAATATGTCGGGCATAATGCCTCCTCCGCCGTATACTGTGCGCCCTTTCTTGGTTTTGAATTCAAGGCTTTTGTCAAGCTGTATGCTGTCGGCATTGAAGAATTCGCCTCTGTTGTATCTGTCAATAAGTTCCAGTGCGTATTTCTCGCCCTCGCCGTTGGTGTAGGGCTTTTGTATGCAGCGTCCTGATGGGGTGTAGTACCGGGCAACAGTCAGGCGAAGCGCTGAGCCGTCATCAAGGGGTATTTGTTCCTGCACAAGTCCCTTGCCGAATGTTCTGCGGCCAATGACTGTTCCGCGGTCGTTGTCCTGTATTGCGCCGGCAAGAATTTCGCTTGCCGATGCTGATGTTTCGTCAACAAGAATCACTACAGGGTAGTTTACCAGCATGCCGTTGCCGTCGGCCTTAAACTCTCTTTTGGGATTTTGCCTGCCTTCGGTGTATACAATCATCTCGTCCTTCTTGAGCAGCTGGTTTGCCATTTCGTATGCTATTTCAAGGTAGCCGCCGCCATTGCCGCGAAGGTCAATGATGAATCCGTGGGCATATTTGCCGGCAAGCGTTAGTGCCGATTGCATGAATTCGGAGTATGTGTTCTCTCCGAAGCGTTCCACTTGAATGTAACCCCACTTGTTGTCAATGAGGTATGCCGATTCTATGCTCTTTATTATTACATCGTCGCGGCGTATGTTAAAGTGGTGGAGGTTCTTGTCGCCGTAGCGCAGTACGCCTAACTTTACAAAACTGCCTTTAGGGCCTTTGAGTTTCTTCATGGCTGCGTCGTTGGTGCAAACTCCCTTGCCCACAAATGTGGTGTCGTTAACCGTTATTATGCGGTCTCCTGCAAGCAGGCCTGCCTGTTCCGAAGGGCCTCCATGTATAACCTCTCCAATGTGTATGGTGTCTTCCTGTATTGTGAAGCGGATGCCTATTCCGCTGAAGCTTCCGTGGAGATCCTCATTTATGGCAGCCATCTCCTTCTGTGGTATGTATGCGCTGTGAGGGTCAAGTTCGGCAATTATTTTGGGTATTCCCTTTTCAATAATCTCCTGAATGTTTGGCTGGTCTACGTATTTTGCATCAATGACATTGAGTACATAGTCGAGCTTGTTGCCGCTGTTGTCTATCACGGGGCGGTTGCTGTTTGTTACATACAAACCTATGAAGTAGCCGAACACTAAGCTCAAGAGAAGCAGGGCCGGTATTAGTCTTTTCATTTATTATGTTATCTGTTTTTTGTGCTGGCTGCACCGTTGTTACTGTTCTTTGAATTCAAGGAATACGGTCTCAATTCCGGCTCTTTCGAGCAGGTCAATGCCGTCGGTAAGACGGTATTTCTCGCCGTATACTACACGCTTTATTCCTGCCTGTATTATGAGTTTTGCGCACTCTATGCAGGGCGATGCTGTTACATACATTGTTGCTCCGCTGCTGTTGTTGTTGGAGCATGCAATCTTGGTTATTGCATTTGCCTCGGCATGAAGGACGTAGGGCTTTGTGAACCCTTCCTCGTTTTCGCAGATGTTCTCAAAGCCGGCCGGAGTGCCGTTGTAGCCGTCCGATATTATCATTTTGTCCTTTACAATGAGCGCTCCCACCTTGCGGCGTTCGCAGTATGAGTTCTCGGCCCAGATGTTTGCCATGCGCATGTATCTGAGGTCGAGCTTGTGCTGTTTGTTTTCTTTGTCTTCCATTTGTGGTTTGCAGATGTGTTTTTAATTGTAGAACTGCATGTATACGTTCTTGTCTTGCTTGATTTGAAGCCAGTTTGTGTCGCCGTCGTACATTGTGGCTGCGTTGAATATATTCAGCATTTTTTCGGCAATTGTGTCGCCCTTTATTGTGCCCGACGTCCTTATATCCCAGCAACGGAACATGCGTGTTCCGCCGTCAGCCTCCCATTTGCCGCTTATTGATGCTCCGCCGGGCGTGCTTGCGCTGAACTGTGTTTCGGTGAACTTTACATTGTACTTTTTGCTGCTGTAGTACTCGACAGCTCCTTCCTTTACTATTGAGAGCGTCCATTCGCGGTCAACGAATATCTCTCCAATGTCATCGTCTTTTGAGCAGCCCGTTACGGCAAGCATAATAAGGATTGCAAAGATAGTGCTCTTTATTTTTTCTGCAAAAGTTTTCATTGCCAAACTGTATTTGTTTAAGAAACTGTTATGGAACTTATAGATGCGGGCATATTGTGCCTATTCCGTCGCGCTCGAGCAGCGGTTCTATTTGCGGCTTGCGGCCTCGGAATTTCATGTAGAGTTCCATGGGATGCCTGCTGTTTCCTTTGGAAAGGATGCAGTCGCGGAACGACTGCGCTGTCTTCATATTGAATATTCCCTCTTCCTTGAATCTTGTATAAGCATCGGCATCAAGAATCTCTGCCCATTTGTAACTGTAGTACCCGGCAGAATATCCGCCCGACATTATGTGCCCGAACTGCGGGGTTATTCCGGTTTCCTTTATTACAGGCATTACTCTTAGTGCTGCTGTTACCGACTGTTCATATTCAAGCACGTCGCCGCTGAATGGCTGTGAAATGTTGTGCCATGCCTGGTCAATAAGCCCCAGTCCCACTTGGCGTACACATTGGTAGGCTGCCTTGAATGTGCCCGATTCCTTTATTTTCCTGAGCGTGTCGGCGGGGATGCTCTCGCCCGTTTTGTGGTGGAAGGCAAAATGCTGCAGGAACTCCTCTTCCGTTGCAAAGTTCTCCATTATCTGCGACGGCAGTTCAACGAAGTCCCATAAGACGTTGGGGCTGCACTGGCCCGGGTAGGTGACGTCGGAGAGGATTCCGTGCAGGCAGTGGCCGAATTCATGCATGAGCGTGTTGAATTCATCGTGGTTCAGCAGGGTGGGCTTGCCCGGCAATGGCTTGCGGTAGTTGGTTGAAAGCGTAATGTGCGGGCGGTGCTCCTTGCCTTCGCTGTCGCGGTACTGCGGCTTTATTGAGTCCATCCATGCCCCCGCGTGCTTGCCTTTGCGTGCGTAGAAGTCGCAGTAAAGCAGTGCCAGGTAGGTGCCGTCGTAATCATATACCTCCCAAACTTTTACATCGGGGTTGAACACCGGTATATCGTGGTTCTGCCTGAATGTAACGCCATAGAGTCTTGTGGCAAGGTAGAATGCGCCATATATTGCCTGGTTAAGTTCAAGATATGGCCGCACCATTTCATCGTTCAGGCTGTATTTCTCCTCTTTCAGCTTTTCGGAATAGTATGCGAAGTCCCAGCGTTCCAGCCGGAATTCCTTGCCTTCAATCCTCTTTGCATACTCCTCAATCTCCTTTAGCTCCTTTTTCGCTGCCGGGAGGTATGACCATGTGAGTTTGCCAAGCATTGAGAATACTGCATCGCTGTTCTGTGCCATGCGCTCGGCAAGAACATAATCGCTGTATGTGTTGTAGCCAAGCAGTCGTGCAAGTTCAAGCCTTTTGTTTACGGTTTCCTTTACAATCTCCCTGTTGTCAAATTCGTTCCCTTTGGCGCCAATGGTGCTGTATGCCATGTACATCTGCCGTCGCAGCTCGCGGTTCTTGCAGTATGTAATGAACGGCAGATAGCTCGGCCGGTGCAGAGTAAATGCCCATCCTTCCTTGCCATTCTCTTTTGCATGGCTTGCCGCCGACTCAACAACATCGGCCGGAATGCCTTCAAGGTCGTTCTCGTTGGCAACGTAGAGCGTAAAGGCATCGGTGTCCTTAATGCAATTTTCCTGGAACTTTAGTGAGAGCGCGGCAAGTCTTAATGTGAGAGCGCGGTAAGTCTCCCGCTCTTCGCCCGATAGGTTTGCACCGCTGCGCACGAATGCAGTGTAGGTCTCATCGAGCAATCTTCTCTGGTCGGTTCTGAGGCTGCTTGTATCACTGCTGTGAACTTCCTTTATCCTTGCAAAAAGGCGCTCGTTGAGTGTAATATCGTTTTGGTGGGCGGTGTATATGTCCTGTATCTTCTCTTCAACGGCAAGAATCTTGTCATGGCTTCTTGCATTTATGAGTGCGCTGAATGCGCACATTGCAATGCTCAGAGGCGTGCCCATGTAGTCAAATGCGGCAATCGTGTTCTCAAATGTTGCCGGTTCGCTGTTACTGCATATTTTCTCAATCTCCTCATTCTCCCTCTTTATCAGTTCCTCTATGGCGGGTATGAAGTGGTCGAGCGTGATGCGGTCATAAGGCACAGCGCCGAATGGGGTGCTGTATGGTGCAAGAAGCGGATTCTCATTTGTTTTTATATCGTTCATGACTGTGTACAGTTTATATTCTACAAAATTAAACAAATATCTGCTCTTTTCTCTTTTTGATTTTGATAATTTAAGTGCTGTTTGGTTTTTTTAGAGATATAGAAGCTGTTTAAATTTCTAAAAAGTATTTTCTTATAGAAGCGTGTTTCGTCTATTTCGCCATTTTTTATATTCAAAAATGCCTGTTTCTTTCTTTTTTGCGGTTGCATAGCCCGCTATGCGCCCTCAAAAAATAAAAAAA
>JAFXAR010000068.1 GCA_017516885.1 Bacteroidaceae bacterium
AATTTAACGGTGCCGGTTAAAGAAATTACCTGTGCTTATCATTGCGCAATTGTTCATCACGACAGAGCGAAGCGACGAGGGGTCTGTTTTTTTATTACAACCGCAAATATTTTGCTAACCCACACCTTTTTTCTACTGAGCCGCCTCTTTTCTAAAGTTTTCTCTCTGTAGTGCCGGCTGCTCCATAAAGGCTGTCAAGCATCTCATCCATGCTGTTTACATTGGGGTTCGCTTTCATAATGCCTTTTTTTGCTCCTTCTATTCCGTTATTTCATCCTTTTCAATTCTCACCGGCATGCCGTTGTAGCAGTAGCGGTAGAGTTTCTTTATATCCTCGTTCCTGAGCCTTACGCATCCTTCGCTGCTGCGTGTGCCTATGCTTTCGGGGAATATTGTGCCGTGTATGCCTATGTCGTTGAACCCCGGGACGTTCAGCCTGAAGAACAGCGGGCCGTATGCGCCTTTGCGCATTCCTTTTCCGTCGCCAAAGTCATGCTTCCACGATGTTGCATCGTACATCATCTTAATCTTGAAATCGCCTTCGGGGGTCTTGAAGTCGCCAATTTCTGTCTTGTTGCCAAAATTCTTGCCGCATGAAATGGGACAGCGGAATATTGTGTCGTTCCTGTCGTTGACAACATAGAGCTGCAAGGCTTTCTTTGATACTATTATGCGGTTGCCTGCGGCTGCAAGCATGGGCAATGCGAGCATTGCCATGAGAATCAGTTTTCTGTACATGGGGTTATGTGGCTTCTATAAGAAAATTAAACGGCTTCTATGATGCATTATCTTGTCAATGAGAACTTCATGCTTATGCCAAAGTCGGTGGTGGTAGTTGGATACGAGCTTGTTGATATAAGCGGTATTGTCTTCTGCCTGTCAAAATAGAGGCTGAAGGTAAGCATCTTGCTGTAGGCGTAGTCGGCGGTAACAGAGTAGTTGAACGACTTGTTTCCGCTTGTTGCCTGGGTTGTGCCCTTGTCAATGCTGCGGCAGATTGACGATGTGTTCCTGAATGAGAAGTCGGCGCGTATGTTTATGTCGTTGCCGCTGCTCTTCTTATCCTTGCTGGCTTTCTTGCCGCCGCCGAAAGGCTTGAAGTTTAGAATCTTGTAACCTACGTTGAAGGCTATTTCCTGGGAGTATGTCTCAACCATCTGTATTGCGGTGAGACTCAGGTTCAGCACTCTTGACTGAATGAACTTGCCGCCTACTGTAATATTGTTGTTGGTGGTTACGTCAAGGCCGATGAGCGGAGAGAAACTTTCGTTTATCGACACTGTGTTTATGTTGTAGCGGCTGCTTGGCACAGGCGCTCCGGTTGTTGTGCTGTTTACGAAGCCTATGCCCTTGGTGTACTCCATGTAGGTGGCGTATGTGCTGTATGAACCTACTGCATATACGCTCTTGTAGCCGTGCTCAATGTTAACGCTCTTGAACCATTTTTTGAAGAGCTCTAATTTTGACAGGCCCGAATACTTTATTTTCCAGTTAGGAAGCATGCGCAGCATTGACGGGAATATGCCGTTGCCTCCTCCGCCGGTGTATGCGTCAAGGAATGCGGGAATCATAACATCGGCCGAATATTTGTCTACTCCGCCGTTTGCGGGGTCATATATCTGTCCGGCAAGAGCGCTTGATTCCGGGTAGCGTGTTCCCTCGTACTTCTTCTCTATCTGCTGGCGGTAGGTTTCAAGATTGCCGGTAAATTTGTCAAATACATCCGACTGGTAGTTGTTGTCGGCGCTTCCGCCGCCGAATGAATTGCCTATGCTGATGGTTGTCATTGAGAAACCGCCGGTTTCGTTTGTTGGCATGCCGTCGTACATGAACTGTATGCTCTTGCTCCTGTTTCTGGTCCAGCTTGCGTTGAGGTCAATCTTGAAGTCCTTTGCCGGCTCAAGCGTAACGCGCACCTGAAGGTCCTCGGCTGCGGTGGTCGATGCCTGTGAAGAGACGCTGTCGTTCTTCAGCAGCCAGTTGCGCCTGTGGGCTTTGTTTAAGAAGTCGTCGTTGATGAATCCGAACGCAAAGTCTAATCCCGGGGCATATACTCCGTCGGTCTTGTTCTGTCCGAATATGTCGCCGGCGCTTGGCATGAAGCCCGGAAGGTTCATGGCGTAAGCATTGGTGTAGGTGAGCGAGATGTTGCGCACAAGCATGAGCGCCCTTGTGGGGTACTGCATTATTTTAGCGAACTTGCCTCTTTCGCTACTGCTTTCCTTTGCTGTAATGGTTACTTTTACGCTTATGCTGTCATTGTTCTTTATGAGTATGCTGTTCTCGTCAATAACCTTGAATTTCAGCTTGTACTTCTCGCCCGATTTTGTCCGTGCTGCCACTTCGAGTTTCTTGTTCTTCAGATTATGCTTCAGGGTTACGGTTGTATCGGTTTTCAGCCTAATCTCTTTGCTGAATGGCTTTGGTTTCTTTACCTTTGGCTTTCTTGTCTTGCTTGCGCTCTTTTTGCTTCCTCCGGCAAAGCGCTTGTTGGTCTCTTCAAGGTAGGGAACAATGTTGTATAGCTTTTCAAGGTTCATTGTTGCCTTGAGTGTCACATTTCTCTTGTTTGAAATGTTGTTGCCGAAGTTCACTCCTCCGACGCTGTTGCCGCGCTGCCAGTTATATGTAGCAGAGTAGTTTGCATCGGCAGTGAGCCACTCGAATATAGGCAGTTTGTTCAGCGGCAGGGTGTACGATGCCGTGAAGTTCTGCTGGTAGCCCAATGGGCGCCCCAGATTTCTGAGGCTTGTCTTTACGGAATCCTTCCATATTTCATACTCGTTGGGGTAGCGGTCCTTGTTTACCGGCAGGAACGGCTCTTCAACCTCGGCGTTTGTTCCGGTGCTGAGGCTCATTCTGAGGTTTGTTGTGGGGTCCCATTTGATTGAGAAGGAGCGGTTCCAGTAGAACTGCTGCGAGAATGTGAGCGGAATCTCCTCGCCGCCTGCAATGGCGTTGAGGTCTCGTCTTTGCAGTTCGTGGTATGTTCGTGTTATGTCGGTATTAAACGACAGTGTCTGCGGCAATGGGTTTACTCCCCATTCCTTCATTATCTTGAGCCACTTTGACTTGCTCTTTATCTTCTCAAAAGGCTTGATTGTCTTTATGGGGCTTGAGTAGTTGTATGATGCCGATGCCTTCCAGTTGAGCCTGTTCTCCCAGCTTACTGTGCTTCCGCTGTTCTTGGTGCTTGCATGTGAGAAACTGAAACTGAAGTTTGCCGGGTCGTAGGGCATAGGTGTCTTGCTCTTGATGTTTATCTTGGCATTGCTGACACTGAAGTTGCGCATCACAGAACGCACCTCGGCGATATTCTTCAAGGAGTCTCTGCTTGCACCCTGGTATGTGTCAAGCACATCGTCGAGCAGAAGGTCTGTGTCAAACGGACTGTAGAGCGGAGATGTTACCTCTTCGGTGTATGAATAGTATGTGGGCAGGGAGAGCTTGAACGATTCGGGGAAGAAGCGTCCAAAGTCCAGTGTTCCTGTAAGAGAGTAGCGGTAGTAGTCGTCAGTGCGGCGCGATGCGAGCTTGTCCTCAAGGCCGCCGAATCCTGCGGTTTCTATTTTTCCTTGCGCTGCAAATGAACCAATGTCGCTCAGCTTTATGTTAAGGTTGCCCTGTGCAGCCCAGCCGCTCTTGTTGTTGAAGCCGAGCAGCCTCATCTCATTTACCCAGACTGTTGCCGACTTTGTTCCGGCGCTGTTGTTGCGCACGCCAATCATCATCACCTTTATCTGCCCAACCGAAGGGCTTCCCACAATGCTTATTCTGTTTTTCGGCGTCTCTTCGTCATATTCGCTGTAGATTGTGGTGTTCGTAACGCCTTCGGAGTTGCTGTTGCGCAGCGCGTTGCGCTTAACCTTGATATTCGTGAGCTTGCTCAGCGGAATGTCAATCATGTTCTCCTGCGGCCACACGAGGGCTGCGGCAGAACTGCTGTTGCCGTCGTAAGAGCCGTGCGGAGTAATGGCCAGAGGCACTTCGTATTCATAGTAGTTGCTCTTGTAGTCCGAACCCAAGCGTATGAACAGCGACAGGTCGTTGTCCTTGAGCTCGCTTGCCTCGAATTCGGGCGCTTCGGCGTGTATGTATAATTGTATGCGCTCATACTGGCGTATATCAAGATTGCTCTTCTTGTACACGGCGCGCGACTCCTTGCTGCCAAGATTGTTTACGTTGAGCGACAGTGCCTGCTCGTTGTCCTGGCGCAGCTGTGGCTGGCTCGGGTCAATAATTCGGGTTATTCCAGGAGGCAGTACATAGTTTACCGGCTTTCTGTCGCCATGCTCCTCAATGCTTACAGCCGATGTAGTGAACTCGCCCGACACCGTGGGGGCGGTATTCTGCTTTGAGGCAATTGGCTGCAGGTAGGGCCTCCAGTCGCCGCGCACCAGCTGCATGGTTGCAAAGCGCAGGGTGATGGGCTTGCTGAACTGCGTCATGTACATGCGGATGAAGCGTATTGAGGTAAAGTCGCGTATGCTTCCCACCGCTTTCTCATACTCGTCTATGGGGATGCGGAACTTATACCAGTTTACGCTTTCGGTATTTCCGTTGCGCAGCTTGGTTGTTACTGTGCGCTTGTCGGTTATGTAGTTCTTGCCTACCTGCATCTCGTCGGGTCGGAGCGAGATTCTGTACTGGAAGAAATTCTCATACTCGTCCATTGTGAAGTCCTGGTTGGCATCTTCAATGTCGGGAGTGGTTTTTGCTGCGCTGCTGAAGTTCTCGCCCGATGATGAGGGGGAGTTGCCCTCGGTGTTATTGTAATATTTGTAGCGCTCAATGATGCTGCGCTGTGCTGCATCGTAGTCTCCTCCTCTGAAGTAGTGGTAGTTGTCACCGGCCGGGTCGGCTGCTATGCTGTCGTAGACTTCGGGGCGCACTATGCCTTTTATGGTTTCGAGATAGTTTTTGTATGTGGGGAACTCTGCCTCGTCCTCGCTGCTTAGTCCGTTAAGTCCCACATCCTGCTGCTTGCGGCTGTCGTTATTGTTGTCGAACGCATATACAAGGCTGGCCGTTGTGGGTGTCCGTCCCCACACGGTTTCTTCAAATTCGTAGGAGTTGCTGCTTGCAGGCAGGCCGTTCTCAAAGAACTTCTTGCCGTCCTTGAGAATATCCTCCGACACCTCTCCCAAATTGAAATAGAGGTCGCCGCCCATATTCATTTGGTCATAGATGAACGGGTCGAGCATCCAGAATTCAATGTACTGGATGTTTGCGCTCTCAAAGTCAGTTGTTGTCAGCTGCCGCGTAATGCCGCCCCAGCGCTTTTCGGGGCTGTTGAGATGTCCGTTGATGTCCAGATTTGTATCAAGGTTGTACGGACCGCGCTCGTTAGGATAGTATGTGACGTCAAACAGCGAAAGGGTTGACGATTCGCCGTAAGTCGATTCCTTGTTGGGGTATAGCTCGCGCTCGTATACCTCACGAACATAGTGGTTCGACAACTGCTCAATGTCGCTTTTTATATGCGCCGGAGTAAGTGACGAACTGCGGCGGGTGAACAGCGGGTCAATGGTGTACCAGCTTATTCGCGCGCGGTCGTAACCAGTGCGTATGTCATTGGTAAGGCTGCTTCCCGGCATTCCGTGGGGGATGGCGGCGAGCATCCATTGCGAGGGGGACTTTATATCTATTCCGTTCTCGGTGTTCTCAAAGTCATCAATGTACGAGGCTTCGCTCTGCACCTCGCTTGATGTTCCTGCCTCTAACTTGGCAAACTCTGCGCTGAAGTTTATTGATGATGGCGCAGTGCAGCTGAGGAATGGCAGCCTGTCAATCATATTAGTCAGCCATTGGCTCTCCTTTTTCCAGCTCAAATTGAAGCCCCAGATGAAGTTCTGCAGCGGTTCAGAACCCATATCCACTTTTGAGGTCAGAGGCTTTTCGGAAAGCGACATGAATGTACCTCCGAACTTGAAGTCGTCCGAAAAGTCATATTTCCAGTTGAGGCCGAGCACCGTCTTGCGCTGCATGTTGAAGAGGGTGTTGCTCTCAAGCGACACCTGTACGTTAGTGCCGGCATCAATTATGTTCTGGTTTAATATGGTAACTGTTCCGGCCGAGTAGTCTACCTGATAGTCGCTGTTCTCCACAAGCGTGACGCCGCCTGCGGTAACCACAACCGAACCGCGAGGTATGTTTGTTGAACCGGTCTGTATTACGTTGGCTGCCGAGCCTGTGTATTCTCCTATGAGGTAGAACTTGTCCTTTTCGGCAATCTGCTTTGCTACGGTCTTGGTAGAATCATACAGCTCCTCAAAAACATATTTGTCGGCAAGCAGGCCGTTGCCTATTTTTTCTCTGAGGTAATTGCCGAACGGTTCTACAGATGGAAAGAAGATGCGCCCCGATGTGGCATCAACCGTGTATCCCTGGATAAAGTCAAATATTCCGTTGGGATTCTCTTTGCTGTTGTTGCTGTCAAGACGGTCGAGCCCGAGCATCTGCAGAAGGCTTTTGCTCTTGAGCTCCTGTTCGGGCAGATAGGTGATATTAGTGCCCAGACTGTCGCTGGCATAATATATATCGAGCTTAAAGTCGTTCTCCTTGAGGTTGCGTGTGCCGAGCGAATAGACGTTCTTCATCATGAGGTCCCAGCATCCGTTCTTGGGCGAGCATGCGTTTGGCTTTAGGAGCTTTACGAAGAGCGTAGTCTTTGACTCCTTTACGTCGTTTGAGAATTCGCCCACCTGATAGGTCTGTCCGCCGTAGGTGTACTCGTAAGCAACGGCAAGCACCTCATCGGCACGCAATGGGGTCTTGAGCGAAATGAATCCCAAGGCATTGTTGAGCGTGTACTCGCTTGCAGAGAGCAGGCGGGCATTTGACAGTTTCTCATAATCCAGTCCGCCGTTTATTCCCTCAATGCTGCCCAGCACATTGTTTACCTGGTCAATATCCCTTATTGCTGAGTAGGTGCTGTTCATTTGCGAATAGAGGTTGTTCGACTCGTTCGCCGGCAGCTGCATTCCGCTGCCCGACCACATGCTGTTGCTGATGCGCCGGTTTTCGGCAATATCGGTAAAGGCAACTATGTTTCGCGGATTGTTGTAGTCGCTGGTTTTGTTTGTAACCCACACCTCAATGCGGTTTATGGTTACGCCCGACAGGATTGTGGGCAGCTGCGACATTGAGCGGTCATAATTGTCGCGGAAGTAGTGGGCGAGGAAAAAGTGCTTGTTCTCGTCGTAGTTAGTGACCTCAATCTCAAATGTTGTGAGCTGGGTGCCGCCCTTTGAGCTTACTACGTTGGTGTTTGAGGTTTTTTGCGATATTACCGTCTGCAGAGAGAGCTTGCCGAACTGAAAATCGGCCCTTAGGCCAAAGAGTGACGATGCTCCCTTGATGAGGCTTGAATTTGTCGGGAATGTGACATTTCCCGCCTCAAGCAGCTTGATTACTTCATCCTCCTTGCCTTCATACTTCAGGTTAATCTTCTTGGCATCGTAACTGAACGTGGCCTCTGTGTTGTAATTGAAGTCCATGTTCATCTTGTCGCCTACGCTGCCGCGCATGTTCAGGTTTATCTTTTCGTCAAAATCAAAGCTGTTGGTGCTGCGGCTGCGCGAAGGAAGCGAGGGGTTGTCGGTGCTCTGAAATGAATATCCAATCTTCAGCTCGGCATTTCCCTGCGTCTTTATGCGCACTCCTCCCGGGCCGAATATCTTTTCGGCCGGGCCGAGGTCAAAGTGCATGTCGGTAAAGTCGAACTTGTCCTTTTTCTTTGCGTTTTGCCACTCCTCGTTGCCCTTGTTCCTGAAGTAGCTCTGCATTTGGCTCTTTTCGTGCCATAGCGAATATTCCTCTCTGTTGAGCAGGAGAGGGGTGCCCAGTATATGGCTGCTGCCTAACCTTGTTGCAATGGTGTAGGTGCTGTCGTTCTCGTTGTAGAGGGTGTCGGTAACAATGTTCTGCGGGTTCTTTAGGTCAAGGGCGTGGCGTCTGAGGCCGTCTACATTGTCGGGAACTGTCTTTGCAATGGGGTAGCGTGCCGGTATTGTGTCTTTTGCGGCGCGCTGCGCCTGTCGCGCAGTCCTTCTTTCGCGGGCGTTCTTTCGTATTGAATCGGAGCGCATACTGCCCTGCGCAAATATTCCAATACTTGCGAGGAGAATGAATGCCAGTGTCAGTATGCTTCTCTGCATTTCCTTTTCTTGAATTATAACTGCTTGAGCGCTAGCTTTATGAGCTGTTCTATTGTTGCGCCGGGCTCGCTCTTGGCTATTGACTGCACAACCTTGTTTGCTGCCGATACCGGGAATCCCAGCATTGCGAGTGCCTGTACTGCACCGTCAATGTTGTCGTTGTTTGCTGCTGCAACGGGCGCGCTGATGCCTGATTCGCCGTTATATATTCCGGAAATCTTGTCTTTGAGGTCCACTATAAGGCGCTGCGCGGTCTTTAGGCCTATGCCTTTGACGCTCTTTATTGCTGTTTCGTTTCCGCTTGCTATGGCATCGCACAGTTCGGTCACGGTGAACGCCGACAATATTGTGCGGGCAGTGTTGCCGCCTATGCCTGATACGGAAATAAGCAGCAGGAAGAGCTCGCGTTCCTGCTTGTTGCTGAAGCCGTAAAGCTGGTGGGTGTCTTCGCGTATTACCTCATATATGAACAGCTTTGCATCCTTTTTCCCCTGCAGAGCGCTGTATGTGTTCAGTGTTATGCTGGTTTCGTAGCCTACGCCGCAGCACTCTATTATTGCTGTTGCCGGTGTAAGCTCGGCAACCTCTCCCTTCAAGTATTCAATCATAGTATGTTTTTTATCTTTTTAGAAACGGAATTTCTTCTGCTTTATTGTTTGTGCGTCCCATAAATGGCAAATAGCGGTGCTTGCTTTGCCTAAAAGGCGTTATTGTGCGCTTTTCTTTGGCTTTTCTATTCTCAGCACCTGGCTGCAGTACTGTATTATTGCAGGGCGGTGCGTTACGAATATGAGTGTTTTGCCTATTTGGCTCTGTGTCAGGCGGCGCAGCATCTCTTGCTCGGTCTCTTCGTCAAGCGCCGATGTTACTTCGTCAAGAATAAGTATGCTGCCCGGGCGCAGAATGGAGCGTGCCACGGCAATGCGCTGTGCCTGGCCCTCGCTTAGCCCGCCTCCTCTTTCTGTAATCTCGCTGTCTATGCCGTCCGGTGCCTCAAGTATGAAGTCGGCGCATGCAATGTGCAGGGCTCTCTTTATCTGCTCTTCTGTGGCATCGGGGTTGCCCATTAAAAGGTTGTCCCTTACTGTGCCGCTGACAAGGCTGTTGCCCTGCGGGATGTACACAAAATTGCTTCGGGTGAGTGTTGATGATTCATGCTGTTCCTTGCCGTTGTAAATTTCAATTTTTCCGCTTCTTGGGTTTATGAGCGCTACAAGCAGGCGGATGAGGGTTGATTTTCCTGCACCGGTCTCGCCCACTATGGCCGTGCTGCTGTTGGGCGGAAAGTCGTAGGTGAAGTCGTTGAGTATGATGCGGCTCTCATCGGTGTATCGGAATGTTACATTCTTGAAGCGCACTCCTGCCGTTCCGTCAAGCATGATTGCATCGCCCTGCTTTTCAAGCGGAATGTCTTCAAGCTCGTAAAGGCGCTCTGCGGCGGTGATTGACGCAACAATGCTTGGAATGTAGCCGCTAAGGTCCATTGTCGGGCGCTGTATAAGGCTTACGAGCTGCAGGTAGGCAGTCATTGTTCCAAATGTTATCGCTCCCTGACGCAGGCTGTCAGCTCCCCAAAGGAACGCTACAAGATAGCCGGCGGCAAAGCCTAACTGTATCAGGGTGAATGCGCCGAGCGAGAATTTTGTCCTGCTTGTTACCTGAGAATGCAGCTTCTTCTGCAGTTCGGAAAGCTGCTTCTCTGTGCTGTTGTTCTGCTCCAATGCCTTTATCAGTTCCTTGTGCTGAAGGCTCTCCTGCAGCACCGACTGTATTTTGCTGTCGCTGTCGCGCACATCGCGGTTGAGCCTTCTCATGCGGCGCACGTAGAACTGGCTTACAAAGAGGCATGCCGGGAGTATTATGAGAATTGAAATTGCCAGCATGCGGCTCATGCTGAACAGCAGGAAGAATGATGCTGTAAGCTGCAAAATAACGAGTATTGTTGCCGGTATTGTCTCTGTGATAAGTGCTGTGATGCTGTTTACATCGCCCTCAAGCCGGTTGGTAAGGTCGCCGGTGTGATGCTTCTGCAGCCGCATCCAGTCTCCGCGCAGCAGCCGTGAGAAAATTTTCAGCCTCATTCTGTTGCGCACCTTGTTGCCAACAACCGCGTGTATCCAGCGGCTTATGCCGCGTGAAAGAATCTCGGTGAGCATAAGCGCTCCGATTATTGCTCCGGTCTTTGCCAAAGAACCCTCTTCCACTCCGGTTGCAATGTCTATCGCATGCTTGCATGCAAGAACCCAAAGCAGCTGGCACAGGATGTCAATGCCGCCTATAAATGTGTTTGCGGCAGCCTGCCTGCGTGCCCCTGCCGAACTTTTCCAAAGCCATTTGATGAGGCTTGATGTCTTTATCTCTCTATTACTCTTTTCTGCCATTTTTCAATTGGTGCAATGTGCGTAAAATACCCGCAATATACGGCAAAGATAAGAAATCATTTATAATTACCGTGCGCGCGCAGATAAAAATCGCATATAAGAGTGCGCTTTGGCAATCTTTTCTCAATAAACTGTGCCGGTTTTGTGATAATTTGGCAATAATTGTATAATTTTGTGCTAATGGATATGCAGTTTCTTGTTGACAGAACAAAATAATCACAATATGAAAAGAGAATTTTCCCTGCTGCTTGCAGCGCTTTTCATGCTGTTCTCTTTTGGAACGGCAGAGGCTCAAAAGAACTTTGACAAAACGGGCAAGATTGCACGCGATTTTGAAAAAAGACGCGTGGCTGTAGGCAATGATGCCTATTTTACGATTTTTGACAGTGAAATGTCGCTGCAGCGCCGTCAGGCGATGCAGTTCCTCTACGCATACATGCCTTTGCCCGACCTTGCAGACTATTCGGCAGAATTTCATCTGAAGAATGTCGATTATGCACTTAAGGCGCGCGTGGAGATGCCTTGGGGAAAGAGTGTTCCGGTGAGGGAGTTCCTTCACTTTGTGCTTCCGGTAAGAGTGAACAACGAGAATCTTGACAACAGCCGCGAGGTGTTTTTCAACGAGCTCAGGGACAGGGTGGCAGGGCTTTCCATGCACGATGCTGTGCTTGAAGTGAACCACTGGTGCCACGAGAAGGTTACCTACACTCCCAGTGACATACGCACAAGCTCTCCGCTTGCAACAGTGCGCACTGCTTACGGACGTTGTGGCGAGGAGTCAACATTTACTGTTGCTGCATTGCGTGCTGTGGGCATTCCGGCACGCCAGGTGTATACTCCGCGCTGGGCGCATACCGACAATAACCATGCCTGGGTAGAGGCATGGGTTGACGGCAAATGGTATTTTCTTGGCGCTTGCGAGCCTGAACCGGTGCTGAATCTTGCATGGTTCAATGCTCCCGCTTCACGCGGAATGCTTATGCACACAAACGCTTTCGGCAGCTATGACGGCCCTGAAGAGGTGCTTAGTGTAACCCCTTGCTTTACAGAAATAAATGTTACATCGAACTATGCCCCTGTGGCGACAACCAATATACAGGTGGTTGATGCCTCAGGTGCTCCGGTGCAGGCAACAGTGGAGTTCAAAATTTACAATTATGCCGAATTCTACACTGCTGCCACAAAGGTATGCAGCGAAGAGGGCCGCACCTCAATTACCAGCGGTCTTGGAGATATGATTGCATGGGCTTCAAAGGACGGCAAGTTCGGTTTTGCGAAATTTACGGCCGGCAAGGATAATAATGTAAAGGTTGTTCTTGACAAGAACCCCGGCTTTGAAGCCACGTTGGAAATGAACATCACTCCTCCGCATGAGCGGAATAATGTGCCTTTTGTAAGCGCAAAGCAGGCGGCTGAGAATGCAAGGCGCTTTGCCGCAGAGGATTCTGTTAGAAATGCTTATGTGTCAACATTCATTACTCCCGAAATGGCAGGATTGTTTGCGCAGTTCCTGGGCTTTAACGGACTTCATGAAAGGGATATTGTTGATATTCTGCGCAAGTCAAGGGGAAACCATGAAACAATAGTGAAGTTCTTGTCGGGAGTTCCTCGCGAGGACCTTGCGCTTGCCTATTTCTTGTTGTCGGCAGTGTCCGACAAGGACCTTCGTGATGTCTCTCTTGAGGTTCTCTTTGACCACCTTGAGAATACAGCGCGCAACGGCAGCTATGACGAAATTTACCGCAGCTACATACTTAATCCGCGCGTGAGCAACGAAATGCTGACACCTTATAAATCATTTTTCCGCAAGCAGTTTGATGCCGACAAGAGGCAGTTCTTTGCCGGAGACCCGCAGCGCTGGGTCAACTGGTGCCGCGAGAATATTGCAGTAAGCAGCGAGTGGAATCCGCTCTCGCTCTGCATGTCTCCTGAGGGCGTGTGGAATATGCGTGTTGCCGACCCGCATTCGCGCGACATATTCTTTGTTTCAGGCGCCCGCGCGATAGGAATCCCGGCACGCATAGACGAGGTGACAGGAAAGACACAATACATGATTGTTCCGGGAGAGTGGACCGATGTTAATTTCGGTGCAGCGCAGGGCGAGAATGCGCCGCAGGGCAGTATCAAGGTGGCTTTTGAACCTACACGCTATTTTGATAATCCTAAATACTATTCGCACTTTACAATATCGAAGATTGTTGACGGACGGCTGCAGCTGCTTGGCTACCCCGAGGAGGCGACTACGCTCAAATCTCATTTCAGCGGCAGCACTGCAATTGACGAAGGCGATTATCTGCTTATGACGGGAACGCGCATGGCCGACGGCGGCGTGCTTGCCCATCTTGCTTTCTTTAGCGTAAAGAAAGACGAGGAGTGTCCACTGCAGTATGTGCAGCGCGAAAGCAGCGAGGAACTTCAGGTTATAGGGGATTTCAACAGTGAAAATCTTTTCTATGATATCAAGGAAGCACGCAACCGCTCGCTTCTTTCGGCCACCGGCCGCGGTTATTATATCATAGCTCTGGTTGCTCCCGGTAACGAGCCCACCAATCACTTCCTGCGCGATGTAATGCCATATAAGGCCGAATTTGAGAAGTGGGGCAAGAAGATGGTGTTCCTTTTCCGCGACAGGGGCGAGGCTGGGCGTTTTGTGAACGACTTCCCGAATCTGCCTTCAACGGTTGTCTGGGGTACTGACATAGACGACACAATTTACAACGAAATTGTGAAGAACATGAAACTGAAGAATCCTAACCGCCCGCTTATTCTTGTTGCCGACACATTTAACCGCGTGGTGTTCATGTCAGAGGGCTATTCAATAGGTCTTGGTGAGCAACTGCACAAGGTGTTGCAGCAGCTTCAGAAATAAACAGATGCTTTGGAACTTCTAATATGCAAAAGCAATGTTTGTACCAGTGTCACCCGAAGCGCTTGTTGAGCAGCTGTATGCATCGTATGGGTATACAGTGCCGCTTGACTATGCCATAAACTATATCGAAATGAACGAGTATGCAACTGCGGACGATTTCCACTATTGGCTGCAGTCGCTGGAAGGATGACAGAGACTGTGCTATGCGTCCGGGTAAATAAAGTCAGAGGGTGTCAAGCGCGCTTGACACCCTCTGACTTTATTTGCTGGTGGAACTTATTTCCATACATTGCCCCATTCGCCTCTCTGCTTTCCGGCAAATGACGAGCTTGCGTCTACTTCAGTGGAATTGTCAATCTTGATTCTTCCATTATCATTAGATGTAGCAATAATCTCTACTGGCTGTATCTCTATTTCCTTGCTCTGCGGCATACAATATTTATTTTTCATAATATTTCTTTTTAGTGGTTGTTTGAAAAATCCTTGTCAGTGGCTCTTATCTGATTATAACCTTCTTGTTGCCCTTGATGTATATGCCGCCTTTGATTGTGGTGTGTACGCGACGGCCTGTGAGGTCATAGAAAGTTCCCGCATTCCCGTTTTCACCTTTCACTTCCTCAATAGCTGTTGTGCCGTCAAGGCGAATCTGTACGCTTTCGGCAGGAGTGCTTAGCGAGAGGTATGAACGGTTCATGGCAAGCGTTGAGCCGATTTTTCCTTTGTAGAAGGCTGTTGCGCCGTTTGCTCTTGTGAGAATGTAGGCATTGTCGCTCTCTGTCAGTGTCTTTGCCGCTCCGGCGCTGTGTCCCAGGAGGTTTCCGCTAAGGTCGGCGCGTGCCTCATCCTTTGCGGGTGTCATTGTGTATTTTCCGGCCTCGCCTGCAAGAAGCACACCCTGGTTGGCCGGGATTGCCTCGCCGGCAGCAATAGCTGTCATTTCGGCATAATCTCCATCGGCACTCTTGATGCAGTATGCTGTCACGCCCTCGGGAACGATTGTTGCAAAGGGTGCGCTGAATGTGCCTATTGCACTCACGCCGGCGATGTCGTCAATGGCATTGAGGGTTGGGGTGTTCTGGTACTCTGCTTCCTTTACAATGAGTGCCGACGTGTATGTGCCGTTAAGAAAAGGGACTGTTGAGTTGTCGAAATTGCCGTTTCCCTCATTCATTATATAAACTCCGCTGATGTTTGGGTTGCCGCTGGCGCCTCTCTTGTCAAACGTGAAGTATACATGTCCGAACAGGTTGTCGGCGGTCTTGTTTGTTACGTTGCTTGATGTGGTGCTTATTAGCGGTGCAACTGCAAAGTCGTTGATGTCGGCAGTGTATTCGTTTGTCACTGTCTGGTAGGTAAGGTATTTGCCTGTGCTGTCGTATGCAGGCACCATAATATAGCGTGTGTTGCCGTTCTTTGTAAACTTGCGGAATACAAAGAGTGCCGATTTTGGCAATTCATTTCCGTCACATTCTACATTCACAAGTGCAGTGCCGTTGAAGTTGATGTAACGGTCGCTGTAACTGCTGCTGCGGGTGCTGAAGGTAATTGTATAGGCCTTGCCGTCTTCGGGCATCTGTATGCCTTCGGTTGTTCCCTTGTACGCTGTAACAGCCTGAGCAAGTTCGCCAGCTGTTATTGTGCCTGCTGCAAAGTTCTCTATTGCCGTCTTTAATGTTGTGCGTGCGCTGTTGTCTGCTGTTGGGTATCCCACGCCTTCCTGTGCAAGAATCCCTTCTGCAGCCTGCTTAAGGTCATCTTTGCTGTAGTATGCGCCGTTGGTGATTTCGTTTATCGTCAATGGAATGTATACCATGCAGTATCCGCCCGGAACCTCCTCGAAGAAGAATGCTATCTTGCCGTCGGCCTGCAATGACATGGTGCTGTAGCAGGATGCCTTGTAAGATACCTGGAGGCCTTCGGTCCAGTTTTCGGCAAAAGTCGTAGTGGTATATTCTGTCTCAGGGTCAATCTCCTTGAAATAGAAGCCTACGTTGCTGCGGTCGTTGCCCTTCGGAATGCTCTGAAGCATCAGCTTTACTGTCTTGCCATTGCCGTTGAGGGCCTCTACGCAGAATATTTCGCCGTTTGTTGAGTTGCCGCCGTATGAGATGCCGCCTGTCTGGCTGTTGCTGGCAACTACAGTGCCCCAGCTGCCGGTGGTGTAGGTGTCATCGTCGAAAGTGAAGAGGTTGAAGTAGCGTCCGTTGTACTTGCGGCTGCTCAAGATTACTGTGCCGTCGGGGAGCTCCTCGCACTTAGGCTCGTCGCCTCCCGATGCCGGGCGGTCGGCGAGTGTTCCAAGAACTTTCCATGTGCCGCCGAAGTCATCGGAGTAGATTACGCGGTTGCCTTCGTCTCTCGTCCATATCGAGCAGTAGAGGCGGTAATACTCGTTCTTTTTTACTACACGGCTCTGCATGATGCGTCCCGAACCGATGAACATTGATGTAACGGTGGGGGTGTTGTTTTCATCATGGAATATGCTGTACATTGCGTCTGTAACCTCTTCGGGCTCACTCCAGCTCCAGCTGTCGGTGCTCTCATTGTATGTACCGTATACGCGCGCAACGCGGTTCACTTCTGTTGCGTCGGTGTCTCCAATCTTTTCAGGTGTCCAACGGCCGTTGTGGCATACAGTGCGGCCGCACACCATCATCACAAGCACCTTGTTGCTCTCGCGGTCGGCAACAACTGCTGCGTCGCCGTAACCGGCCTGCATTTCATTGGTGTTGCGTCCGTCGCCGTCGGCAATGAAGAACTCTTCGCCCCATGTGAGGCCGTTGTCTTTTGATATGCGGCACTTAATGTCTACCTCGCCGTAACCGATGTCACTGCCGCAAGGACGGTTGTCGGAGATTGCGATGAGGTCGCCGTTGGGGGCTGTTGCTATTGCCGGTATGCGGTATGGCTTGTTGTTTGCATCGGGAGAGTAGAAGAGTGTGCGCTCTCTATTTGCTTCGTATGCGGCAGTGAGAACATACTCCTTTTCCTGGAGTGAAATGTTCGCTCCGTTAACAGTGTTGCCGTCTGCATCAACGAATCCTTTGAAATCGTAACCGCGGTATGTTTCGCTCTCAAGTGTAACAGCCTTGTCCTTGGGCAGATAGTATGTCTGCGCTTCAATGCTCTCGGTAATACGGGTGGTTGAGGCGCTTCCTCCTACTGTGAACTTGTGGTTTGCAACGCGTTTTTCGCCGCCCCAGTGTGCGCCTGTCACCTGTGCAGAGAATGTGAGCGGGTTTGCTGCTACAACATCGGCTTTCCAGTAGCTGCCGGTGTTGTTTGCTGCTGTACCGTAGAGTTTGAGAGAGCCTCCTGCGCCACCGTACATGTTAATGCCCAACGAGGTGTTGCTGTTGCTCTTGGGCAGAATGGCGAATGTTGCTCCGTTTTCTATTACGAACCATTTGCCGCCGGTGTCCGTGTTAAGAACCGCTGCATTGCCGTTGGCGTGCGATGTGCCGTCAATGGGTACGTTCAGAGCGAGTGCTTCGCCTGCTGCATAGTTGTAGAGCGTGAAGCTCTCGGCTGTACCTACAAGACACCACAATTGCTGCAGCAACGTGTAGTCGAGTGTGGCAGTCGTTCCGGCAGCGCCGTCATTGCCGCTGGCAACACCCGCCCAATATGAACCGTTGCTTGCGTTACTCAGGCGCACCCATTTGTCACCGTAGTTCTCGCTGAAGATGTTGAGCGCGAACTGTGCTGTAAGCGAAAAGTCGTTTGTCTTGCTGTTGAACTGAGCGAGGTCAAGGTTGCCGTCGGCATCTACTGTGTATGTATTGCCTGCTTCATCTACAAAACCATTGAATGTGTATGCCGAATTCAGATTGCTTGTATCAACAGTGAGTGTGCCGCTGATGTTTCCGATAGTCACTCCGGCTGTGTAGCTGCTGCTTATGCTTTCGCCGTTTAGCGTGCATGACAGATTGTAGTCGCTTGCGCCGAGGAAAATTGTCATTTCGGCAGCGCCTTCGATAAATTCAGTGAATATGTAGTCGGTACAGAAGTTTGTGGTTGCCTTGTTGTATGTGGTTGTAGACTGGTCGGGGCTGTTGTTGGTGTTCATTACAAAGTAGAGGTTTCTGCCGTCTCCGGCAGAATTTTGCGAAAACAGTGTTACGGCGTCAACATTGTATGTGTTTGCTGTTCCCAGTTCAAAGTCAAACGCTGAGTTCTGTATTCCCTTGTGCTTCAGAAAGTAGCCTGTTCCGTTGCCGTCGGCATCAACGCACTCGAAATTGTATTTTCCCTCATCGGTTACAGAGCACTTGAAACGGTATGCCGGCGATGTTATGTCGCGGATGTTGGATACGCGGAGCGTGCCGTTGTCGTTGTAGAAATACTGCTTTGAATCGTTGTCACAGTAGATGTTGTATATCTTGCCGTCCTGCGGGCGTGGGTTGTACTCCACGAACTTGTAGTCGGTAGAGAAATTTGTGCTTTCCTTGTTGAACGCACCGTCGGCCTGGTCAAATGAACCATCGTTTTTCATCACGAAATATTTGCCTGCATCTGCAGAGTACAATGTTACGTTGCCGTCAACGAATGCTTTTTCTGTGCTCACAGTGAAGTTGTATCCATTGTCCTGCACTCTTTTGTGCGCAAGGTACTTGCCGCTGCCCATGTTGTAGAACTGCAGATAGTCGCCGTTTGCGATGCAGCGGAAAATATAATCAGGGTTGCCCTCTTCGGTATTTCCTGCAACAGCAAGGCTGCCGTTGTTTACATGGAAATATTGCTGCGTGTCGTTGTCGCAGTAGATGTAATAAAGCCTTCCGGCTTCGGGTATCTGCGCTGTTGCGTATGTGCATACACAGAGCATCAATGCCGAAAGGAAAAATTTAAGATTTCTTTTCATAAAGCTTTAGTATTATTTTATTCTGCAAACTTACTTTAAATCTGCGAACTGCAAAATTTTACAAAGTATTATTCAATGAAGCGCGCCATTTTTGCGGCTAACTGAGCGGCACTTTGCCTGTCAAAGAGGATGAAGGGCTAGCCGCGGTTTTTTAAGACACCTTAAACTGCATCTTTGTATTCAAGTTTTCAAATATAAGGTGTCTCATGCTCATCCGATGCTTGAAAACTTTATTCCTTCTCGTTTCCTTTGCAATTCTTTTTTCTCAGAGTGTTGCACCAATATAAAATGCCCTTAATGATTTTATATATTACCCACAAAATAAAGAACAGAATGATGAAGGGAGCAGCATAAGTTCCTATATACTGAACGACAATTGGCAGCCATGGAGAGTAAATGTAGTCATAGTCGTAGTCAATAATGTCGCTGTTGCATGCACTGTACAGTAAATATGCGGTAATTGTGGGCAGGTATAGCACGTTGCATATAAGAAGTATCCACCTGTATAGTTTCATGGTGAACTTTTTTTCGCGGAGTGCCCAAACAAACCATGGCGTGATAGCGGGAATAACAGATATGCCACATAAGAACAGAGCAGAATCCCATTTGACTTGCGACCAGCTGAAAGGCGAGAAGCAATAGTACCAGGTGTAGTCCGGGTTGCCACCCTGGTAGCTTGTGCTGGTGCGCCCTGAAATATAAATACTGAGTGCCAGCATGAGAATCGACCATAAAATAGAGAAGGTTATTATTGCTCTGTTCAAATTGCGGCTGCTTGAAAATAAAATCCGTTTTTGGGGATTTGAACGGATGCAATATTTGTTATATGCACAGGCAAGAACTTTTAAAGTCTCATTTATTGTCCATATAACGAAAAACGCACAAACACCAAGCCAGAATAGGGCTGTAAAGCCATCTTGCATAAAAAGCAGGGAACTGTCAGGGTTTCCGCATAATTCAAATCTGTCTTTATACGCTCTGCTTGCATAAAACGAGACTATTCCCAGTGAAAGTAAAATGTCACATGCCAGTAGCCATAATCTGTATGGTTTCATGGAGAACCTCGCCTTTCGGAATGCCCATGCAATCCATGGGGTAAAGGTGGGGATTATGATGATGCAGATGAACTTAGCTATTTTGCTCCATTCCACATTGCTTACACTGAAATCGGGTGAAAGGGTTGCTGTCACATGACCTAAGTTGTTATATGTGATTTGCAAGCGTCCGCAGTCGTAAAAAAAGGGAAAAAGCAGAAGAATAGACCAGAACAGGCAAATTGTGATTATTGCCTTTCTTAAAAATTTGTTTTCAGTTGTTGGCATGGTGCTTGTTCTTAATTTAAACAGTTCTTAACCTCTCAATAATTGCCGCCACTTCCTCTTTGCATGTCTCTTTGCGGGCGTATTCATCGCTGCCGGGGCTTCCCATGCTTACTCCGCCATGACGGAATTTCATGCCGCTCCCGACGCTTTTGCGGGCCGATGCGTGTATCTCTCCTGCACCTGTTGATTGCACTATTTTTGCTGCATTGATGCTGCTCACGCCGCATCCGGGCATTATTGATATGCGGCCGGCGGCCTGTTCCACAAGCTCTTTCAGCAGAGGTATTCCGGCTTCGGCCGTTGCTGCCTGGCCCGATGTGAGCACTCTGTCGCATCCGAGGGCTATTAGCTCTTCAAGAGCCTCTTTAGGATTGCGGCACATGTCAAACGCGCGGTGGAAGGTAACGCTCATGCCATTGGCGGTTGATATGAGGCGTCTGCACAGGAGGGTGTCAATGTCACCGTCAGCTGTCAGTGCGCCAATGACAACGCCGTCAACGCCCAGCTGCTTGCATGTGTATATATCCTGCTCCATGCAGGCCGCTTCGTGGCTGTCGTAAAGGAAATCTCCCCCGCGCGGGCGTATGAGCACGTTCAGCTTAATGCCTTTGACCTTGCGCGCCTGTTCAATGAGTCCGGCCGAGGGTGTCACGCCACCTACTTCCAGTGCGGCACACAACTCTATGCGCTGGGCGCCGCCATCGCGCGCTGCAATGGCGCTTTCTACGCTGCCCGCGCAAATTTCAAGTATAGTCATAAAGGGTTATTTTGTTATGAGTTCTATGATGTAGTCTGTGCCGCTTGGAACTTCATTAAGTATAAGCTTTATTCCATCCTTTGTCTTTTTGGTCTTGATGCTCTTTTTGTCGGAGTATGTGAAAGCCTTCTTTACTTTGCAGTTGAGCGGAAGCAGAAGCTCCTTGCCCTCGAGCTTGAAAATGTGTACAAAAAGGCGGTTGCCCTTGCGTGTGGTCACTCCCCACTCCTGTGCCGGGATGTCGCCGGCGGTTGTGCCGTATACGGTCTCGCCGTTGGCGCGCAGCCACTCTCCCATCTCCTTCATGCGCTCAAGAGCAGCGGCGGGCAGTTCACCATTGGGCTGCGGACCTACATTCAGCAGCAGATTCGCGCCCTTGCCCGATGTGCTGACAAGAAGGCGCAGCAGGGTTTCTGTGCTTTTGTAGTTCTGGTCAACGAGCTTGTATCCCCACATGCCGTTCATCGTCTGGCAGGTCTCAAGCGGCAGACGGCTTACATCCTGACCGCTAAGCCCGGCCTTGTTCTCGCCCGGAAGGTCGCGCTCAAAAATCTGTATGTCCTCTCCCGGATTGGGCGTCTCGTGGTGGTTGTTTCCTATGAGGCATGCCGGCTGCAGGCGGTGTATCATGGCATACTGCTCGTCAAGCTGCCAGTTGAAAGGGATGCTGTCCTGGTCGCGGTCCCATTTGCCGTCGAACCAGATTGCGCCAATCTCGCCGTAGTTTGTAAGCAGTTCGGTAAGCTGTCCGTTCATAAACTTGTAATATGCCGGCCAGTCGGCTTTTGCCATGTCGCGTCCAATTACCTTAGTTCCTGTGCGTCCTAAAGGATATTCATCGCGCGCCCAGTCAATGTGAGAGTAGTAGAGGTGCAGCTTGATTCCCTGCTTGTGGCACTCGTCGGTAAGCTCCTTGATTACGTCGCGCCCGAATGGAGTGGCGTCGACAATGTTATAGCTGCTCTGTTCCGTGTCCCACATTGAGAAGCTGTCGTGGTGGCGGCTGGTAAAGCAGATGTATTTTGCGCCGGCATCCTTTATTGCGGCAACCCACTCCTTGGCGTTGAAGCGGTGGGGGTAGAAAGCGTCGGCAGCCTTGGCGTATTCGGCCTTGTCAATGGGGAAATTCTGCAAGTACCATTCGCCCTGTGCAAACATGCTGTAAATGCCCCAGTGAATGAATATTCCGAATTTGCTGTCGGCAAACTCCTGGCGTGCCTTGAGGTTTTCGGCTGTAGGTGTGTATTTTGCCTCTTGGGCATTAGCTTCTGCCGCAGCAAGCAATAGTGCCGCCAGCGCGCATGCTCCGATTGAATTTTTGATGATGTTCATGACTGTTAGGTAGTTTTGTGAAATGTTAATTGTTCAAAATGGAAGTTCTGTTGCATATTCTGCCTCGTTTTCCGATACAATGTTTTTATATTTTGTTGTGCTGAATAATCGGGCCTGACGTTGTAACTTGCCCAAATATTCATTTTGTTTTGCAAACTCTTTTATTTCCTCTTTTCTTTTTTGACTAAGCTGTAAATAAACTTCCTCTTTATCAATGCCAAGAAATCGGCGTTCTAATAAATTTGCAGCAATTCCAGTTGTGCTGCTGCCTGTAAATGGGTCAAGAATCCATGCTCCTTTGGGAGTTGATGCTTGAATTATACGCGATAATACGCAGAGTGGTTTTTGTGTCGGGTGTTTGCCGCATGATTTTTCCCATCTTGCAATGGCCGGAAGATTCCAGACATCTCTCATTTGCTTTCCGCCGTTTATATCTTTCATTAGTTCGTAGTTAAAATAATGAGGTATGCTTGCATTCTTTTTTGCCCAAATTATATATTCGGCGGAATGGGTAAAGTACCGGCACGAGAAGTTTGGTGGCGGATTGGTTTTTACCCATGTAACACAATTGAGAATTTTAAATTCTAACTCGGTCAAGCAGCGAGCGATAGAAAATATATTATGATATGTTCCGCTTACCCAAATTGTGCCGTTTGCTTTTAGTTTGTTTTTACATGCAGTTAACCATTCTTTGTCAAATTCATAGTCTTTGGCTGCTCCTTGTGATTTGTCCCAGTCACCCTTGTTGACGCAAACTAATTTGCCGCTTTGTATACTCAAGCCTCCGTTGGAAAGATGATATGGCGGGTCTGCAAATATCATGTCGAACTTGAAATCAAAGGAATTGAGCAGTTTGATGCAATCTCCTTTTAACAAAGTGAATTGTTTGTCGTCAGATTTATAGTACGGTACTATCATATTCATAATGGACTCTCTACGGGTCAGTCTCCTTTTACTGTTTTGACGAAATCGTGTATTGTTGTAAGGTTATGGACTTGGGGTATTATGTTGTATGCTTCCTCCAATTTGTTTTTTGCTGAATTCCAGCCTTTGCCATCGGTTATCCAGACAAATTCATATTGGGGATATATATTTATTTTAGGTGCAATTTCTGAATATGAACGTGCAGTTTCATTTAATTTAGAACCGCCGCTGTTGTAATAGTTTGTTTCAATCAGGTATGTTTTGTTCTTAGCTTCTATGACAAAGTCAAAGCGTTTTAAGTCTGTGCCTAATGTTTTAATGTCAGGAAATTCTGTGCTGTTCACTTCCGTTCGGAACTTAATTCCTGCTTCTGTGAACTTCTGTGCAACAACAGATGCCATGATGTTTCCACCGCGATTTTTCCTGGCATTTGTGTCAAGGCCAACCTCTATGCCAAAAACATAATCAACGAGATTCGTAATTTGCTTTGAGGAAAAGACTTCTGCAAGTCCTGTACTCTCAATATAACAGCATATACTGTCAACATCGGTAAAGTAGGATTCGAGAAGTACGGGATTTAGTTTCTTGTTTAGAACTTTCTTTTTATCTGATTTGCGAACCGCTATAAGAATGTCAAGGACGTCAAAGACTTTTGGATTTTCTTCATACAGTTCCTTAATAGATTCTTTTATGTTTGTTTTTCCAAGCAGATAGTTTAATTGATTGAGCTTTATGGCTATTTTAGATACATTCTTATAAACTTTGTCAAAGTCTGTAAATGATTCCAAGGTGGAATTTGTCTCGCTGAGCTGAGACATAAATAGGTTGAAGTCTTTCATCTTATTGTGTCGTGTTTGAAATTAAAATTTCTGAAACAGAACATCTTTTTAAGGGGTTGGCATTTATAAATCTTCTGGCAGATACTCGTTTAATGTTAAAAGTGGAGTAAATCCGGTCAAAAAATGATTTCTCGGCTTCTTCTTTTGCGTCGGAATTGCTTGCAATGAAAAAAGACTTCATTCTTGATATTCGTGTGCAAAAGTCCCTTAAACGGATTTGTTCTGTATCACTAAATCCTTCTTTTGAATAGGACGTGAATGATGACGTTGCTGATATTGGTTTATACGGTGGGTCAAGATAGAAGATTGTGCTTTCTCCTGCATATTTTTCTGTTATTGAGAAATCGCCGCATAGAATATCAACTTTTTGGAGCAGTGCTGATACAGCGTGTAAATTTTCTTTGTCGCATATTCTTGGATTTTCATATTTGCCATGAGGAACATTGAACATTCCCTTTGAATTTACACGGTACAGACCATTAAAACATGTTTTGTTTAAAAAAATAAATAGTGCAGCAAGCCTGACATCTGAAGCTTGCTTTGAGTTATACTCTGTTCTTCTTGATAAATAGTACTCCTTTCGCTTTTCAGTGTCTAAGGAAAGGTATTCTTTTTGTAATACCTCAAGTTGCAGGATTAAATCCTTTATGTTGTTTCTTATTATTCTATAAGTGCAAATGAGTTCGCTGTTAATGTCATTTATAATTGCGCGAGTTATATTTGGGTATTTTTGCAATATCCAAAAAAGTACGGCTCCTCCACCAACAAATGGTTCTATATAAGTGATTTCTTTGTATTTATGCAGGTTTTTTGGAAGTGATAGTTCTATCTCCTCCAACAGCTGGTATTTTCCACCCGCCCATTTTATAAAGGGTTTTGCATTTGTAGATTTCATATTTGCAAAAATAAACGAACAGCGCGAAAACCGCAAATTATTTTTTGTGTTTAAGTATTCAGTTGCTAATTTTGCGTGGTGTATCAATATAAACTATTTATGGAACTCAACTTCTCGGGAATAATAATTGGTGTTGCAACTTTTCTTGTAATTGGGCTTTTTCATCCGCTTGTCATAAAGGCGGAGTATTATATAGGCGTGAAGAGCTGGTGGCTTTTTCTGCTGTTAGGCATTGTGTCAGCAGCCGCTTCGCTGCTGGTGGAAAACCTTACTTTGTCAATAATTCTTGGCGTTGTGGCATTCTCTTCATTCTGGAGCATAGGAGAGGTTTTTGAACAGAAGAAAAGAGTGGAGAAGGGCTGGTTTCCTGCTAATCCGAAGAAAAAGCATAAATGAGAGATATTGCGCGCA
Organism: Bacteroidaceae bacterium; assembly: GCA_017516885.1. GTDB lineage: Bacteria > Bacteroidota > Bacteroidia > Bacteroidales > Bacteroidaceae > HGM04593. Next base: position 24,751 of record JAFXAR010000068.1, read on the forward strand.
ATATCTCTCATTTATGCTTTATAACTGCCCTGCTGATTATGTGGCTTTGTTATCTATGTTGCCTATGGGTATTGCAGTGAGCCTCTTTACGAATATGTCCTTTACGGCGTTGAAACCCTCTTTGTTTGCCTCGCTTATGGGTTTCTTGGGCTGTGACTTTATTGTCAGCGGGTTGATTGGCTTGCCGTTTTCAAATACGCGGAAGTCAAGATGCGGGCCTGTGGAGAGACCGGTTGAACCCACATAGCCAATGACCTGTTTCTGCTTTACAAAGTCGCCCTCTTTAAGTCCTTTGGCGAACTTTGACAGATGCATGTAGCTTGTTGTGTATGTGCTGTTATGGCGTATCTTAATGTAATATCCTGCTCCGTTGGCCTGATAGGCCTTCTTTATGACTTTTCCGCTGCCTATTGCATATACCGGCGTTCCCTTGGGCGCAGCGTAGTCTACGCCATGATGGGCGCGGTGGCGCTTGAGCACGGGGTGATAGCGGCTGTTTGAGAATTTTGACGATATGCGGTAGTAGTCAAGCGGAGCTTTGAGGAATGCTCCTTCAAGGCTGTTGCCGTCAATGTTATAATATAACTCTTCGCTATCCTGGGTGTAGGGGATTGCATAGAATGTGTTGCCCGACGAACGGAACGACGCAGCCACAATGCGGTAATTGTCAAGCGGTTCTTCCTCAACAAACTCCTGGGCATATATTACGCGGAACTCATCCTCTTTCTGTATCCCGAAAAAATCGACCGACCACCCGAAAATATGTGACATGCTGACTGCGATAAGCGGCGACGTGCCGCGCTCCTCCATGGCGTTCCACAGCGATGTGTTTACTTGTCCGGCAATCTCCTTTTCACGCCATTCTGTCGGTTTTTCTTGTCTTGTGGCCTTGTAGCCATCGGAAATGTCGAAAATTACAAAAGATTTCTTGCTTGTCTCAAATACGAAGTGACGCTTTGTACTGTCTTTGTCGCACAGTAGGGCACATGCTTGCCCCGCTTGAATTTTCTTTACATTGAAAATGCTGTCGGGGCACTGCGTAAGAGTGTAGATTTCGCTTGAGCTGAACCCCAGCCGGTACATTGCGTTAGCGAGCGTTTCGTTTCTGCCAATAGTGTCATTGAGCACAATGAACCGCTCTATCGGCAGTCCGTATTTCATTGTCGTTGTTTCAGAATTCTCCTTTTCTGCTGCATTCTCTTTGTTGCCAGCGGCCTTGTGGGTTGCATTTTCCTTATTTGCGGCAACCTCTGCCTCTCCCCCTTGAGTGAATATCAATCCTAATATAGCGATGGCAGCTATGAGTGATATAATTAAAAAGCTTCTTTTCATCGTGCTGTTATGTGTTCTTCCTGAATTTTACTGCGAAGATACTTCAAAATTGTGACTTCTGAAAAAAATATAAATTATCAAACTTATATTTTATATTTTATTAGAAGTTTATAAATTTTAATATCTTTGCGCTATGCGCGGACATATCCTGCAATAGCTGTAATAAATATTGAAGCAGCTTTATGTTTCCCGCTCGTTTGGTATGTTGCAGATAAAAATCTAACTGACTATAATTTATGAAGAAATTTACAAAATTATTCCGTACAGCATTTGCCCTGATTGCGTGCATGATGGCATCGTCCGTGTGTGCCGATGGCCTTGAGCAATCATCAATGACTATCTATCGCATTGAGAATCTTTCCAATGGAAAATTTCTCTCAAATGGCGATAACGTGAACAATGATGCAAGAATAGTCTTTGCCAATGATAACGCTTCAAGCGCAGGACAGGAGTGGGCACTCTACTCAACAGAGGTTGAAGATGTTGTAATTCTTGTGAATCCCACTTCGGGCAAGGCGCTTGACATGGCGCCGGGCGTCGGGTATCCGGTGCAGTGGAACTATGAACCGGCAAACCCCAACCAGCGGTTCAAACTGGTTGAGGTAGGGGAAGGCGTTTACAAGTTAGCAAATGCGGCAAATCCTTACCAGTACCTTGCGGCGGCTTCTAACGGATACCCTATTATGTCAACCGGCTATTCGGGCAACGCAATACAGTTTCGTTTCCACGATACCGGCAAGCGTCAGGCGCTTCCACCTACTCCCGGCAAAACATTCGTTATCAGCAATGTTGCCAATAAGGAGGTGTTTACTGCACCCGAAGGCAGCACGAAGTCCTCTTATGTGTACTCGAAACCTTATGTTGAAGGCGATGAGGGCCAGATGTGGAAGATTACATCGGGCAAGAATGCCCTTATTTTCACAGTGCATAGCTGCGACCTGTCGCTTGATATGTATCTGAATGGCGACAAGACACCGCTTCTTTATACTAAGGATACCGGGAACTATAACCAAAATGTGTATGCCGAGGAGGTTGGTGACGGCACATTCCGTCTTTACGGTATTTATGAGAATGTGAAATACTACTTAAAATCAGTATCCGGCCAGCAGCTTGTGGCAACGGCCGATGCGGGTGGCGATGAGACAAAGTTCTTCTTTACCGAGGTGGCTGCTCCATTGGGCGACTATTGGGAGAACCAGCAGATTTTCCAGGAGAACAAGGAGGCAGCCCATGCGACATTTATTCCCTATTCGTCAACAGCGGCGATGAAGGGGGATGCCAATTACAATTTCCCTTGGCTCACTCCTGAAAAGGCTGATTATCTCTCTTTGAATGGAATTTGGAAATTCAATTTTGTGAAAGACCCATCGGCGCGCCCTGCAAAGGATGCTTTTTGGGGCGACGGCGCTGATGTTTCCGCATGGGACGACATTGAAGTTCCTTCGTGTTGGGAAATGAAGGGGTACGACCTTCCGCTTTATGTGAACGTTGAGTATGCTTTCCACAACAACCCGCCGTATGTTGCCAATAAGGTAGAGGGCGTGGGCGATAATCCTGTAGGCTCGTACCGCCGCACATTTACCTTGCCCGAGGGCTGGGACGCAAAGAATGTGTTCCTTCATTTTGACGGCCTCTACAGCGCAGCATTCGTCTGGGTGAATGGCAAATATGTGGGATATACCCAGGGCGGTAACAACGACCACGAATTTGACATCAGCGGCCATGTGCGCACAGGCGAAAACAATATATGCGTGCAGGTGTTCCGCTGGAGCGATGCTTCGTACCTCGAAGGTCAGGATATGTTCCACATGAGCGGACTGCACCGCGATGTCTATCTCTATGCTACACCAAAGACATTTGTACGCGACCATTATATCACAAGTACGCTCAACAGCGCCTGCGATGGCGGCAGCATGAACATTGCCCTTGAGATAGATAACCGTTCAGGCGCTGCGGCAAGCAAGTCAATTGAGGCAGAACTCGTTGCTCCTGATGGAACTGTAATTGCAACTAAGAGTGCAAGTGTTGAATTGAATGACGGCACTAAGGTTGCCGAGTGCAATATTCTTTTTGATGCTCTATCTTCCTTGCAGGCATGGAGTGCAGAGACCCCCAACCTCTACACAGTTGTAATCCGCCAGAAGGATTCTAACGGCAGCGAGGAGATGGTATTCTCTACAAAGTATGGCTTCCGCCACATTGAGATAAAGAACGGCGTAGTGCTCATTAACGGCCAGCGTGTATACTTCAAGGGAGTGAACAACCAGGATACGCATCCTCTCCACGGACGTGCCATTGACATGGCTACCATGCTCAAGGATGTAGAGCTGATGAAGCAGGCTAACATAAACACTGTGCGCACAAGCCACTATCCGCGTCAGGCAAAGATGTATGCAATGTTCGACTATTACGGACTTTATGTTATGGATGAGGCCGATGTGGAGTGCCACAAGAGCTGGAGCGAGATGAAGAAGAACTGTATCTCTAACGACCCAACCTGGATGGCGCAGTATGTCGACCGCACAGTGCGCATGGTTTACCGCGACCGCAATCACCCATCAGTCATTTTCTGGTCGCTCGGAAACGAATCGGGTGTGGGCGTAAACTTTGATGCTACATACTCAGCGGTCAAGGCTCTTGACAGCCGTCCAGTTCATTATGAGGGATATTCTAATGATAATTCGGCGGATAACACTGATATGGATTCAAAGATGTATCCGAACCTCTCTTATACGCAGAACCATTGTGCCAACAGTATCGGCGGCGAGCCATTCTTCCTTTGCGAGTATGCTCACGCAATGGGTAATGCTGTGGGTAACCTGCAGGATTATTGGGACATTATTGAGGGCAGCAAGTATGGCATAGGCGGCTGCATTTGGGATTGGGTTGACCAGTCAATCTACGACCCTCAGGCAATAAAGTCGGGCGAGCTTATGAAGAACGGTTTTCCGCATTATACAAGCGGCTACGACTATCCGGGCCCGCATCAGGGTAATTTCTGCAATAATGGCATCATCACGGCCGACCGTGCATGGACGGCTAAGCTTACTGAGGTGAAAAAGGTTTACCAATATGTGAAGTTTACTTACAGTAACGGCAATCTTTCAATAAGAAACAAGTACAACTTTATTAACCTCGACAACTTCACTTTGCGCTATACACTCCTTTGCAACGGCAGCGCAGTTGAAGAGAATAGCATGAAGATGCCTTCTGTTGCACCGGGTGCAACCGCATCTGTTCCGTTGAACATTGCTACAGCGTTTGAGGAGGGCAAGGAGTATGCGCTTAACGTGGAACTGCTGAAAAATGATGGCGAAATATGGTGCGAGGCAGGATACCCAATGGCAGCTGAGCAGTTTGTCCTCAAGGCGCGCACATCTTTGGCTTCGGTACAGCAGGGCGGCGAGGCGCTTGTTGTTGACAAGGGCAACGGCGTTTCTGTATCAAATGGCAACATCAGCTTCAAACTCGATGCCCAGGGATTCATTACAGAATGGATAGCCAATGGAGTAAAGGTTGTTGAACCAGGCAAATATCCTATTTACAGCAATATCCGTTGGATTGAGAATGAAAGTCCTTATGGCGAACATGTGTTCGGTGAAAACAGCACGTCAATAAATTCAGCAACAGTAAGCAGCGCACTTTCAGCCGACGGCAAAACCTGCAATGTTACAGTGAACGCCGACCACAGCAAGTGCCCTTACGTTATTACATATACCATTTACTCAAATGGCGTAGTGGACATGGCGGTTGACTATTCTCCAAGAACAAACGCCTTGCGCCGCGTAGGTCTTGACATGCTGTTCCCCGCTGGCTACGAGAATGTAGAGTACTATGCAAAAGGTCCATGGGAGAATTACATAGACCGTCAGACAGGCTCATTCCTGGGCCGTTACACAACAACGGTTGACGATATGTTTGAGATGTATGCGCATCCCCAGTCACACGGCAACCGCATGGCGCTGCGCGACCTTAAACTATGGAATCCGGAAAACGGCAACACAATAAAGATTGAGACCGATGGAGAGGTTTCATTCTCTCTTTCACACTACGACCAGGTGCAGTATCTTACACCGGAACTTCACCCATGGGACCTTAAGAAGAGCGATGTGGTGTATGCAACATTTGATTACATGCAGCGTGGTATTGGCAACGGCAGCTGCGGCCCGGGCACAGAGTTCAAGTACTATTGCCCTTATTCTCCGGTATCGCATAAATTGCGTATAAGCACAGTCAATGGCGCAGAAACCGGAATCGGAGAAGTGGGCGTTAATGCGTGCAGCGTGAACTATGTAGCAGGCGAACAGGCTCTTGTCTGCGAGAATTTGCCCGAAGGTGCAGAAATTACAATATTTAATTTTGGCGGAGTTGTTGTCGGCAAGGCAGCCGCAGCCGGAAATGCTGCAAAAGTTTCTCTTGCGGCTCAACCACAAGGCTCTTATCTTGTTGTAATTAAGTCGTCAGGTGCTATGCGCACCCACAAGTTTATCAAGTGGTAAAAGATTTTTCTAATAGCAGGAACATGGTCAATGGACGCACCGATGAATGTGCGTCCATTGACCATTCTTGTCTGCTCTCCGAAGGCGACAGGCATTTCTTTGGCAAAGGTTGCAGGCGTGACTTGGGAAAGGCTGTTGAATATTACAGCAGGGCGGCCGACGCAGGCAGCGATGAAGCGCAGTACAATTTGGGCTATTGCTATGAGGAGGGGCTTGGAGTGTTACGCTCTCCAGCCAAGGCTGTAAAATGGTACAGGCGCTCTGCCGGGCTGGGCAATGCAAAAGCGCAGAATAATCTTGGCAACTGTTACTACTGGGGTAGCGGAGTGGCGCAAGACTACAAAGAGGCTTTTAAATGGTATGCTCTGTCGGCCAGTCAGGATTATGGCTGGGCGCAGTATAATCTTGCAGAATGTTATGATGAGGGGAGGGGGACTGTTAAGAATCCGGCAGAAGCGCAGAGACTGTATGCGCTTGCTGCAGCTCAGGGCATTGACGATGCGCGTGAGGCAATGTTGCCGTCGGTAAGGAGGAGAAAGAAGCGCATCGGGACACTTTTGAGGATTCTGTATGCTGCAGGAGTGCTGCTATTTATATGGTTTATGGTTGGCAACTACCACGATGCCAAAGCCTATAATGTATATATGAAGGCGCATAAATGCTATGAGAAAAAGGATTACGCCGAGGCGCTTCGCTTATGCAACGAGGCTATAGGAATGGGAAGTGCCGATGCTATTAACCTTGTAGGACTCTGCTATGAACGCGGGTGTGGCGTTGAAAAGGACAAAAAGAAGGCGTACGAGCACTTTTGCCTTGCAATAGAGGAGGGCAGTGCCCAAGCGCTGTGCAACAAGGCAAGATTCCTTGAAAATGGAATTTATGTTTCCAAGGATGTTGATGCCGCAACCCGCTGTTACGAGGAGGCTGCCGAATATGGCCTAAATGAAGCGAAAGCTGCTTTGGAGAGAATCCGCAAAAAGAAACGGTAAGACAAGCTGCCGGCCTTTTCAAATGCTCTTGGCACAAGCCAGCATAGGCCGTATTTTGCCGAACTCAAGTTCAAAGTTTGGGGTAAGTATCCCTTTGCCAATGGCTGAATCAATTTCGCTGAAGCTCCAGAACCGCCCGCCGTCAAGTTCGCTGCTGGGTCTTACCTCTCCATTGTAGACAGTGCAATATACATGCACCAGTTCCCTTTCGCGCTCGCTCTCAAAAAGATATTTCATCAGGAATAGCGGAGTGAACTCCTCAATGCCAACCTCCTCACGCGCCTCGCGCAGCAGTGCATTTTCAATTGCTTCGCCATAGTCAACATGTCCGCCCACTGCTGTGTCCCATTTGCCGGGCTGAATATCCTTCCACAGCGGCCTTTGCTGCAAGTAAAGCCTTCCGGCGCTGTCAAGCAGATGCAAATGCACTACAGGATGCAGCAGCTTGCTGCCATTGTGGCATTCGCCGCGCGTGGCCTTTCCTATAATATCGCCCTCCTCGTCAACAATGGGCAGAATCTCGTTGCTGTTGTCTTTTTTCATGGAATGGTTCTCTGTTGTTTGCAAAGTTACTCTTTTTGAACAAGAATGTGTATTCGCAAGTGGGAATTTAAAAGCTTTTTTAGTTTATATTGCCAGCCGCCAAGTTTTTAGATAACGCCCAATGAATGTTGTATATGCTGCATTGACGTCAGCTCCTTGTCCTTTGGCAAAATAAAGATAGAGAGCGAGATTGCCATCAGGCAATCTCGCTCTCTATCTTTGCGGCTATTTCAGCAAACTCTTCGGGGGCAAGCTTAAGCTTGGGGTTTGTGAAGAGCATGTCCCTTTCGCTCTGCATGGGCACTAAGTGAATGTGCGCGTGCGGCACTTCAAGCCCCAGCACTGCCTGACCCACCTTTATGCAGGGGAAGGCGCGCTTTATGCCTTCGGCGACTTTCTTGGCGAAAATCTGCATAGCGCTAATTTCTTCGTCGGTAAGGTCAAAGAAATAGTCAACCTCGCGTTTGGGGATTACAAGTGTGTGTCCCTTTGCAAGGGGGTTGATGTCAAGGAATGCATAAAACTGCTCGTTCTCTGCCACCTTGTAGCTTGGGATTTCTCCTGCAACTATTTTGCTGAATATTGTTGCCATGGTGCTCTTTTTTTAGAATGAGATGCTTGTGATTTCAAGGTAAAGCTTGCCCTGGGGCACTGTAATCTCTGCAATATCGCCAACCTTTTTACCCAAAAGACCCTTTGCAATAGGGGTGTTGATTGAGATTTTTGCCTCGCGAAGGTTTGCCTCGCTCTCAGGTACAATGGAATATTGCATTGTTGCACCGGTCTTTGTGTTCTTGAGGCCAACTTTTGTTAGAACCTGAACTGTGTCGGTGTTCAGCTTTGATGTGTCAATGATTTTTGCATCGGCGATAACCATCTTGAGCTCGCTGATTCTCATTTCCAGCAATCCCTGTGCCTCTTTTGCTGCATCGTATTCTGCATTCTCAGACAAGTCGCCCTTGTCTCTTGCTTCGGCAATCTGGCGCACAATTTCGGGGCGCTTTGCCTCCAGTTCCTTAAGGTCGGCCAGCAATTTCTTGTAGCCGTCTTCTGACATATAGCTCATTTTCGTGTAATTTTATAAAACAGTAAAACAAAGGATTCCAACACGAGTGCTGGAACCCAATTATCTCATTTTTTCTTTGGCAAAGGTAACCCCTTTTTAAGTAAAAAGCAAATTTAAGGGGTGATTTTTTGTCTATTTAAACCTTTAATAACTCTTTTTGTGTTATTGTGCTTTTTCGTTTAGCAGTTTCTCTATTTCCTTGTGCATGTCCTCTATCTGAACGTCGCGCATTACTACTTCGCTGTTTCTGTTGATGAGGAAGAATGTGGGCACTGAAGATACGTTGTAGAGTGTTAGGTATTCTGCTCCCTTTTTGCCGGCATGCACGCAAATCCATGGATACTCTTTTGCTATCTGCTTCCAATAGTGGGAGTGGCTGTCAAATGAAATCTGGTAAATCTCGAATCCTTTCTCCCTGTACTTGTCGTAGAGTGCCTTTAGCTCTCTGTTGCGGGCGCCGGAGTTTTCGTGGTTGTAAATTGTGAAGTCAAGCAGCACCACCTTGCCGCTTAATGACGAAAGGCTTATTTCCTTCTCTTCCCTGTTAGGAAGGGTTATTTCAAACATTCCGCTTGTCTTTACTTCGGCAGTTATTGAATCAATCTCCTCTTCGGTTACAGTGCGGTGTGCCATTACGCCCTTCTTTGCTGTTTCTACAAGGTGTCTTGTCCTCTCCTGCTTGGGGTAGAGGTTCTCCAATGCAGTAGCCACTGCTGCGTAGTAGCGGCTGTCGGCTTTATTGCTGTAGGGGTTGAAAAGCGGGGTGGAGTTGATTTGCAGCATAAGGGTGTAGTATGTGCTTGCCTTGTTTGGCGAAGGTGCGATGTACTCTTTTACGAACTCCTCCTTGTATACGGCAATGAGCGAGTCAATTCTGTCAAGTGTCTTCTTTCTCTCGGGAGTGGTATTTTCTACCATTCTGGCTATCTCCTTCTCAAGTTCCGCCATCTTGCCGTTTATCTTCTGTATTTTCTTGCTCTCCTCGCTGCCTGTAATGGTGCAGGCTTCTCCCAGCTTCTTTGCATCGGCGTTTACGGTGATGGTCTCCTCGCCTTCAGCGACAATGATTATTGAGCCTTCATTGCGTATTCCAATGTGGTAGAACTCAAAACTTTCCAATTTTGGCCTGTGGAACTCAAACTCTCCGCTTTCGTCAAGCTTTACTGAGTCGAGCAGGGTCATTCCCTTTATTCCGGAGTGTGCAAGGTAGAGCATTTTGCCGCCGGCATTTTTTACCTCGCCCTTGATGGTTATTCCCGGTTCGCTGTCGCTGCATGAGGCTATGGCAAGTAGCAGCACTGCTGCTGTTGCTGTAAAAAACAGCCTCTTAAAACTCTGTATTTTCATAGTGCGTAAATAACTTTATCAATAGAATAGCACTGCAAAGATACAGCAAATGAGCCAAACATAAATGAAAAATTCCATGTTTCCTTATGAATACTGTATAATTTGGCATTTTTTTTGCGCGTAATTTGATTAAAATGTGGAATTTTGTATATCTTTGCGAGAATTAGATAATATTTTTTTAAAAATAAGATAAAAGATGAATGTTGTTACAAAAAATGTGGCTCTGCCCGATGGCCGCGTGATTACAATTGAAACAGGCAAGCTGGCCAAGCAGGCCGACGGTTCTGTGATGTTGCGCCTGGGCAATACGATGTTGCTTGCCACAGTCTGCGCAGCGAAGGATGCTGTGCCGGGCACAGATTTTATGCCTTTACAGGTAGAGTACAAAGAGAAATATGCCTCTTTCGGCCGTTTCCCCGGTGGTTTCACAAAGCGTGAGGGAAAGGCGTCGGATTATGAAATTCTGACTTGCCGTCTGGTTGACCGTGCTCTGCGTCCGCTGTTCCCCGATAATTATCATGCTGAGGTTTATGTTAACATCGTGCTCTTCTCGGCCGATGGCGTTGACATGCCCGATGCCCTTGCAGGTCTTGCTGCTTCTGCAGCTCTTGCAGTTTCAGATATTCCGTTCGGAGGCCCTATCTCTGAGGTTCGTGTTGCACGCATTGGCGGCGAGTTTGTAGTTAATCCTACATTCGCGCAGCTTGAGGAGGCTGACATGGACATCATGGTTGCCGCTACATACGACAACATCATGATGGTAGAGGGCGAAATGAAGGAGGTTTCAGAAAGCGACCTTCTTGAGGCAATGAAGGTGGCTCACGAGGCTATCAAGGTTCATTGCAAGGCCCAGATGGAGCTTATGGAAGAGGTTGGCTCAACCGTTAAGCGCGAATATTGCCACGAGGTTAACGATGAGGAGCTCCGCGCGCAGGTTCACGAGGCATGCTATGCAAAGGCATACGCAGTTGCAGCAAGCGGCAACAACGACAAGCATGGCCGTGCCGCTGCCTTTGACGAAATAAAGGAGGAGTTCAAGGCTCAGTTCACTGAAGAGGAACTTGAGGAGAAGGGCGCTCTCATTGACCGCTACTACCACGATGTTGAAAAGGAGGCTATGCGCCGTTGCATCCTCGACGAGGGCAAGCGTCTTGACGGCCGCAAGACAACTGAAATACGTCCTATCTGGTGCGAGACAGGCTATCTGCCCGGTCCTCACGGCTCAGCTGTCTTTACGCGTGGCGAGACACAGTCACTCACAACCGTTACTCTTGGTACAAAGCGTGACGAGAAGATTATTGACGATGTAATGAACCAGGGAACAGAGCGCTTCCTGCTTCACTATAACTTCCCTCCATTCTCAACCGGCGAAGCTCGTGCGCAGCGCGGTGTAGGCCGTCGTGAGATTGGTCACGGTAACCTCGCTTGCCGTGCTCTTAAGAACATGATTCCAGCCGATTATCCTTACTGCGTTCGCGTGGTTTCAGATATTCTTGAATCAAACGGCTCTTCATCAATGGCTACTGTTTGCGCAGGTACGCTTGCGCTCATGGATGCCGGTGTAAAGATAAAGAAACCGGTTTCAGGTATCGCAATGGGCCTCATCAAGAATGCAGGCGAGGAGAAGTATGCTGTCCTCAGCGATATTTTGGGCGATGAGGACCACTTGGGCGATATGGACTTCAAGGTAACAGGTACTGTTGACGGTATTACTGCAACACAGATGGATATTAAGGTAGACGGTCTCTCATACGAGATTCTTGAGAAAGCTCTTAACCAGGCACGCGAGGGCCGCATGCACATTCTTGGCAAAATTACCGAGTGCATTGCTGAACCCCGTGCAGAACTCAAGCCTCATGCTCCACGCATTGAAACAATGCGCATTCCTAAGGAGTTCATCGGTGCAGTCATCGGCCCAGGCGGAAAGATTATCCAGGGCATGCAGGAGGAGACCGGTGCTACAATCTCTATTGAAGAGGTTGAAGGCGAGGGCATAATTGAGATTGCTGCAAACAACGCAAACTCAATTAACGAGGCAATTGCCAAGATTCGTGCAATTGTGGCAATTCCTGAGGCCGGAGAGGTTTACGAAGGTACAGTGCGCAGCGTGATGCCTTACGGCGCATTCGTAGAGTTTATGCCCGGCAAGGATGGCTTGCTGCATATCTCTGAGATTGACTGGAAGCGCTTTGAGACAATGGAGGAGACCGGTATCAACGAGGGCGACAAGATTCAGGTGAAGCTTGTTGAGATTGACCCGAAGACCGGCAAGTTCAAGCTCTCACGCAAGGTTCTCCTTGAGAAGCCCGAAGGCTATGAGGAGCGCGAGCGCCGTCCGCGCCGCGAACCGCGCCGCCCAAGAGGCAACGAGTAAGAAACCTCAGTGCCATGCATAATGGCAATTATGAAAATATTATGATGGTGAGTTAGAATGTAAATTCAGGCCCGCCATCATTTTTTTTTGTTCTCTTGGTTGAAAAAAACTCCATGCGCGTGCGCGTGCGAATACATTTTTGTATATCTTCGCACTGTTTTTCAGAAGTTTCTAATACAGTAATAATATGAGAAAGATAAGAGCAGCCATCGTTGGTTATGGCAATATTGGAAAATATACTTTGCAGGCGCTTAATGCAGCTCCTGACTTTGAAGTTGCAGGCATTGTACGCCGTTCAGGTTCAGAAAACCTTCCGGCAGAGCTTGAAGGCTACAATGTAGTTAAGGATATTCGCGAACTTGGCGAAGTTGATGTGGCAATTCTTTCAACTCCCACCCGCAGTGTGGAAAAATATGCAAAGGACATTCTTGCGCTTGGAATAAATACAGTTGACAGCTTTGACATCCACTCAAAGATTCTTGATTTGAGGCGCTCGCTCAGCGAGAGCGCCGAGGCCGGGAACGCCGTTTCTATTATATCGGCAGGCTGGGACCCGGGAAGCGACTCTGTTGTGCGCACTCTGCTTGAGGCAATAGCGCCCAAAGGTATCACATACACCAATTTCGGTCCAGGCATGAGTATGGGCCATACTGTTGCTGTGAAGGCAATAGAGGGTGTTAAGGCAGCACTTTCAATGACTATCCCTGTGGGTACAGGCATACACCGCCGAATGGTGTACATTGAACTTGAAGAGGGATTTGATTTTGGGCAGGTAGCTGCGGCGATTAAAGCCGACCCTTATTTTGTAAACGATGAAACGCACGTTACTTTAGTGCCTTCTGTTGACGCTCTGCTTGACATGGGTCACGGAGTAAACCTTACACGCAAGGGAGTTTCTGGCACAACGCAGAACCAGCTGTTTGAGTTCTCAATGAGAATAAACAACCCGGCGCTTACCGCTCAGGTGCTTGTTTGCTGCGCGCGTGCTACAATGCGCCAGCGCCCCGGTTGCTATACAATGATAGAGATTCCGATAATAGACCTTCTCTACGGCGACAGGGAGCAGCATATTGCTCATCTGGTATAGCGCGAGGCTTGATAATGCGTTAGGCGTTTTTTATGCAAATTTTTAAGCAAGACGTTAAAAAGCAGGAATGAACCGCTTGCATGCAGTTCATTTCTGCTTTTTTGTATTTTTGCCATAACGGCAAAGATGGGCTCAGTAGAAATTTACTGTGTGTAACGCAATTTTGGTATAATAGAATTATTCGTTTTACCCTTAATCTGTTGTCGTTTATTCTCCTGTTTTCGTTCTATCACATACTTTTCATGACTGAAAAGATACTGTGTTAAAATCCAAAGAAAAATCAATATATTTTCTAACTTTG
>JAFXAR010000069.1 GCA_017516885.1 Bacteroidaceae bacterium
TACAAGGTTTCTCTTCTGCTTCTTTGTCTTCTTAGTCAGGATGTGACTGTGATAAGCATGCTTTCTCTTGATTTTACCTGTTCCGGTAAGAGCGAATCTTTTTTTGGCACCGGAGTTAGTCTTAACTTTTGGCATTTTTTTTAAAAAATTATTAGTTAACAATTATCGGTAGCGTACTATCCAACACTACACGCTTTTATTCTTTTGCAGCATCTGCCGGTTTTGCAGGCTTCTCCTTCTTTGCAGGAGCGGCCTTCTTTGCCGACAGCATTATTGTCATGCGCTTTCCTTCAAGAACCGGCATTGAATCAACCTTGCCGTACTCCTCAAGGTCTTTTGCAAAACGAAGAAGCAAAATCTCGCCCTGCTCCTTGAAAAGAATAGAGCGGCCCTTGAAAAAGACATAAGCCTTTACCTTGTCTCCGTCCTTAAGGAAGCTTATTGCGTGCTTGAGCTTGAAGTTATAGTCGTGCTCGTCAGTCTGAGGACCGAAACGGATTTCCTTAACATCAATCTTCACCTGCTTTGCCTTCTGCTCCTTCTGGCGCTTCTTCATCTGATAAAGGAACTTTGAATATTCAATCAAGCGACACACTGGAGGATTGGCTGACGGAGAGATTTCAACAAGGTCCAACTCTTTTTCCTCGGCAAGGGCAAGAGCCTTATGCAAAGGCATAACTACAGACTCAATGTCATCGCCTACAATACGCACTTCATTTGCACGGATTTGCTCGTTTACACGATACTGGTTCTTCAGATTGTCGTTCTTCATTAAGAAGCTTCAAAATTAAATATTATACAAGTCCTTTATATCACAACCCTTAAAGGGCATAACTTTTCAAAATCGGATGCAAATTTATCACTTATTTGTCACAAAAAGAAGAAGTTTGACTTTTTTTTTAACAGCAACAGCGAAAAAAAGCAAAAAAGTGAATTAACGGCTATGAGGAATTGAAGCAGCGCATCCAAAGAAGAGAACGCCTGGCTGCATGGCGGTATAAACTTAAGCGTTTTCTTAACCCTTATTCAAGCAGTTTTTACAATAACAACTGTTCAAGATTCCTGTATCTCTCCTCCGCGTCCCATTTGGCGAGTTTGTAGAAACGGCCGGCCTGCGGGGCTGAAGCAAGGGAATTCACAAATGCGCACAGCTCCGACTCTTTGTAGAAAAGCGAGGTATCGGCAAAATCTTCATACGCCGACATTGCTTCGGGACATATCATTGGCTTGCGATACGCAAAGGCAAGATTATAAGTCCCGGAAATTTTCTCAGTCAGATACTTGGCATAGGCACTTTTGCTTGGATGCACAAGCGGCATCACATAGTCGCACAGTTCAATGTATGAATAGAACTCTTCATTTGACACATAGCTGTTGAAGCTCATGATATTCTGCTCAACGCCGCATTCCCTTGCATGCGCCATAACCTCACTGCCATCGGCCCTATTGCTGTTACACAGGAACAGGAACTTTACCCGCCTGTCATATTTTGCACTGCTGCTCACAATAGAATAATAATCGCGGCGCTTGAGCGAAATTTCACCTGGCACGGCAATCCAAACCTCGTCTGCCGGTTTCTCAATGTTTACCTTATTATATTTAGGATAATCAATGGGATATAGAACCGACACAGGCTTGCTGCAGACCTTTCTATAGCCTTCCACGAGCACATCGCTCAAAAGAACATATTTGTCAATCCTGTGTGTAATAAATTTCTGTCCCAGACTGCCTTTCAATTTGGCAATATTATGTATTGTGCCAGCAATCTTCACGCTGCGCCGCAATGGCAGTAAAAAGAATTTCCATGCCACACTGCCCTGCGCTGTATTCAAGAACAGATGGGTAAACCCTTCACTTTTCAGCATGCGTCTTATTTTACGGAATGAAGATACTGAATGCCGCAAAGAACCGAACGGAAGAAATATAATGCCCTGAGCATCACTGTACACATCGGCCGGGATTCTGTTTCTCAGTTTCTCATTAAGTACAAGCGTTACCTTGCAGCCTGCCCAACGAAGAAAACTGTATGCCGAGAATATGCATTCATCGTGCCAGTTGTTAAATTCAACCAGCATCACCTTCTTGCCCGCCGCATCCGCCTTACTGCCGTGCATTTTCATTTTGCTGTTACTTTTTCCTGAATTTCTTGTATAACGAATAAGAGCACTTGTAATAATTGTGCCCTACAGTATAATTGAAGGCATTGCGCCAGCTGTGCATAGAGTGTGCCGGTTCAAGAACAACCTGCTTGCGCGGGCGCTCAGGGTCAAGAGTGTCAAGACAGCGTGCAATTATATTGAACATATTATACTCGCCATGCACCTTCTCCTTGCACTCTTGCAAGAGCGGAATGCTCTTTTCATACACATCCGATTCAAGCAGCGAATCAATAACCCTTGCCGTATCCTCAAAATTATTGATATTAACAGCTGTGTAAGAGCCTTCGGGAAAATAGTCACCCACATTGCTGCAACCGTGATAAATGGGATATGTTCCGGCCATGTAACAGTCGGAGAGTTTTTCGGTCCAGTAGTATTTTGAGCACGAATTCTCTATCACAATGTGATATTTGTAGGGCGCAAGCACCTCAAGCTTGTCGCCGAATCCACAGAAACCGCGGCCATAGAAGTCAACCTTGCTGCCATAGCGCGCCTTCAGCTTGTCGATAAAGCGTATTCTGTCGAGATGGCCTTTTGTAAAGGCCTTGTCACTGCTTATCACAGAAACCAATTTTGTTTTTTCGGGAAATGGCATAGACTTAAAGCGGTCATAATCGACCAGCACCTGCCCGCTGCCGTTCTTGTTGAACAGCGCGCCTGCATACCAAGGCAAAATGGGCGGGACGAACATTACGTTCTTATGCTTCATGCCCTCCTGACATGAACAGACAAGGCCGAACTGGCGTCTGTAATCGGCCGGGTAGTCAAGCACCGGCAAAGGCTCGCTTGTAGTAAGCACTATATTTTCAGGGGCCACATTGAGGGTCAGCGGCTTTTTGAACGACTTTCCGCGCACGACCACAAAATCGGGGTCATCAATAAACTCGTTCACATAAAACCTGTATTTTCCGCAATCGGAAAACCCCAAACCACCGGGAGTTTGACGCAAAATCCATTTTCCCTGTTCTCCTGTTCCGTTAAGCAGGATAACTTTATACACCTTTTTCTCCATTGGCATTAGCAATTAGCCTTTTTCTATCCTCGGCACGTCTTTTCTCACGCTCTGCATATCCCTGCCGGGTACGTTTCCACCGCTTGTGCGTCCACAGCCACAACTCAGGATAGCGGCGTATATTCTCAGTCAGATGCCTGTAATATATGTTTGTCGCCTCAAATTCGGGAAGTTCGGCCGCATCTTCGGCAATTTTCTCTACCACAAGCTTATAGACACCGCGCTTCACGTATTCCATGCGTGCATAGAAAATTGAAGCATGCGTGCGCTGGGCAATCTTTTCCGTGCCGGTGAACACCGGAGTATCCCTGTGGAAGAAATCAACCCAATGGTTTATCGATTCCCATGTGGGCACCTGGTCGGCAATAAAGCCTATCACATATTTCTTGCCGCTTTTCCCTATCTGCATTATTCTTCTCAAGGTATTCGCCATCGTAATTGGCTCTGCACCGTACTGCGCGCGCATTTTTCTGATAAGCGCGTCAAAGCGGGCATTCTCAAGCGGATGGTATATCTCGCCTAATGAAATATCATCCCTTACCATGTGCAAGGCAATCGAGGTAACAAATTCCCAGTTAAAAAAATGTCCCATGTAAAGCACGCATGGGTGGCCTTTATCCACAGCCTCCTCCATTAGTTCCAGCCCTTCAAAAAGCATGCGCTTCCTTATCTCGCCTTCACTCATGCCATAGAACTTCACCATCTCCATAAAATAGTCACACAGCCTGCGGTAGAATTTTTTTTCAATGGCAACAATCTCGCTCATATCTTTTTCGGGAAAGGATTTTACAAGATTGTCCCTTACTACCTTGCGCCTGTAGCGCACTGCATAGTACATAAGATAGTAAAGCAATGTTGAAAGGAAATGCAGCACGCGCATAGGCAGCTTGTTCAGCACAAACAGGAATGCAAGCGAAATATAATACAGGAGTGCCTTCATAGAACCGGAAATTGAAACACCGAATGTGATCCCGGTGGGATTCAAACCCACGACCTTCAGAACCGGAATCTGACGCTCTATTCAGCTAAGCTACGGGACCTTGAAAGAGAGGCTGCCAGCCTCTCCATTGACATTAACAAGCGCGAAGATACAAAATTTTGCACATATAAGAGCAGAGAAAATGACAAAATTACATAAAAGCAGCTATTTATAGGCAATTCTGCCTCGCAGAGGGAGCATGCGCCGCTGTTCCGGCATAATAAAAGAAATAGCAGACCAAAACTGTTTTTATTTGCATATTGTATTTAAATGTAATATATTTGCATAAATTTTGTAACCGCATTACAAAAAACAAGCATTTTTTTGCAATAGAATACAAAAACAAAAACGACAATTTGTCAACAACACCATCTTTAACAATGAAACTCTATAAACTGACATCGGAATACAAGCCGCTTCTCGACCTCAAACAGACCGAGCTTGCCATCAAGCAGATAAAAGAGGTTTTCCAGCTGAATCTCTCATCCACCCTGCGCCTCAGGCGCGTAACCGCCCCGCTTTTCGTATTGAAAGGCACAGGACTTAACGATGACCTTAACGGTTATGAGAATGCTGTCAGCTTTCCAATACAGGACATGAGCGGCGCTGTTGCCGAGGTGGTACACTCATTGGCAAAATGGAAGCGCGTGACACTTGCCGACTACGACATTTCACACGGATACGGCATCTACACCGACATGAACGCAATTCGCGCCCATGAAGAACTTGACAATCTGCATTCGCTCTACGTTGACCAGTGGGACTGGGAGCGCGTAATATCAGAGGAGGAGCGCACCGCCGAATTTCTAAAGAAAATTGTAAGGGACATCTATTCGGCCATACTCCACACAGAGTTCACCCTGAGCGAGAACTATCCCGAACTAAAGCCATCACTGCCCGAAGAGGTGGTTTTCATACACAGCGAGGAGCTTAGGCAAATGTACCCCACGCTCACCCCAAAAGAGCGCGAGGAGGCATTCACAAAAAAACACGGCGCTGTATTTATAATAGGTATAGGCGAAAAGCTGGGCGACGGCATACCGCACGACAACCGCGCCCCCGACTACGATGACTACAGCACAAAGAACGAAGAGGGGTATTTTGGACTCAACGGCGACCTTCTTATCTGGAGCGAACTGCTTGACAAGGCTGTGGAACTCTCTTCAATGGGAATAAGAGTTGACAAGGATGCGCTTCTGCGCCAGCTTGAGACAACAGGCAAGGAGGAGCGCAAGCAGCTCTACTTTCACCAGAGAATGCTAAACGGCACCCTCCCGCTGAGCATTGGCGGCGGCATAGGACAGTCGCGCCTATGTATGCTATTGCTCAAGAAAGCGCATATCGGCGAAATACAGTCAAGCATTTGGCCGGACGAGATGCGCAAGGAGTGCAAACAGATGAACATCACCCTAATATAAGGAGATTATGGAGGTAAGAATAGAGGCCGAATGGAAAGAGGCTCTAAAAGAAGAGTTCGGCAAGGAATATTTTGAGCGCCTGGTATCATTCGTAAGAGAGGAGTACAAAGGCCCTGTTCCCATCTTCCCTCCCGCCAAACTTATTTTCAACGCATTTGACCACTGCCCATTCAGCAAAGTTAAGGTTGTAATCATTGGGCAGGACCCCTATCACGGTGCAGGACAGGCGAACGGCCTATGCTTTTCGGTAAACAAAGGGGTTGCATTTCCTCCATCGCTGCTTAACATTTTCAAGGAGATTGAAAGCGACCTTGGCATCCCCATTCCAAAAGACGGCGACCTTACCCGCTGGAGCGACCAGGGGGTGCTTCTGCTCAACGCCACGCTCACTGTACGCGCATCGCAGGCCGGTTCTCACCAAAAACGCGGATGGGAAGAGTTTACCGATGCCGTCATACGCGAACTTGCAACTCGCAGGGAAAACCTTGTATTTATCCTATGGGGCAGCTATGCGCAAAAAAAGGGAGCATTCATTGACCGCAGCAAGCATCTTGTGCTCACATCACCCCACCCCTCACCCCTTTCGGCATATCAGGGATTCTTTGGCAATCACCATTTCAGCACAGCCAACAGATACCTTGCCAGCCATGGCAAGGAGGAAATTTCATGGTAACATTTTAGAAGCAGTTTAAGAAGCTGTTTAAATTTCTAAAAAGTATTTTCTTATAGAAGCGAGTTTCGTCTATTTCGCCATTTTTTATATTCAAAAATGCCTGTTTCTTTCTTTTTTGCGGTTGCATAGCCCGCTATGCGCCCTTAAAAAATAAAAAAA
>JAFXAR010000010.1 GCA_017516885.1 Bacteroidaceae bacterium
CGAGAAGAGTGGCTTTATGGCATTTGCAAAGGTCATGAGAACTATCTATTTGCATTATGAGAAGATTCTCAACTTCTTCGACAAGCGTTCAACAAATGCCGCATCAGAGAGTTTCAACTCTAAAATCAAGGCTTTCAGAGCACAATTCAGGGGTGTGAAAGATAAAGATTTTTTCCTTTTCAGACTGGCAAAATTATATGCATGAATACAAAATCCCTCAGAATTTTACGTTGAGCCGATAAGGGATGCTTGATTCATCTTAAATAATGCAAAAACACCCAACTTTACATTTTTGGGTGTAAAATTGGGCGTTTGTTTTGCAATTTACTGATTTTCAGCGTTTATTGCGGAGAGAGAGGGATTCGAACCCCCGGTACCTCTCGGTACGTCGGTTTTCAAGACCGGTGCAATCGACCACTCTGCCACCTCTCCTAAGGTTTTTGTTTGTCCGAGAATGTGGTCTTTCTCGTTTGACGTTGCAAAGGTATATCAAAGTTGTGACGTGTGCAAGGAAAATGAGAAAAAAATGAAAATTTTTTTTTCAATAGACGGTTTTTGCCCATGAGAATGTGTTTATTTTGCAGGTTTATATCTCAATTCTATGTGTTCGCGTGTTTTTATCTGTTTTGCTTGCTTGTGTGGATTGCTTTCCTTGCTTTCGTGCTCGGCTGCGATGGTGTCGCGGCTCGCAGCCCCTGAGATAATTGCTCATAGGGGCGGCGTCTCTTCTGCGCCGGAGAATTCTCTGGCTGCAATTGAGCGTTCTGTTTTGGCCGGTGTGGATGCTGTTGAGATTGATGTGCGTATGAGTGCCGATGGCGTACCTGTGTTAATGCACGATGCGTCTGTTAATCGTACAACTGATGGCAGGGGCAGGGTGGATGGGCTCTGCTTTGACGAATTGCGCTGTCTGTCGTTGCTTGATTCTGTTGGGAATGCTACATGCGAGCGTGTTCCTTCTCTTCGCGAGGCGCTTGAACTTGTTAATGGCAGATGTGGCGTGCTGATTGAGGTTAAGGATAAAAGTGACCGCGGTGTTGAGGAGGCTGTGGCTGGTGTCATAGAGCTGTGCGGTGCGGAAGAGTGGGTTGCTGTGCAGTCGTTCAGTGATAGGGTTCTTGAGCGGTTCAGCTCTCTTGGGGTTGCTTTTCCGCTTGAGAAGCTTTTTGTGTTTAAACTGCCTTTGCTGCCAGTTGTGTTTGATGGCGGCTTCTCTTATTTCTCGATGAAAAAGTATTGTTATGTTTCCTCTTTTAATATAAGGCACTGTTTTGCCCGTCCGGGGCTTGTGAAGAAAATCAGGTCGTCGGGGAAAGAGGTGAAGCTATGGACGTTTGATGCAGTGCCGGAGCGGTTGCCTCTTCCGGTTGACGGAGTTATCGTGGATGCGATTCCTTAGTTGGTGGCTTTTTTTCTTTTCCGTGTTTTTCTTAATTTTGCAGCAGATTGTTGTAGTTTTGCCTGATGGTGCTTTTGCTTTTGTTTGTTCTTTCTGCGTTGGCTGGTTTTGTTCAGCGCGTATCGGGTTTTGGGTTTGGAATATTCATTATGATGTTCCTTCCTTATATTATGCCATCTTATAACGAAGCGGTTGCGCTTTCGGGTATCCTCTCGGGCTCGACAGCTCTTTTTATTGTTGCCCGCAATCTTTCTTTTGTGCAATGGCGCAAGATGGTGACTGTTGTTCTTTCAAATATTGTTGTTTCCTATTTTGCCGTCATGTATATGCAGTCGTTAGGCGGGGCGTTTATGCGCCGCTGCCTTGGCGCTCTTTTGGTACTGGTTGCGGTTTATTTTCTTTTCTTTCAGGATAAGGCGCGTTTCTCTTTTTCGTCATGGTGGCAAAAAGGTGCAGTAGGGGCTCTTAGCGGTGTTATGGGTTCTATGTTTGGAATGCCCGGACCTCCTGTGGTTGTGTATGGCGTCAGCGTGCTTGAGAATAAAAAGGAGTACATGGCAACCATGCAGGCGTTTTGGCTTCTGTTTAACATATTTTATTTATTGTTTCGTTCGGGTGGAGGGTATTACACTGATGATACTCCCTTGTATTGGCTGGCAGGCATTGTGGGGGTTCTGCCAGGGATATGGCTGGGCGGGTTGTGCTTTAAACGCCTTGGCAGTCTTTGGTTTAGGAGGGTGGTGTATTCCGTGATGCTGCTGAGCGGAGTAGTGGCGTTTTTCAAATGATTGCTGTAATGATTTTAAAAATAAAATCATTTTATAGATATTTAACAATAATATCCCGAATATAATAATGTGGTTATATTATTTTTTATTAACTTTGCAGAGGAATAGGAGCGGAATTGTTCCGCGTGCTTGAGAGAGTATTTTTATAACTATATATTGGTTTATATAACTATGGAAAAAATTTTGAACTTTAAGGATGGCTTGTGGAGCAAGGAAATCAATGTTGGTAACTTTGTTCACGAGAACATCACTCCTTATGAAGGAGACGCTTCTTTCTTGGTTGGTCCAACAGAAAGAACAAAGAAGGTATGGGATGTATGCCTCAAGGCGCTTGAGGAGGAACGTGCAAATAACGGTGTGCGCTCTCTTGACAATGTGACTGTATCTACAATCACATCTCACAAGGCGGGTTACATCGACAAGGAGAATGAACTCATCGTTGGTCTTCAGACCGATGAACTGCTGAAACGTGCTATCAAGCCTTTCGGCGGTATCAAGGTTGTTGAGAAGGCTTGCCGTGAGAATGGCATTGAGGTAGACGACAAGGTAAAGGATATTTTCTATCACTACCGCAAGACACACAACGACGGTGTATTCGATGCTTACACTGAGGAAATCCGTATGTACCGTTCACTCGGTTTCTTGACCGGTCTGCCCGATAACTATGCTCGTGGCCGTATAATCGGTGACTACCGACGTCTTGCACTTTATGGCGTTGACCGTCTTATCGAGGCAAAGAAGGCCGACCTCAAGGGTCTCCTCAGCCCGATGACTGAGCACACAATCCGTCTCCGCGAGGAGGTTGCTGAGCAGATTAAGGCTCTTAACGAGATTAAGGTAATGGGTGAGTATTATGGCCTTGACCTCTCTCGTCCTGCAACAAGCGCTCAGGAGGCTGTACAGTGGACATATATGGCATATCTTGCTGCCGTTAAGGAGCAGGACGGTGCTGCAATGTCACTCGGTAACGTATCTTCATTCCTTGATATTTACATCCAGTACGACCTTGACCACGGCAACATTGACGAGACATTTGCACAGGAGCTCATCGACCAGTTCGTAATCAAGCTCCGTATGGTTCGCCACTTGCGCATGCAGTCTTACAACGACCTCTTTGCAGGTGACCCGACATGGGTGACAGAGGCAATCGGCGGCCGCTTCAACGATGGCCGCACAAAGGTTACAAAGACATCTTTCCGTTTCTTGCAGACACTTTACAACCTCGGCCCCTCACCAGAGCCTAACATGACAGTTCTGTGGAGCCCCGAACTTCCTGAGGGCTTCAAGGAGTACTGCGCAAAGGTTTCTATTGACACATCTTCAATCCAGTACGAGAACGATACATTGATGCGCGAGGTTCGCGAGTGCGATGACTACGGTATCGCATGCTGCGTATCTTACCAGGCTGTTGGCCGTCAGATTCAGTTCTTCGGTGCGCGCTGTAACTTTGCAAAGGCCCTATTGCTTGCCATCAACGGCGGACGCTGCGAGAACACAGGTACTGTTGTAGTAAAGGATATTCCTGTTCTTGAGGGTGATGTTCTTGACTATGAGGAGGTACTCAAGAACTACAAGAAGGTGCTCATTGAGATTGCACGCGTTTACAACGACTCAATGAACATCATCCACTACATGCACGACAAGTACTACTATGAGAAGGCTCAGATGGCGTTCATCGACACCGATCCTTCAATCAACCTCGCGTATGGTGTTGCAGGTCTTTCTATTGCTATTGACTCATTGTCAGCTATCAAGTATGGCAAGGTAACAGTTAAGCGCAATGAGCTCGGCCTTACAGAGTCTTTTGACATTGAGAACGACTTCCCATGCTTCGGTAACGATGACGACCGTGTTGACCACCTTGGCGTTGACTTGGTTTACTTCTTCAGCGAGGAGCTTAAGAAGCATCCGGTATACAAGAACGCTAAGCCGACACTCTCATTGCTTACAATTACATCTAACGTAATGTATGGCAAAAAGACTGGCGCTACACCTGACGGCCGCGCTAAGGGCGTTGCTTTCGCTCCGGGTGCCAACCCAATGCACGGACGCGACAAGAACGGTGCTGTTGCATCGCTCAGTTCTGTTGCAAAGCTCCGCTACCGCGACTCACAGGACGGTATCAGCAACACATTCTCAATCATTCCAAAGTCACTTGGCGTTGACACTGAGACACGCATTGAGAACCTCGTTACTTTGATGGACGGTTACTTCACAAAGGGTGCACACCACCTTAACGTGAACGTGCTGAACCGTGAGATGCTCATGGATGCTATGGAGCACCCCGAGAAGTATCCGCAGCTGACAATCCGCGTATCGGGTTACGCTGTGAACTTCATCAAGCTCAGCCGCGAGCATCAGCTTGAGGTTATCTCCCGTTCGTTCCACGAGCGCATGTAATAACAAATATTAAATGAAAAGACAGGCCGGCCAGTAGGTCGGCCTGTCTTTATAAGACACATATTGTATAGAATTTCAAACAGCTTCTTAAATGTAATGCAAAATGAAAATAAGAGTACATTCATACGAATCTTTAGGAACATTTGACGGTCCGGGTCTGCGTCTTGTTGTTTTCCTGCAGGGCTGCAACTTCCGCTGTCTCTACTGTGCCAATCCCGATACTATTGATGCCAAGGGGGAAAGCAAGGAAACAGATATAGAGGACATTGTGCGCATGGCAATGAACGAAAAGCCTTTCTTTGGCAAGCGCGGCGGTGTTACTTTCAGCGGTGGCGAGCCCACATTCCAGGCGAAGGCGCTTGTGCCATTGGTTAAACGCCTGAAAGAGCAGGGCATCCATGTTTGCCTTGACACAAACGGCAGTATATGGAACAGTGATGTAGAGGAGCTTCTTTCGCTCGTTGACCTTGTAATGCTTGACATTAAGCAGTTCAATCCCGAACGTCATACAGTTCTTACAGAGCGCCAGAACAAGCAGACTCTTGCTACAGCAAAATGGCTGCAGGAACAGGGCCGTCCTTTCTGGATTCGCTATGTTCTTGTGCAGGGATACAGTGCGTTTGAGGAGGATATGCGTGCACTTGGCGAGCACTTCAGAAATTACGACATGATTAAGCGTGTTGAGGTTTTGCCTTACCACACTCTTGGCGCTCACAAATATGAGCCGCTTGGCATGGAATACAAGCTTAAAGATGTAAAGGAGAATACCCCAGAGCAGCTCGATGCGGCAAAGGCGCTATTTGATGAGTATTTTGACTGTGTTTATGTGAACTGATATGGGCAGTATAAGAGAGAGAATGTGTTCGGGAGAACTCTATGACGCTAATTTCAATATTGAACTTATTAGTGCGCGCTCCTCATGCAAGGCCAAGTGCCAGCAGTTTAATACGCTGCCTTACGAAAATGTTGAAGAGCGGCAGAAGGTTCTGCGCGAAATAATAGCAAAAACTCCGCTGAATTTTACAATAGAGCCATCATTCTGGTGCGACTATGGGTATAATATAATTCTTGGCGAGAATTTCTATGCAAATCATAATCTTGTAATTCTTGATGCCGCGCCGGTTGTTTTTGGCATGAATGTATTTGTTGCTCCAAACTGCTGTTTCACCACTGCCGGGCATCCTTTGGATGTGGAACAGCGCAACAGGGGGCTTGAATATGCGCGCCCTATTAAGGTGGGGAACAACGTGTGGATTGGAGCCGGGGTTACTGTGCTGCCGGGAGTAACCATTGGAGATAATGTGACGATAGGCGCAGGAAGCATCGTCAACAGGGATATTCCATCAAACTGCGTAGCGGCAGGTGTGCCCTGCAGGGTTATAAGAGAACTTTAGTCCGCTATTCGCAGCAATCGCATGAGGATGTGCAGGAATCTTTTTCCGGTGCATCCTCTTTTATGTATTTATATCCCAATGCTTCAATTGTCTTTATTATTTCTGCATCGTTGACATTTTCCCCTTCAACATAGGCTATGCCTTCGGCGAGTTCAACGCGTACCGAAGCTACACCGTCAACTTTAGCAAGTCCTTTTTCCACATTTGCCTTGCAATGGTTGCACATCATGCCGCTTATTCTAAACTGCTTGCAGCAGCACTTGCTTTCGCTTCCGTTTTTCTTGTAGCGCAAGATGAAGGCCACAGCAAGCAGTATAACGAAAATAATGCTTGATGCAGTCTGCCACCATGCAGCTCCAGAATGCCCGCAGCATGAACTGTGCTGGTGTATGCTCCCGGTGAACCATTCTGCCGGCAGCGCATAGTCAATCAGCATGCCAAAGCCTATTGCTCCGGCGATAATGCTTAGAAGATAGATTATAAGCGGCTTGCGCCCAAGAACCTTGTTAATTACAAATATTGCTGCCATGTTCGTTGCCGGTCCGGCCATCAGCAGCACCAGCGCCGAACCGGGCGAGAGGCCTTTGAGCATGAGTGCCGCGGCAATGGGGATAGAGCCGGTTGCGCACAGGTACATTGGAATTGATATTGCCAAAATAAGCAGCATATTCAGTATCGGGTAATCGTTGAACTGTGCAAAGAAATTGTCGGGTACAGCTACGGTAATTATTCCAGCAATAACAAGTCCTATTACTATCCATTTGCCAATATCCTGCAGCATGTGTATGAATCCGTAGTGCAATGTCCCTGCGCACTTCTGCCAGAAGGTTTTTCTTTTCTCCTCCCCGGCATCGGCAGCATTGCTTAGGCTCTCTTTGCATAGTTTGTTCGTCATTGCTCCTCCGGCAAGTGCTGTTACCAATGCCACGAACGGACGTATAATGGCAAATGGAATTCCCAAGAGCGATGCTGTTGCAAGAATGGAGTCAGCCCCAGTTTGTGGGGTTGATATTAGAAATGAGACGGTAGCTCCTTTTGATGCTCCCGCGCGGCGCAATGATGCAGCTGTGGGGATTACTCCGCATGAGCAGAGCGGCAGCGGTATGCCGAAAAGCGCAGCCCAAAGGACTGAGCGGAAGTTGCTGCCTGATAGGTTCTTTGAATATATTCTGCGGGGAACAAATTCGTGCAGTATGCCCGCTATGAGGAATCCAAAAAGCAGGTATGGCGACATTTCGTTCAGCAGATCAACAAGAGGGTATATGTATTCTTCCATTTGTACTATATTTTATCAGCGGGTCTCTTTTGGCAGCAAAATTCGTATATTTGCACCGTAATTCAAGGTGCAAATATACGAATTTTGCAGATAACAGCCATTGGTTATTTCTTGCTAAAGTTAGAAGTATTCAAGCTTTTTTATTCACTGTTTTTATTGCTTTCTACTATTTGCAGGTTTATTGCTGCCTGTTCATCGCCCATTGCGGCAGCTTCAATGAATGCCTGCTCTGCTGCGTGCCGGTGATGCCGGCGGTATTCTATTACTCCTTGCAGATTTAGCACCCGGGGGTCGTCTCTGTACTGCTTCAGCTGTCCGATTAGCGCTGCGTAATCGGGCGCGGGATTATTTACAAGTTCGTCAATAATTTCGTTTAGCGCTATGGCTGCACTGTCCGGCTTGTTGCAGTAGTATATGCCCGAACAGCATGCTGAGCGATGCTCAGGGAAACTGCTCCTTGAGAGCTCCTTGTAGAGCGTTCCTTTGTCCATTCTCTTCAGCATCGCCTCGCGTCTGCTTGCCGAGGGTTCTTTCTTTAAGGCTTCCACAATGCTGTCTCCCTCTTTTGGCATCATGCTTCTTATATCACTGTATATCCTGTTCCAGTCTCTGCCGCCGTTTGCAATTTCAAATACAGAATCGTGCAGATTATGATGTGCGCGTATGTGGTTGCGCAGAGACATAGCCCTTGCATACCCAAGGCGGGCGCTGTTGCTGCCAGTCTCGTCAGGCGAACTGTATCCCACAATCTGCACGGCCTCTAACTGTGTGGTGCTGTCGGCAAGAATTTCATTTATGATGCCGGAAAGTTCTTCAATAGAGCGTGCGTTATTGAGATAGTCCGGGTTGAGCATGCTGCTGTTGCTCGAGTAGGTTACAATGCCCGGTATATGCGGCAGATTGTTCAGGTTAATGTTGCCCAAAGGAACGTATCTGCTGATGTTGCGAACTTGCGGGTGCTCGCTTTCAAGGTGTCTTGATATGCTTTCACGCACTCCGGCTCTGTGGCAGCTCATTGCAGGCGCTTGCGGAAGGCATATTGCGACAGTGTCGCAGAGGAAAACTGTGCTGTCCCTGTTGCTGTATTCACAGTATGTGATGCCCCATACGGTATCGTTTACTGCTGTTTCGGGCATAGTGAGGGTGCATCCGTGGGTTTTTTCTCTGACAAGGTCGGGCGTATGTCCATAGCGCTTGACAAATCTTTTTGAGAATTTTCTCCCCTGGATATGCCTCTCGCTTGAACTTATGCATGTGTCGGGGGTGCATACATGAGTTATCACAAGCATTCCTTCGCTTGAAGGAATCTTTGGCGTGTCATAATCAAAGGTGAAGTGCCAGCAGCTGTCGCTGTGGGTGGCATTGTAACCGGCAGGGGCCGTTTGCGCAATAAGCGTGCTGCATGCTGTTGCAAGCAGCAGCGAGAAGAAGATTTTACGTTTCATATAACTGTTTTTAGGGGTTTTTATATGAAACGCATGAGCATCAGCTAAGGTTTAGAAACTGTTTGAGTTTCTTAAATTAAAACAGATGCTTATTCTGCCATGATTTTTCAATCAGTACCGGCAGCTTTTCAAGAGAATCTATTATTGCTGCGGGTTCAAAACCCGGCTCAATGCTTTCTTCGGCCCAGCAGATTTTCTTTAGCCACACGCTCTTGCATCCAAGTGCGGATGACGGGTAGATGTCTTTCTTGTATGAGTCGCCAATTACAAGAGTTTCATTGGCATGTGTTCCTAATTTGTCTACTCCAAGAGCGAACAGGGCCGGGTCGGGCTTGCGTATGCCAACCACGGACGATTCTATGATTTCATTGAAATAACCGCTGAGTGCGAATTCCTCAAGAACAACAGGCATGTTGCCATAGAAATTCGTAACAAGTACCGTGGGGTAGAGCGCTGACAGCTTTTCTACGATTGGGCGGGTGGTTTCAAGTGTGGTTTCTACCTTATTATAACAGCGGCGCAGAATCTCTTCGCCTTCTGCATTTCCTATCTTCATGTATGGCATTGTCTCATTGAGGAAAGCAATTTGCAGGGCAATCTTCTTTTCAAGCATTGTGCGGAATGTGTCGCTTGGCTCAATTATGCGTGCTTTAGCCAATGAACGCTCGCCGTGTATGTATGCGTTGCGGAAAGTCTCCTTGTCAATGCCAGTTGCGACTTGCCTGTACTGCTCCCAGATGAGCTCGCCCCAATGGATGCCGTTAGTATCAATTGTGCCGCCAAAGTCAAATATTATACCTTTAATTGTACTCATAACCGCTTTCAATTTTTTCTGTCAGGCGTTTGCATAGCGATTCGTGCTTGTGCTGCATGTAGAGGAAGAGTGTCATTAGCGCCACAAGCTCAAAAATCAGGTACATCCACAGCTCCCCTGTAAGCATGGCAAAGCAGAGCATTATTGCGCGGGAATTGAATGTGAGGATGTTTGTGTATTTCATCAGCGGAAGGCTGCCTTTGCGGAACTCCTCGCGAAGTTCCGATGGGATTGCTGTGCCGTAGTGCCTGTGCACGCATTTAATGAACTGTTGGAATTTGGGTGACATGCGTTCCTGGTTGCTTACATAGGCAACGTAGGCGTTGAGGAATATCTTCCAAAAGAAATTGCCGCGCCATGGTGTTTCGTCATACTCCTTTTTCTGTGCAATGGAGTTGTGGAATTCGTTGCCGTTCTTTTCGTTGGTAAAGTAGAGGTGTATGTTGCGGTAGTAGTCGGCAAGCTGGCACTGCGAGCCGTGAACCCAAAATCCGCAGAATGAGACAAGCACCCAGATTATAGGCCCCCAATTGTACTCCGGAGCAAATGGTATGGGCTGGAAGGTCTCCCTGGAAGCTATTGCAAAGTATATGCAGAAGAACCAGCAGTCGCCGGCGAATCCATCAAGTATGCGTCCCCACCGTGTCTTTTGCCCGGTTATTCGCGCCAGTTGCCCATCGGTGCTGTCGTAGAGGTTTGCCCACATGAGCAGCAGCACGCCAAGAATGTTCCAGCGCAGATTTTCCTGGAAAAAGCAAACTCCTGCTCCAATTCCCAGGAATATTGATATAATTGTTATTACGTTAGGGTGTATGCCTCTGTTGCGGAAGAACAGCGCACAGTGGAATCCGAGCGGACGGTAGAACCAAAGGTCAAGGAATTCTTCTGTGTCGGCCGATTTTATTGATGCCTGATATATCTTCTTATCTTCTTCTCTCATTTTCTTCTATGTATCTCTTGGTTATATGTTCGGCAATTTCGTATGCCGCCTTGCTGCGTACGGCAGTGAAACTGGGAAAGTCATTGAGGTCTATTATATATATGCTCCCATTTTTGTCAACGATGCAGTCGCCGCCGTATATTTCAACTCCCACTGCCTTTGCTGCCGAGAATGCAGTCTCTCTCATCTCTTGCATGCTGAAGGCGTAGTGATGCGGAGCGCCATTGATTTTTTCAAGTCCGAACTTGCTCTTGTCAGGGTCGGGATAGCAATAGTGGAAGAACCGCTCTCCAATGCCATAGAACTTTACTATGTCGCCTTCAATGTGCTTGCTGTGCACATGGCGGCTTATGCCTCTGCTTTTCATTTCGGCAACGGCCTCTTTCGCTTCATTGAGGTTGCGTGCGAAGCATACGTCGTTTTTATGACAGCTCCAGCCATCGCCCCTTTTTATCCATGCCGGATAGGGGAGCGCATCAATAGCTTCATCATTCTCAAAAACGGTAAACTCCGGCTGGGGTATGCCGCTTTTTTGCAGCTCTTGCATGAGGGCAATTCTTGAACAGCGCCTTACTGCCGCTGCGCTGTTTATAGCAATAGCTCCGTTTTTTTCGGCCTCTGCAATTTTGTCCAGTGTGCTGCCTGTGCGTGTCATGTGGCAGATTATGTCGGCATCAATCGGAGCATGCCCGTCAATGACGGTTACTTCGGCGTCTCTTGACTTGAGCTCTTCCGCTACACTTTCAAGGATGGCTGCATCGTTGCCTGCCATGTTGGGAGAATCGCTTGCGTTGCGCTTTATTATTGCTATCTTCATTCTTCTGAAAGGAATTCCAAGGCCTTAGCAATGTCATCGGCATGGTCAATGTCTATGATTTTTGAGAAAGGCCATGCTTTAAGCATCATTCCCTCTTCGGTGAGCCTGCGCTGAAAGTTGCGCATGCGTGAATTTCCCTCTTCTATGCACTTGTCAAGAATGTCAAGCGCCTCGGGCGGCAGTCCGTAGATGCCTCCCGATATATACTTTGTGCTGACGGAGGGGGTGTCGCTGAAGCGGGTTATATGCATTTCGCTGTCGGTGTCAATGTAGAGCGGCTTTTCATCATCAATAAAGTCTGTCACTGCCATAAGGCCTCCTTCGCTG
Organism: Bacteroidaceae bacterium; assembly: GCA_017516885.1. GTDB lineage: Bacteria > Bacteroidota > Bacteroidia > Bacteroidales > Bacteroidaceae > HGM04593. Next base: position 11,601 of record JAFXAR010000010.1, read on the forward strand.
CATTCGGAGAATGCCTTTATGTATTCCCCGAATTCCCTTTCATGAAAAAGGGTGTCAACAGTGGTAAGGCAGAATTTTTTGCCGCGCAGCAGATGGCTCAGCGCATGAAGGCTGTGCATGGAACTTGGTGTGCTCTTTACGACAATGTTTATGGGGAACTCCTGTTGCAGGGTTCTCAGGTGCTGATGCGTTTCGGGCTGCTGTTCGTTTATTATTATGTTTATTGAACTTGCGCCGTGGCGGGCAAACACTCTGACGAGACGCTCTATGACAGGAGTGCCGTTCAGTTTGACAAGGGGCTTGGGTGTTGCAATGCCCTCTTTGGCAAGACGCGAGCCTTCGCCGGCCGCTATTATTGCAAAATCCATACTTTATTCGTTGTCGGGCAGTTGCAGGTTAAGGCGGTTGCTGTCATCGCGCTTCTCAAAATACATTTTGCGAAGCGGATTGCGGCGTGCCTCGCTGTATCTCTTGCGGTTGCGGTATATGTCAATGCCTGCGTATATTGCCTGTCTGAACGAGTTTTCGTCGGCAGTTCCCTTGCCTGCAATGTCGTATGCAACGCCGTGAGCCGGTGAGGTGCGTATAATTTGCAGTCCGGCAGTGAAGTTCACTCCGTCATTCATGGCAAGTGTCTTGAGCGGGGTAAGTCCCTGGTCGTGGTACATTGCCAAAATTGCATCAAATGATGAATATTTGCCGCTTCCCATAAAGCCGTCAGCAGCGAATGGTCCATAGCAGAATATTCCGCTATCGTTCATCTTCCTTATTGTGGGAGTGATAATCTCTATCTCCTCCTTGCCTAACAGGCCGTTGTCTCCTGAATGGGGGTTGAGCGAGAGGACTGCAATCTTGGGCGCGTCAATATTGAAGTCTTTCTTCAGGCTCTCGTTCAGCAGTGTCAGCTTCTCTTCAAGCAGTTCGCCTGTTATGGCTTCGGGAATGTCGCGCAGTGCCATGTGCGATGTGGCCACTGCAACACGCATGTCGCCGCTGCACAGGAGCATTAGAGCCTTCTCCTCGCCGCCGCAGCGTTCCTGCAGATATTCGGTGTGTCCGGGGAAACTGAACTGCTCGTTCTGTATTGTGCTTTTGTTTATTGGCGCAGTCACTATTATGTCAATATTTCCTTCAAGGCAGTCTTTTACAGCCATTTCTAATGCCTGGAATGCAGCAATGCCAGCCTCGGCAGTGCTTGTGCCTAACTCAATATGTACCTCATCGTCATTGCAATTGATGATATTGAGCCTGCCTTCCTGTGCCTCGGCAATGCTGCCAATGCTGTTGTATTGTGTCTCCGTTTCCAGCGCTTTGCGATGGTATGCTGCCACTTTGGGCGAGCCGTAGACCACCGGGGTGCATATTTCAAACATTTCGGGATTGCTGAATGCCTTGAAGATAATCTCGTAGCCTATGCCGTTTATATCGCCTTGTGTAATTCCTATGCGTATCTTATGCTTGTTGCTCATGGTAATATGTTTTCTATTTTTCTTCTACAATAATTTCGGGCAAGGTGTTTGCATTGTCGGCGAGCTTGTCCTCGGGCAGCCTCAATGTGCGCAGCGAAGCCTCTAGCCTTCTCATTATGTTGCCTTTGTCTTTATTCTCAATTGATGTAAATGTCTCCACTACAATCATGCGGTTGTTTATTTCGTCCACTACGGAGTACGATACGAATGCGCCTCCCCATGGCTCATTGTCCATTTCCCATAATCCTCTTACCGATTTCATGTAATGGCCATTGAAGTCCTCCTCTCTCACGGAGAGGTCTTTTCTTCTTGTTGTCATGTGCTCGCTGACGTTCTTCCTGAGCACTGAATCGCGCATGTTTGAGAAGTTCTCCTTAGAGAAATTATCAGTAGAGGTATAGGGGTAGCTGTAGATTACAAAATTGAGTATATCGCGGTTTGTTGTATTGTGGTCAGAGAACCAGATGCAGTTTTCTCCAACTTTGTAGCCGGCAATGCCAAGGGGAATCTTCATGTCGCATCCGAACTCCTTGTTTATCATCTCCTGAGCCTGCTTGTTGTAGTTGTCCTTAAGGATTTCCTGTTGTCTGTCAAACTCAATAAGTGTAAAAAAGTCAATAATGCTCTGCGAATTATCTTTTACATAACTCTCAAACTCTTCAATAGAGGGTGCCTGTATACGCAGTGCTACTTGCGGAACTGCGTTTACATTCCTTGCATACTTCATGCTTGCCTGTGAATAGTACTGGCCGTTTATGTCAACAATAATAATATTGCGGAATGTCTTCTTTACTCCTTCAAATTTGTCTTTGCTTATTCTTGTCACTTTGAATGAGGGCTCGGGAAGCGGAAGGCCGGGGATGCTTTTGGTTACAACTTCGGCTATTGCTGTTCCTGCGGGTGTCTCCCAAATTGCGTCGTCACATACGAGAAGAATTTCATAGGGGTTGCCTATTGATTTTTTCTCAACCCCTGCAACTGAACTGAACAGGCCGTCGCATCCGGTAAGCGCTATGAGGGCGGCAAATATAAAGATAATCTTTTTCATATTTATGTTATTTATTGTTATGCTTGAGTGTCGACAGCATTCCGCATGCTGCAAAAATATCCTCTCCTCTTGACGCCCTTATGGTGGTGAAAAGGCCGTTCTTGGTGAGGAAATCCCTAAGGCGTACCATTCCCTCCTCGTCTACGCCCTCAAGGGGCACTCCGGGTATTGCGTGGTAACGTATCAGGTTTATTCTGCAATCCAAGCCGCGAAGCAGCTTTATAAGTTCTCTTGCGTGGGCGAGGGTTTCGTTTATGCCTTTGAACACAATGTACTCAAATGTGAGCCTGCGCTGGTGGCTGAAGTCATACTCCCTGAGCAGGTCAAGAATTTCTGTAATTGAATAGCCTTTTTCGGCAGGCATAATCTCCTTGCGCTTTTCTGGAATTGGGTGGTGCAGGCTTATTGCAATGTGATAGTCGCCCGAATCGAGAAGGCGCTTCAGTCCCTTGCGCACTCCAACCGATGAAACGGTCAGGCGGTGAGGGCTCCATGCAAGTCCGTAATTGCTTGTCAGCACCTCTATTGCCGGAAGCAGATTATCAAGATTGTCGCACGGCTCACCCATGCCCATGAATACGATGTTTGTCAGCTTTTCAAATTCAGGAAGTGAGAAAATTTGGTTTAGAATCTCATTCGATGTAAGGCTTGCCGTGTACTTCTGCTTGCCGGTCATGCAAAACAGGCAGTTCATCTTGCAGCCTACTTGTGACGATACGCATAGCGTGGCACGCTCTCCGTCGGGGATGTATACCGCCTCTACAAAATGCCCATTGTCAACCTCAAAAAGGTATTTTACTGTGCCGTCGATTGAACGTGCTGCCTCGGCAGGTTCTTTGCGGCCAACCTCAAACAGCCTGGCAAGTTTTTCGCGGTTCTTGAGGGAGATGTTTGACATGCTCTCTATTGAGAGTACGCGCTTGCTGTAAACCCAGTCGGCAATCTGCTTGGCTGAAAATGCCGGCATTCCGGCCTCCTTTACAGCATCGGTCATTTCGCTGAGTGTCATTCCCAAAAGTTTTCTCTTGTTCTCGTCCATCCGCTAAAACTGTTTAATTGTCATTTAGCAAGGTTATTCCCCGCAGTTTCTGAATTCAACTGCGAAGATACACATTTTTTGCCGTATTCTCTCTCTTTATTTACGAAATAACTTATTTATTAAGGTATATTCTGATAAATATGTTCACGTCTGATGCTCTGATGAGTGCAATATCCAAGTTTTTTAATCAAAAATTTTGCTTCTTGAAGCATGTTTGCTAACTTCGCAAAAACAGATTCTTATTATGAAAAAATATAGTTTGGAACTTTTTATGCCTATGCCCAGTGACGCAGAGGGCATGAGGGCGCTTGAGAATATGCTTGGCAGCGAAACTGTCAGAAAGGCGTGGCTGCTGGCTGCTGGCGGGAATGATGCGGAAATTCCTTCAAAGTGCGAACTGCTTGCAGTGGATTCGCTTCTCTCAACCTCGCTATTCAATACTGTTGCCGAAAGGGCTTCGGCCGATTATGTGCTCTTTTTTGCAAAAAATGGAATAGAGGCTGATTTGAATTCACTTGATGCCTTCGTGCAGAGCGTGCCCGAGGGTACTTCAATGGCATTTTCGCATTACCGCAAAAGTATAGGCGGCGTTGTTGCCAATGCCCCTACGATAGACTATTTCCCGGGGTGTCTGAGGAATGATTTTGATTTTGGCTCAATGTTGCTTTTCAGTGTTCCTGCGCTGAAAAAATACCTTGAGCAGAATCTCAAGGAGTATAAATATGCCGGTCTTTATCAATTGAGATTGGCTATGGACCGCTTGGGCGGAATTTTCCATTATTGCGAATATGTTTACACTGAAGCTGAACTTGATACCCGAAAGAGCGGCGAGAAGCAGTTTGACTATGTAAACCCTGCCCAGCGCGAGGTGCAGGTGGAGATGGAGAAGGTATGCACTCATCACTTGAAGGAGATTGGCGCATGGCTGCCTCCATGCAAATATGAGGCCTTAGATGTTTCAGAAGGCGAATTCCCGGTAGAGGCATCTGTTGTAATTCCGGTTCTTAACCGCCGCTCGACAATTGCCGATGCTATTGGTTCTGTGCTGGCGCAGAAAACCTCTTTTCCGTTCAATATAATTGTTGTTGACAACCATTCAACAGATGGTACAGGGGAGATTGTTGATTCTTTTGCCGATGACAGGGTGGTGCACGTTGTCCCTCAGACACATGACCTTGGCATAGGCGGATGCTGGAATCTTGCTGTAAACAGCGGGCATTGCGGACGCTTTGCCGTACAGCTTGACAGTGACGACCTATACAGCGATGAGAATGTACTGCAGCGTATTGTAGACGAATTTTACAGTCAGCAGTGCGCGATGCTTGTAGGCACTTACCGAATATGCGATTTCGACCTTAATACCTTGCCGCCGGGAGTTATAGACCATCGCGAATGGACCGAAGACAATGGCCGTAACAATGCTCTTAGAATCAATGGCCTTGGCGCTCCGCGCGCTTTCTATACGCCTGTTATCCGCGAGATTGGATTCCCGAATGTAAGTTATGGCGAGGACTATGCGGTTGGGCTTAAGATTTCCCGCAGATACAGATTGGGTAGAATATATGACGTGCTATATCTTTGCCGCCGCTGGGGAGGCAATTCCGATGCGGCGTTGTCGCACGAGAAGGTAAATGCGCATAATCTCTATAAGGATTCCTTGCGCACGGCCGAACTTGAGGCGCGAAAGGAACTCTTGGGCAGAATAGGCATCCCTTCAAGGGAAGAGCTTGGCGCGTTCATTGAGGAGCAGCTTTCACAATGGCCTGATGCTGCAGAGCGGCATGCTGCGCTTGTGAATGTGGAGACGCGTGACCTTGGAAATGGTGTACAGCTGCAGCATAATCCTGCCCGTGCGGTATCAACGGCGGCAAAGGTTGATAAGGCATCGGTTGCGGCCCGCAAATGTTTCCTTTGTGCAGGCAACCGTCCCTCAGAGCAGATTGCAAGGAGAGCATTGGGCACTGTTGAGGTGCTTGTTAATCCTTATCCTATATTGCCTTTGCACTTGACTTTGCCGTTGAAGGAGCATTCTCCACAGCTGATAAAGGGTTTTTATGCCGATATGCTTAACATTGCCCGTGAGTGGCCCGATATGGCTCTGTTCTACAATGGTGCAATGTGCGGTGCTTCAGCGCCCGACCATGCGCATCTGCAGGCCGGCAGCCGTGCGGCAATACCGCTTTTCGGCGATTGCTGGCGCGAGGAAATTTCATGCGGAATGGAACCTGTGACAGTCAATGAGGGGGGCGCTGTTTACTATGTTTCCTCATTTACTGTCCCAATGTTCATGATTGCTGCCGGAAGCGTGTCGGCATCGGCGGAACTTTTCACCAGGCTGCTAAAGGCTTTGCCTGTGGCGGAGGGCGAGGAAGAACCGAGAATGAATCTGTTTGCATGCTACGAAACTGATGAAGGGTATGTGACAATGGTGCTGCCTCGCTCAGCACATCGCCCTGCTGCATATTATGCCTCAGGCGTGGAGCAGCGCATTGTCAGTCCCGGAGCAATTGACATGGCAGGACTTGTGATAACCCCCCGCAGGGAGGACTTTGTGTCAATTGGCGCTGATGAGGCTTTGGGCATGCTGCGCGAGGTAGCTATTTCGCAGGATGAGGCTGATGCAGTAGTTAACAGATTAGCGCAGTTGCCCGAATGAGAAATGTTGACATTGGAGTGCTCCGTGCTCCGCAGATAAAGTTCGATTTAATCGGCAATTTTGCCTCAGATGTTCCTTTTCTTGAAAAGGAGAATACGGTGTCTGTTGCCGAAGGCTCGCTTTGCTTGAACGGCGTTGCCTGCAGTTCTATAAATTTTCAGCCTCAGGACACTGATTCGCTGTTTGTGCTGCACGATGTTGTCATAGGTGTTGGCTTTCACTGGCAACGCAGGGAGAACCAGACTTTCCGCGGTGCTCTGCTATTTATTATTGAGGATGGCGAAGTGCGCGCCGTAAACCGCCTGCCGGTTGAGGATTACCTTGAGAGTGTTATTTCAAGCGAAATGTCGGCAACCTCCTCAATGGAATTTCTTAAGGCTCATACGGTAATATCCCGCAGCTGGCTTTACGCTCAGCTTGCGAGAAGAAAAAGGGTGGAGCAAGGGGTGCTCGGCTGGGAGAACAAAGAGGAAATTGTGCGCTGGTATGCCCGTGAAGACCATACACTTTTTGATTTCTGCGCCGATGACCACTGTCAGCGCTATCAGGGCATTACGCGGGCTGTAAATCCCAATGTGGCGCGTGCGGTGCGTGAAACGTGTGATATTGTCCTTATGTATGATGGCGAGGTTTGCGATGCCCGCTTCAGCAAATGCTGCGGCGGTGTGACCGAGCGCTTTTCGGCATGCTGGGAGAATGAGGATTATGGTTATTTGCAGGCTTTCCGCGATGCTCCCGGCAATGAGCCATTGCCAGACCTTACTACTGAAGAGGGTGCGAGGGAGTGGCTTGAAAATGTGCCTTCTTCCTATTGCTCTACTGACGACCAGAAGGTGCTGTCGCAGATACTGAACGGATATGACCGTGAAACTAACGATTTCTACCGGTGGAAAGTTGAATATTCGCAGGATGAACTCTCGGCTTTGCTCAGTGAACGCTCCGGAATTGATTTTGGAAAAGTGATTGACTTGCAGCCGGTGGAGCGTGCTGCGTCGGGGCGCATTGTTAGGCTTCGGGTCGTAGGCAGCAAACGGACAGTGACAGTGGGCAAGGAACTTGAAATAAGGCGCTGGCTCTCAAAGTCGCATCTCTACAGTTCTGCGTTTGTTGTAGACACTTTTCATGAAGGAAATTCCGTGCGCTTTCGGCTTAAAGGAGCAGGGTGGGGGCATGGTGTCGGCCTTTGCCAGATAGGTGCTGCAATGATGGGTGAGAAGGGCTGTTCTTATTCTCAGATTCTTGAACACTACTATCCAGGCGCTCTGCTTGAGAAAATTGATGCTTCAAAAGAATATTTCTAAAAAAGTTTTAAAAGGTCTTTTGCTTGGTTAAAAGCTTTGATTGTTAACGAGTTGGCATGTAATTTTGAACACTTTTGACAGGCTTTGGCTCTTGATTTTGCATAAATGCATTTTTTTTGACCAAAAAAAAGTGTTTTCTTTGCAATATTTTTGTTAAAAGGTAGTTACTATAATAGCCAATGACAGGCGGAGATAACAAAGAGACATTGAGTATGGTTATAACTGATGGAATGAATGCCTTTGAACGTGCACTGAAACGCTTATTTGATATTGTTTGCTCGTTCCTCGGGCTTATCATATTGTCACCGGTATTTTTGGTTGTATACATTAGGCTGCTCATGCAGAACGAGGGCAGTGTGATTTTCAAGCAGGAAAGAATCGGCTACAAGGGAAAGCCGTTCAATATATACAAATTCAGGACAATGAAAGTCAATTCGGAGAGTGGGGGCGAACCGGTCCTTGCCGTGAAAAATGACGAGCGCCTGACGAAAGTGGGAAAGTGGTTGCGAGAGCACCATCTTGACGAACTCCCGCAGCTCTTCAATGTGCTGAAGGGGGATATGTCGTTTGTAGGCCCACGGCCTGAACGCAGTTACTTCATAGAGAAAATCCGCCGTGAAAATCCTGATTATGACAATGTCTTCAAGATGCGTCCGGGGCTTACATCAATGGCTACAATCCATAACGGCTACACCGATACAATGGAAAAGATGCTCATTCGTCTTGATATGGATTTGGAGTATCTGAGAACACGTTCTTTATGGCTTGATATAAAGCTGATATTCACTACATTCGTTTATATAGTCAACGGCAAGAAGTTCTAAAAGGCTGTTTCTGTTTTTATAACTGGGCAGCCTGTTTCTGTTTTATAAATAATACCAAAACCGATACTGAAGATGTCAAGAAAAATATTGCTTATTATAGTTCTCCTGTTCTCTTTCCAGTGGGCAAGTGCACAGGCAATTTCGGACGACAAGGTCATTAAAATTGTTAAAGCTGAAATGCAGAAAGGCACTGACGAGAAAACCATCGCACAGAAACTCCTTCGCCAGGGGGTCACTCCTGCCCAGCTGCGCAGAATTAAGGCAAAGTATGAACAGGAACAGAATGGGCTTGGCGCGGTTGATGTCACAGAAGTGAACCGCAGCCGAAACCAAGAAGGGCAGACCGGACGTGAGGGCGACAATTTTATGCTTGTTGACAGCAAGGCAAAATATACCAACGCCGAGAAAGAGGGCAGGCTTCAGGGGGAACTTTCATTCCTTGACATTGATTCCCTTGCATATTACAGGAATCGTCTTAAGGGCGATGAAGTGTACGGCCGCAGTCTTTTCAATAACGAGATGCTTACCTTTGAACCGGCAATGAATATTCCCACCCCTGCCGATTATGTTCTTGGAGCTGGCGACCTGGTGATAATTGATGTTTGGGGTGCATCGCAGCAGAGTTTCAGCGGCGAAATCTCGCCCGACGGCAATATCATTGTGGAGAATATCGGTCCGGTACGTCTTGCCGGGCTTAGCGTCTCTGCAGCCAACGAACATGTAAAGGAGGTGTTTGGTGAATACTACAACAGTTCTTCAGTAAGTCTTTCTGTAGGTTCAACCCGCAGTGTAAAGGTTGAGATTGTGGGTGATGTGGTTGCTCCCGGTTCATATACTTTGAGCGCGTTGTCAACACTCTTCAATGCTCTCTACCTGGCCGGCGGAATCAGCGACATGGGTACTTTGCGCGATATTCGTGTGTTCCGAAACGGCAAGCAGGTGTCAAAAATTGACGTGTATGATTACATTATAAACGGTAACAACACAGGAAATATACGCCTTCAGGACAATGACCTTGTGGTAGTTGGACCATACAATGCCATTGTGGATATTAAAGGAAAGGTAAAGCGCCCCATGAAGTATGAGCTGAAGAGTGATGAGCCGCTTTCCAAGCTTTTTATGTACACAGGCGGATTTACAGGCGATGCATTTACCAAGAATGTAAGGGTTATAAGAAAAAGCGGCAGGGAATACTCAATTCATACTGTTGAGAAGGATAAATTCGGCTCTTTCAAGCTTATGGACGGTGACTCTGTGTATGTTGATTCCATTATTCCGCGTTTCTCTAACATGGTGGAGATAAAGGGCGCTGTATTCCATCCCGGAATGTATGAGACCGGCGGCAATATAAAAACAGTTTATGAACTCATTGAGGCTGCTGACGGATTGCGCGAGGATGCCTTTCTTCAGCGTGCTGTGATGCACCGCCGCAAGAGCGACAGACGCCTTGAGGTGCTGCCGGTTGATGTCGAGGGAATTATAAACGGCACTGCTCCCGATGTGGAACTGCGCAAGGAGGATGTCCTGTTTATACCATCGGTAAATGACATGCGCGGCGAGGAAACCTTGAAAATATCGGGTGAGGTGAATTATCCGGGTATATATGAATTCGCAGAAAACACTTCGCTTGAGGATTTTGTGCTTCAGGCAGGTGGACTGACCAATATTGCCTCTACAGTAAAAATTGACGTATACCGCAGGGTGTATGACCCAAAGGCCTTGGCCGAAAGGGATACAATAACCGAAAACTTCAGTTTTGCGCTTAAGGATGGCTTTATTATTGACGGTACTCCGGGCTTTATATTGAAACCATTCGACGAAGTGCATGTGCGCAAGAGCCCGGTAAATGCCAGTATAATGAGTGTAACTGTACGCGGTGCTGTGAACTTTGCCGGCGACTATGCTATGCATAATCATGATTTCCGTCTGAGCGATTTGGTTGAGGCTGCTGGCGGTCTCTCAAATCTTGCTTTCTCTGAAGGCGCAAGGCTTTACAGGAGAATGACACCCGAGGAGCGTGCAAACCGTGAAAATGTAATGAAACTCTCTCAAATACAGATATATGAGGAGGGGTTGCGTTCCGATGTAAAGTATGATATTTCCCTTGCCGATTCGCTGATGAACCTGAAACTTGAATTAGGTGACGTGTATCCGGTAGCCATAAACCTTGAAAAGGCGCTTGAGAATCCGTCGGGCAATGAAAATATTACGTTGCGCGAGGGCGACATGCTTGTTGTTCCACAATATACAGCTACTGTGAAAATAAGCGGAGAGGTGCGTTACCCAATTACAATTAACTACAAAAAGGGCGAGAAACTGAGCTATTACATCAAGCATGCCGGCGGATATACTGACAGGGCCAAGAAGGGCGATGTCTATGCAATTTACATGAACGGCGGCGTGAGCGAGGTTTCAAAGTTCTCAAGCAAGGATATAAAGCCCGGATGCGAGATTGTAGTGCCTATGAAGAACGCATCGCGCAAGCTTTCAACGACAGAATTGGTAACAATCAGTTCTTCAATTGTGTCAATCTCAACAATGATTGTTACTTTGATAAATCTGTTGAAATAAAAAATTATTCCTGTCGGCTTTATGAACAGCAAAGCATGGCATATTAGAGGGTTATTCCTTTATGTACTCCTCTTGTTCTCTCCTGTCTGCGCAAAAGCGCAAACAGGAGTTGATATAAGCCAGTATGTTCAGTTGAATGCAACTTTATCGTCGGGAAACAATGCTCCATTTTGGCTGTCGGCAAACAGGCAAGGTGTATCTTCTTTGGAAACTTCAAACGGATTTGCGCGTTATGGAGCAACTGCAGATGGCAGAATTGACAGTTGCGGCAATTGGAGGTATACAGGCGGAGTGTCAGTTATAGCCGGATATAATAGGGAAAGGAGCGTTTCATTGCAAGAACTCTACGCAGGAATAACTTGGAAGAATATTTCGCTTATTGCGGGTTTGGAAGAGAGAAGTCCTGAAATGCGCGGTCTGCCATCATTGAACAAAGCAGGGTGCTGTGATAATGGGGTTTATTCCCGCCTTTATGGCAATGCTTTAAGCGAATTGGGTTCAGGCGGTCTTCTTTATAGCGGCAACAGTTCTCCAATTCCGCAGATTCGCATAGAAATTCCCCATTATATTGCAATACCCGGTACTGAAAACTGGCTGAAAATACGCGGACACTTTAGTTACGGAATTCTGCTTGACCATAAATTCCAGGAGAAATTCACGCGTGTTAACCCCACAGCCAAGTATGGAAAGAATATTCTTTATCACAGCAAGGCTCTTTTCTTGAAATTAGGGAATGAGGAAAAGTTCCCTCTTGAGGTAGAGGGTGGCCTTGAGATGCACTCTCTATTCGGTGGCGATTTCTATACACATGAGAGAGGCAAGTATTTGTCTATGCCTCGTGGCGTTAAGGACTTTTTCAAGGCAATTGTTCCGCTTGGCGGCGATGAAACGACGCCCGCTCCGGAGCAGGCGAATATATCCGGCAACCAGATTGGCAACTGGCATTTAGCGTTTACGCTAAAGACAAAGCCTGTTGATATTAGGGTGTATGGTGAGCATCTGTTTGAGGACTTCTCGCAGTTATTCTTTTTTGAGTATCAGTCAAACAGAAATGGCAAGAGAACATTGACTTTCTACCCATGGCGGGATATTCAGGTTGGCATCTCTGTTACAAACAAGAGTGGTTTCCTGAAGTTTGTACGGAACATACAGTATGAGTATGTGTCAATGTACGACCAGAGCGGAGCTGGATATAATGACCCGAATGAATATTTCCAGGAGCAGATGGATGGCATTGATGATTACTACAACCACTCGATATACCCGGGCTGGCACTATTATGGTATGGGCATAGGCAATCCGCTTGCTGTTTCGCCGCTTTATAACAGCAATGGCTCTCTTGTGTTCAGCGGCAACAGGTTTAAGGCACATACAGTTGGAGTGAACGGTGCATTTGCAAAGAACGATGCTTTAAGGTATCGTATGCTCTATACTTACAGCGAGAACTGGGGCACATACTTCAATCCGTTCAACAGAAAAAAGTATACAACTTCGCTGTTGGGAGATGTTGTTTTTGTGCCAGGTGAAGGAAAATGGATTTTCTCGCTATCGCTGGCATGCGATAGGAGCAATTATATTGGAAACAATTGGGGAGCAATGCTCTCCATTGCGAGAATTGGGAATTTTTAGAGGCTTATGAAGAAGTTCTTTGTGTTGATTGCATTGATGATGCTTCTTGTTTCGTGCGAGAGGATTTACATTAACGGCGACCTTGACGGAATGTGGAGGCTGCAGACGGTAGAGACTGCAGACACAGTGTACCGTCCGAGCAATATTTTCTATTCGTTCCAGCGTCATTTGGTCATGCTGGGCGAACATAAGAGCGAGGGCTTCCCAAATTACTATATGGCAGTATTTGACAGAAAGGAAGACACGCTGAGAATGACAAATTTCTACAAGTATCCTCCAGCTTCGGGAGTGAGCAACAGTATTGAACTCAAAAAGTATTATATATTCAGCGATACGGTGGATTTTTGCATTGAGTTCTTGAATGGAGAGGCGCTTGTGATGCGTAACGGCGAGCGTGTATATAACTTTATTAAGTGGTAGTGCCTATTGCAAGACAGGCATGCTGAATAATTTGCATGTTTGCACTGAATTCTGCCTGTTTGTTGTTAACTTTGCAATAATTAGATAAAAATTAGTTTCTATTAGGGAAGTATTTCAGAAATTTAAACAGCTTCTAAAGATATGAATGAACAGAAAAAAACTTTGTTAAAGGAGGCCGACCTGCTCAAGGCCGCAGGCCAAATATTCTCAAAATGGAAGTTCGTTGCCGTTGTAACCGTATGTTTTGCCTTACTTGGTGTAATTATAGCGGTGAGCACGGTTAAAAGCTATACATCGGAGGTTGTGGTAGCGCCGGAGGCATCATCATCCTCATTCTCCTCCTCAGGTTTGGGTTCGCTTGCTTCTATGGTGGGCGTTGACTTGAGCATGGCCGAAGGCGATGATGCCCTTTATCCTCTGCTGTATCCTGATATTGTACGCTCTCTGCCTTTTGCTGTCTCTTTGTTTCAGGTTAATGTGAAAACTTTGGACGAATCAGTAGATACAACATTCTATTCATATTACAAGAATTTTCAGAAAAGAACCTGGCTTGACGGTGTAAAGGATGCGCCCAAAATGGCAATTGCCTGGGTGAGGAAACTGTTTTCATCAAAGGACGGCAATAGGGCGGGCAGTGCAGATTTTAACCCTTACAATCTCTCTGAAGAGCAGACTATAATGGTTGACAGGCTTAACGGTGCAATAGATATTTTTGTTGACAAGAAGACAAATGTAATAACAATCTCGTTTACCGACAGAGACCCGCGTGTGGCGGCTATAATGGCGGAAACAATAATGGAGCGCCTGCAGAAGGAGATTACCGGATACAGAACCAAAAAATCGGTTGATGATTGCAATTATATTGAGAAGATGTATCTTGAGGCAAAGGACAGTCTTGAGGTTTCTCAGAAAAGATATGCAAGTTTCCTTGACCGCAACCGCAATGTTACAAATGAGCATGTGCTTGTGGAAAAGGAACGTCTTGAGTCGGACAAGAACCTCAAGACAACCCTTTACACTCAGTGGGCGCAGCAGCTTCAGCTTGCAAGGGCTAAGGTGCAGGAAAAGACACCGGTCTTTGTTACCCTTAAACCTGCTGTAATTCCTGCGCAGGCATCATCAATGGGAAGGGCGGCAATGGTTGTAATGTATGCATTTATAGGCTTTGTGATTGCTGTTGCACGAGTGCTGCTGAAAGGAAAAATGTCTTTGCTGTGGCTAAAAATTAAAAGAAAGGAAGATTAGTGATATATCTGCTTGTTTTCATACTGCTTCTGATTCCGGTTGTCAAGTACGACTGGATGGCTAAGTCAGGTGGTGAGGAAAAATGGTACTATTTTTCTCTTGTAGTGCTTATTCTCCTTGCCGGCTTGCGCTACAGGGTGGGTGGAGATACTCTGATGTACATGGCGATGTTTAATGAATGGCCTGAGATTGACGAACTCAAATATTTTGATTTTGAAGAGGCTATTTATAACCCGCTTTGGTATATTTATGCATCAATTTCAAAAAGTATCAGCGAAGAATTCTGGGTTTTTCAGATGATTCAGGCTGTAATTGTGAATGTCGTTTTCTTCCGTTTCTTCAGGAAATTTTCTCCTCAGTATTATTTTTCGGCAATATTGCTATATTACATTGGCTACTATTGCTATTTCAATATGGAGATAATGCGTGAGGCTTTGTGCGTCTGCATACTTTTGTCGGCAACCGAGTGGCTGCTTGAAGGCAAATGGGTCAAATATTCATTAGCATGTATTTTTGCAATAGGTTTTCATTATTCCGCAATAGTGATGCTTGCTTTTCCCCTGCTTGTCTGTTTCTTAAAGAATCCATCATGGAAATGGCAATTGTTTATTATGGTTGCGGTTATTGTTATATTGAATATAGTTAATGTCGCATCCTTGATTATTTCCATATTGCCTATTGATGATCAGCTGGGCATGTTGATTGAGAAATATCTTGATATTCAGACAACATTTATGGGAATGATAGCTCAGCTGCTCCTGTATCTTCCTGTATTGGGTATGATTTTTATCAGAAGCAGATACCCGGGACTTTATCCTGATAAATTTACGCCAATTGTTATGGGAATAGTCTTTGCGTATGCAATGTCAATGGGATTTGCCGGCTTTGGCAGGCTGGTCAACTATTTTACTCCATACATAATAGTTTATTTAGTCCATACTTCCTATCGTTTTGCAACAGAGACGAACTTTAGAAACTCTCAAGTCTCATACTTGGTGTTATTTCTGTCTCTGTTTGTTTTGACGTTTAATTTTTCTTTTAACTATTTTCGTACAATTTCAACCGCGTCTCCAGGTACGCATTTTTATGATAGATATGCACCATATTATTCAATCCTGAATCCTAAGATTGATGAAAAAAGGGAAAAGTATATAGAAAACGACATGGAAGTGTCGCTTAATTTCTGAGCCAATGAACATACGCAGATATAAACAGGTGATTGAGAACTTCTTCTCGCTTTCGGTGCTGAACGCTGTAAATATTGTTCTGCAGCTTGTCACGCTTCCATATATACTCAGTGTGGTGGGCAAGGGCAACTACGGCATATATGCTTATGTGTTCATGGTGGTGCAGTATATCATACTCTTCAGCACATACGGATTTAACTATTCGGCAACTAAGATGATTTCGCAGCTTCGCGATGACAGGACAGCTGTTACAAGGATATATAATGCTGTGATTGGATGCAAGACTTTGATTGCTGTGGCGCTTGTGCTGCTGGTGATGCTCTTCTCGGGCATGCTGTTCGAGGAGCGTGTAGGTTACACAATGTTCCTGCTTGGAACAGGAATGATTGCCGGTGACATAATGAACCCGGTTTGGCTGTTTCAGGGAATGGAGAAGATGAAGTTCATGACCTTGGTTAACTCTACCTCAAAGATACTGTTCACGGTGCTAGTGTTCTTTGTGGTGCGTAGCGTTGATGATTTTTATCTGCTTATTCTTCTTAACTCCTGCGGCTATCTGCTGGCTGGTATCTTGAGCATTGTACTTGCATACCGTCAGTTCAAGGTAAGGCTTGCAGTTCCGCGAATAGGGGATATGATTGCGCAGTTCAAGGACGGAGGAGCTATGTTTGGCTCTACATTTGGCATGAACCTTTACCGAAATGCCCATGTGATAATTCTTAAGCACTTTGCTTCCAATGAGGCTGTCGGGCTGTTTTCTGCTGCAGAAAAGGTTATTCATGGCTTTCAGTCGGTTATTCTGCCTGCTGCCCAGGCGCTTTTCCCTCATGTGTCGCTGCGCTTCAAGGGCAGGGATGACAAGGAAAATGCGGCTCTTATGAAGAGGGTAATACTGCCGTTTACGGCATTCGCCTTTGCCGCTGCAGTTTTTGTATATATATTTGCACCGTGGATTTCCGATTTGCTCTGCGGCCCGGAGTTCCGTGAGTGCATTCCGCTTATACGCATAATGTCTCTTGTAATAATTTTCGGTGAGGTAAATTATATTGCAGGTATTGTGGGCCTTGTGAATATGGACCGTCAGAACTATTTTTTCCGTTCGGTCATTATAGCAGGCATTTTCAGCTGCATTGTAACCCTCGCATTGGTAAAATATTGCGGAGCTTATGCCGGCGCAATATCCCTGTCGGCATCGGAGGCGTTGCTTATGGTTTTGTGCCTTTATGGACTGTTTTATAAAAGCAAAGTTAAATGACGGCAATAATACTTGTAAACTGGAATGGTGCAGATGATACCATAGCCTGCCTGAAATCACTTCAGGCAGCTGAAGGAGACTTTTTCGTTGTTGTGGCCGATAATGCCTCAAATGACGATTCGCTTGAACGCATATCTGCCTTTATTAAGGAGAATGGCGAAGAGGAGCGTTTTCTTCTTTTGCCGCTTGACGATAATTATGGATTTGCCGTGGGCAACAACAAGGCCTTGGCTTATGCTGCCGGATTTTCTCCCGGCAGCTATATGCTCCTGAACAACGATACTGAGGTTGAACCTGATTTTCTTGAACAGATATGTTCTTTCTCGTGCTCTCATCCTGAATACCGCGTTATTATGCCGCGCATTAACTATTTCAGCGACAAGAAAGTGATTTGGGAGTGCGGCGGAGATATAAAGTATGGCAAGCGCTCGGTAAGATATGCAAATGCAGACGACGAGGTTCTTGACGGAGTAGAGTATTTTCCAATTTCATCAGTGTCGGGATGCGCGATGTTCTTCTATCCCGAACTACTTGAGAACGGATGCATATTCACTGACCGCTATTTCTTTGGAGAGGAGGATTTTGAGTTCTCAATGCGCATGAAGGCGAAGGGCGTGTATATGGCGTGTGTGCCCTCTTCAAGGATATACCACAAAGTGGGCAGCTCACGCAATAAAATGAAGGCCATTGCCAATGTGGGCAAGTATTATATGTATTACATGAACCGGCTTATAACATTGAGGCTGCATTTCTCTCCCGTCAGGTTTCGTTTGACTAAATTATTGTACATGCCTAACTGCTTCCGTTATTTTTACAGTGTAAACCGCTCGCTTAAGAAATCGTGGAGGCTCATGTGCCGCCTTTACAGGGAAGTGGACACAAAGTATGGCATAAATAGGGACGATTTTCGTGCGCTGATGATAGACAATGACTATTTTGACAAGCAATGACGCTGTGAAACTGTTGAAGTATTATAATACGATACGTTACCTGAAACCTGTGCAGATGCAATATCAGGTACTTTATAAGGCAAAGGCATTGCTTGGCAAAGTTTTTGGCCGCAAGCCGTGTTATGCAATGTACCGGCAGGGGCGCTGTCTGCGCTTTGCCGCGCCGTGGATAGAGAAGCCGGAATCGTACTGCGGAAACGGTGAGTTTGAGTTTCTTGGTTTGCGTTATAAGTTCAATGGAACGTGGGACGACCGCTCAAATGGCGATTTGTGGAGATATAATTTCAATTATATGGATTTCCTTCTGCAGCCATCAATGGGGGCGGAGGAGGGTTGCGAATGGATAGAAAAATTCATTGCATCAATGCCGTTGAACAGTATCGCCAATGACCCTTACCCAATATCTTTACGGGGCATCAACTGGATTAAATTTGTATCAAGACACCGCGATTCATTGTCGGCCGAACAGATGAAGCGCATTGATACGGCGCTCTATTCGCAATATCTGATATTGGCCGGCAGGGTAGAGAAGCATCTGCTTGCCAACCATTATCTTGAAAATGGCTTTTCATTGCTGTTCGGGGCATTATATTTCAATGACGAGAAATTGCTAAGGCTTGCCGGAAAAATAATCCGTTCGCAGCTTGAGGAGCAGATATTGCCCGATGGAGCGCATTTTGAACTTAGCCCTATGTATCATTGCGTAATACTTGAGCGTTTGCTTGACTGTATAAGCATAGCTAAAGGGAATGGCTGCAAGGAACTTTTGGATTTTATGTTCGGAAAGGCAAAGAAGATGCTTGGCTGGCTCACTGCCGTTGTTATGAGCGATGGAAATATACCGCTACTGAATGATTCGGCTTTGGGTATAGCGCCACTGCCTGCGGAGTTGGCAGAGTACGCAGATACGCTTGGCGTAAACTCTCTTAAGAACCCTCTATTAGAATGCGGATACCGCAGATTTGAGAGGGAGGGGTATGATGTATTTGCGGATGTTGCTGCAATAGGGCCGTCGTATAATCCGGGGCACAGCCATGCCGATACATTTACTTTTGTGATGAATGTTGCTGGGAAACCGTTTATTGTTGATACAGGAACATCTACATATACAGCGGGAACCCGACGCTCTTATGAGCGCTCTACAATTGCCCACAATACTGTTTCTGTCGCCGGCAGGGACAGCAGCAGAGTATGGGGGTCTTTCCGCTGCGCTGAGCGTGCCAAAGTTGTTATTGATGACGAAACGTGTAATTATGTAAAGGCATCGCACAATGGCTACAGTTCCATGGGTGTAACAGTTTCCCGCAGTTTTGCGGCAGGTGAGAAAGAATTCACTGTTATAGATGAGATTCACGGCAAGGATGCCGAAGGCATTGCTTCATTTCATCTTGCACCGGGAGTTGAGGTTATTTCGGCAACTGATGCCGAGGCTGTCACGTCGCTGGGAACACTGCGCTTTAGCGGTGCGTCGGCAGTTGTTGCAGAAACGGTTGAGGTTTCTTCCTCATATAACAGCCTGCAATCTGCTGTGCGTCTCTCAGTTTCATTCAGGAAGAGATTGTCAACAGTTATTGTACCAAAAACAATATAATATGAAAGTTCTGCTATGTTCGCCATACGAGCCAAAGTTTAAAGACAATGGCGGGGGTATTGTAAAGTGGGCAAAGAATCTTATGGGGTATTATAAAAAGAATAGAGAAGGCGTTGATGTTGAGGTTTTGCCTTTTGACCGTTCTATATATGTCCATGATAACTTGAATGTCCTTGTTAGGATGTACAATGGCATTAAGGATTATCTTGCCTTGATAAGAAAAACGTATAATCGTATAAAAGAAGAAAAATTTGACGTACTGCATTTATGCTCCAGTGCTCAATGGAGTATTATACGCGATTACTTGGTAATGAAGATTGCCCGGCAAAAGAATGTTGCAGGTATCGTTCATTTTCATTGTGGTCGTATTCCTAAGATTGCGTCTGATGGTGGACTTAAGTGGCGTATACTCAAGAAGGTTGTGGCTATGTCAAGTGCAACAATAGTGCTTGATGATGAATCGTACAGGGTGCTGACTTCATTTGGGTATGATAATGTCTATAAAGTTCCAAATCCAATATCAATTGAACTTGGTGAAGAAATAGCTTGCGTTAGTAACAAGACTTCTCGCGTCTCACGCCGTGTGCTGTTTGTTGGACATGTGCTTCCAAGCAAAGGTGTCTATGAACTTGTTCGTGCATGCGCTGGAATAGAAAATATTGAATTGCGTATTGTTGGGCGCATTGAAGAAAAAGTTAAAGCTGAATTGTCTGCTATGGCGGGTGACTGGCTCTTGCTTCTTGGTGAGAAAACACATGAGGAAGTCTTGTGCGAGATGCTCTCTTGTGAACTTTTCGTGCTCCCTTCGTACACAGAGGGATTTCCAAATGTTATAATTGAAGCTATGGCTTGTGGAACACCTATAATAGCTACCGGGGTAGGGGCTATCCCTGAAATACTTGAATGCGCCGGAGGTGCAAAGGCTGGTGTCATTGTACCAGTGCGTGATGTCAATTCATTACGCGATGCAATATCAGAACTTATTGATGATGAAACTGTGAAAAAGGAATTGTCTTTCAATGCGGTTGAAAAGGTTAACGCTTGCTATGGGGTTCCTATTGTGTGGAAACGCTTGGTTGATGTATGGGAAAAGGCTGCATCCCGCAGAATCAATAAGGGTAAAAGATGTTAACAATAAAATGAGATAAATGCTTCCTGTTGTGGAAAACTGCGTATATGTATAAGTGCTTCTCGTTTGTTGATATTCAAAAATGGAGCTTAATTCGCAAACTTAAGGATGTTCGCTTTCGCTGAATATATGATGAAAACCTGATAGGATGTCTTATTATAGTTCTCATTTAATTTGGGTAACATAATATTTATTGCGATATTTGTAAAATAAAAAAGTCCGAGTCACATGAAACAGATAATACAAGACCTGAAATCAGGTAATACAATTCTAGAGGAAGTGCCAGTTCCTAATGTTAAAAGCGGATGCGTCCTGATTAAGACTACACGCACCCTTGTCTCGCTTGGAACAGAACGAATGCTGGTGGAGTTTGGTAAGGCTAACCTCATAGACAAAGCGAGGCAGCAGCCTGATAAGGTAAAGCAGGTTCTTGATAAGTTGAAGACTGATGGAGTAATGCCTACTCTTGAGGCTGTATTCAACAAACTCGGCCAGCCACTGCCTTTGGGATATTGCAACGTTGGACGGGTAATTGCTGTAGGAAAGGGAGTTACAGAGTTTGTTGTGGGTGACAGGGTTGCCTCTAATGGCAATCATGCAGAGTATGTGTGTGTCCCAAAGAATCTGGTAGCAAAGATTCCCGATAATGTTTCAGATGAAGAGGCTGCTTTTACGGTTATAGGCTCTATTGGACTGGAAGGTATCCGCTTGTTCAAGCCCGAACTTGGAGAAACTGTAGTTGTCACGGGACTTGGACTTATAGGTCTGGTTGTCGCTCAATTGCTTCTCTCCAATGGCTGCAGAGTAATAGGTATTGACTTTGACCAAGAGAAGGTGGATATGGCAAAGGCAAAAGGAATTATGGCTATAAATCCCGGTGCTGGTGTTAATCCTGTGAAATATGTTGAAGAAGTAACGTGTGGAGTGGGTGCAGATGGTGTTATAATAACAGCTTCGGCAAAAACAGACGATGTGATGCACCAATCCTGCGAGATGTGCAGAAAAAGAGGAAGAGTAATTCTTGTGGGCGTTGTTGGCCTTAATTTACGTCGTGATGATTTCTATAAGAAAGAACTAACTTTTCAGGTATCATGCTCTTATGGAGCAGGACGTTACGATGAGGATTATGAGAACAAGGGGCATGATTACCCTCTGCCTTATGTACGTTGGACTGAGAAACGTAATTTTGAGACGATTTTATACGCAATATCGTCTGGTGGTCTTGATGTTAAGTCATTGATAACAGAAGAGGTTGAACTGGAAAACTATATGGAGATATATGGGAATATGCGTAAGCGCGGTTCCATTGCCTCTATAATAAAGTTCCCTGAAGAAAGTGTAATTGAGCGTGTTGTTGCAATAGGGGGAAGTGGATTCAAGCCAGGTAACGGCAAGATTGGTATTATTGGAGCAGGAAATTTTACATCAAGTACAGCTATCCCTGCTTTGCAAAAGGCAAACGCAAAGATAAAGTACATAGCTAGTGCCGGTGGACTGAATGCAAAAATTCTTGCCAAGAAAGTTGGTGCTGAATGTGCTACCTCTGATTATAATGAGATTCTGAAAGATCCAGAGGTTAATATGGTTATAATAACTACTAGGCATAATCTCCATGCCAGAATGGTGCTTGAATCACTTAGGGCGGGAAAAAGTGTGTTTGTGGAAAAACCGTTATGCCTTAATAAAGCAGAACTGGACGATATTGAGGAGGCTTGCAAGAATGCTCCAGAAGGTGTAACTCTTACAGTTGGATTCAACCGCCGCTTCTCGCCATTTGCAACGAAGCTAAAGCAACTGGCCGGTGAAGGTCCAAAGAATATTGTCGCAACTATGAATGCAGGCTTTATACCTGCAGATGTCTGGGTGCATGATCTTGAAATCGGCGGCGGGCGAATTGTTGGAGAGGCATGTCATTTTATAGACTTGTGTTCTTACATTGCAGGGTCAAAAGTTATAGCGGTATGTATGAATGCTATGGGCGTGAATCCTGAGGAGAATACAGATAATGCAACAATCATTCTGAAATATGAGAATGGCACAAATGCTGTAATAAATTATTTTGCAAATGGCTCGAAATCTTACGCAAAAGAGCGTATTGAGGTCTATTCTCAAGAACGTGTGTTCGTTATTGATAATTGGAGGAAACTGCATGCTTATGGCACGAAAGGTTTTTCAAAAAAAACCGGAACCATGGATAAGGGACACAAGGATGAGTTTGCATTATTGAATGAACGTATGCTGAACGGTGGGGCTCCTTTGATACCGCTTGAGAGCATCATTAACACTACCCAAGCTTCTTTTGCTGCAATAGATTCGCTAAAGACTGGCAAATGGATAGAAATTTAACATGCAGTATTGCTAAATGCCATAATAAGGGTAATTCTTTTTGCCGCGTAAGGATTATTTTATAATTTTGCATGAATTATAAATTTCGTGCGCGTGAAAGTACTCATTGTCTCTTTCTATTACGAACCGGAATTGGGCGCAGCCCCAAGCCGCATCACAAATCTTGCCAAGGGGCTTAAGGCTTCAGGGGTTGATGTTGATGTGCTTACCTGTCTGCCCAATTACCCCAAAGGGCGTATTTTTGACGGTTACCGCCGCCGCTTTTCCATGAAGGAGACGATTGACGGAATAAATGTATTCCGCTACTGGACTTATGCAACAGTGTCAAAGAATCCGTTCAAGAGGGTATTTTCAATGACTTCGTATGCCATGACTATGTGGCGCTTTGCCTTCAAGCGCAAACTCATAAAAGGTTACGACCGTGTCATAGTGCAGTCTCCTCCTATAATGGTTGCGGCATCGGCAATGCTGCTTTTCAAGAAACTTTATGGAAAGAGAGTGGTGCTAAATGTCTCCGACCTTTGGCCCGGTTCTGCCGTTGAGCTTGGCTTTGTGCGCAAGGGAAGCATATCTTTTAAGGTGCTCTCATCACTTGAACGCTTCATTTACAGAAACTCTGCTGCGGTGATGGGGCAGTCGAATGAGATTGTAGAGCATGTGGGTGGAATGTTCCCGGGAAAGCCTCTGTTCCTTTATTTGAATTTGCAGCCGCAGAACGTGCCGTCATTTACACCAAAGGCGCGCAATTCAACGCTTAAAGTTGTGTATGCCGGTCTTTTTGGCGTAGCGCAGGATATGCTCTCATTGATAAAGTCGGTTGACTTTAAATCTTTGGGTGTTGAAATGCACCTTTATGGTGGCGGCAACCAGCTTGACGATATTTTGTCATATATAAAGGAGGGCGACAAGAATATATGGTATCATGGATATGTGTCGAAACAGCAGATTAACGAGGAGCTGAAACAGTACGACCTCTCCATAATACCCTTGGCGGTAAGCATTTATGGTGCTGTACCGTCAAAGATATTCGACCTTCTGCCGGCCGGTGTCCCAATCCTCTTCAGCGGCAGCGGCGAGGGCGCTGCAACTGTTGCTGAAAATGGATTCGGGCTTGTATCAAAATATGGCGACTATAAGGCGCTGGAAGAGAATATAAGGCGTTTCACGGAAATGTCCGATGCCGAATATTCAAGCTACTCGGCTAATTGTCTGAATGCGGCCGGCAGCAAGTTCTCGTTTGCCATGCAGATGGATAAATTCTGCAAATTTCTTCGTGAGCCGGGGTGTTAGTCCTCAACCTCGCATCCGCTGAACCAGAAATCCTTTTCGGAAATATCCTTTGGGAATGTGTAGTAGGTCATTTCGGCGCTTGAACAGAGAGTGCCGTCGAGTGATATTGTGGCTTCAATGAATACAAAATTGCGCTTAACCTCTTTTACGCGCCCGCGAATTTCAACCTTTACATTTTCTCCTGTCGGCACAGGCTTCTTGTATTTCACATTGAGGTTTGTTGTCATTCCCGATGTCTGGAACTTGCGTGCAATTATCCACCCTCCTATTTCATCGAGCAGCGTTGCCTGAATGCCGCCGTGAAGCGTGTTCATCCAGCCCTGATAATTGTCGCGGGGATTCCAAATTGAAACAATGTCATCGCCGTCCTCATAGAATTCCATCTTCAGTCCGTATGGGTTGGTTGGGGCGCATGCAAAACAGTTGTAGCCTTTGTCGGTAAGGCCAATCCAAGGGTTTATAATCTTTTTCATTTGCAATGTTTTTTTTGTTGCAAAGGTACTTTGTTTTGCCAAATATTATGGCAATTTATATTTTCTTAATATTATGCATTTGATTTTGGATATATTTGTGCCACTTTTTTAGTAACTTTGGCGCATATAGTAAAAATATGTAATTATGAAAAAGTTGTTTTTGACCTTAATGTTTGCTGCTGCACTGCTCTCAAGTGCAAATGCCCAGTTGCTGTATAAGATTTCAGGAAAAGGCTTGGAAAAGCCTTCGTATATAGTTGGAACATATCATCTTGCTCCTGCAGCATTTGCCGATTCCATTCCCGGTGCAAATGATGCTGTTGCCTCAGTGGAGCAGGTTTGCGGCGAGGTTGACATGGCCGAAATGGAGTCCATGGCAGGTATGCAGAAGGTGATGAAAGCTATGATGCTCCCCGACGGCAAGTCTCTTGCTGATGTTCTCTCAAAAGAGGAGATGGATAAGCTGAATGCCTTTATGCTTGAGGTTTTAGGTACCGACATGAACAATCCAATGGTGTCAATGCAGATGGGAAAAATGACACCTACAGCTATAAGCACTCAGTTGCAGCTGGTGCAGTTTATGAAAAAGACCCCGGGCTTTAATCCTGAGGCGATGATTGACAGTCATTTCCAGCAGGTGGCAAAGAAGAGCGGCAAACCGGTTATTGGATTTGAGACACTTGATTTCCAGATTTCAGTGCTTTATACCGGAACGTCAATTGAACGTCAGAAAGAGCTGCTTGTATGCATGATTGACAATCAGGAATTCAACAACAAGGTGATGGATATGCTCACTGAAGCCTATTTTACACAGAACATGGAAAAGATTCTTGAAGTAAGCGAGATGAAGATGGGCAGCAGCTGTGACAGTTCGGCCGAGGAAGACGAAGCAATCCTTTACAAGCGCAACGCCGACTGGGTTGAAAAGATGCCTGCAATCATATCCGGCAAATCAACACTCTTTGTTGTTGGTGCGGCTCATCTCCCCGGCGAACGTGGAGTGCTTGAGATGCTCAAGAAAGAGGGTTACACTGTTGAGGGTGTTAAGTAATAGACCTTTTTACAAATACAGGAGAGTGGGTCTGGAAAAGGCACACTCTCTTTTCGGCAATTTAGAAACTGTTGGTTAAAGTATGAAGAATTTCTTTCGTAAATTGCATCTGTGGTTATCTGTGCCGTTTGGCGTAGTAATTACCATAATATGCTTTACTGGTGCAATGATGGTTTTTGAAAGTGAGATAACCGCCTTTTGCATCAGCGACATAACCACTGTTGCTCCGGGAGAGAAGGCTCTTCCATTGGATAAGCTGGTGGAAAAGGTGAAGCCTTTTCTTGGCGAAGGGGTGAAGGTGGGCAGTGTAGCTGTCTCTTCGTCACCTTCCAAGGCATATAAGGTAAACCTTTCAAAGCCTCATCGCGCAGCTGTTTATGTAAACCAGTATACAGGCGAGGTGCTGGGATACTATGAGCGTCTGCCTTTTTTTGATGTGATGCGCCGCATGCATCGCTGGCTTATGGATACCCGCCCCGGGGATGGCGGCATTTATTGGGGAAAGATGATTGTTGGGGTGAGCACTCTTGCTTTTGCGCTTATTCTTTTCACCGGTTTGATAGCATGGTGGCCGCGTAACAGAAAAATGCTCAAGAATCGTGTTCAAATTGTGGCAAGCAAGGGCGTGAACCGCTTCTGGCACGATTTGCATGTGGCCGGCGGCTTTTATGCTCTGCTTTTCCTGCTTGCAATGTCACTTACAGGCCTCACCTGGTTCTTTGGGCTTCAAAACAACAATTTTAAATTTGCTGGTACTGTAAATCATGTGCAGAACGATAACAAAATTGTTGCCGAAATGAATGGAGCACAAAAAACCGGAAGTTCAAGAGGGGAGTGCATTGGTGACTGTTCAAGTTGCGATGGCGTTCCTTGCGGCAAGAATCCTGCTCCGGTTCAGGCCGATGCTATTACGAGTGCAACATCTCAGGCTGATGCCACTACGGGCGCTACTGTGAACGCCGACGCTGTTACTGCAGCAACCGCTCAGGCCGATGCCTCAACAGGCGCTACAGTGGGCGCTGATGCTGTTACAGCGGCAACAGCCAAGTCTGCCCCGGCACAAAATGCCGATTATTCCAAATGGCAGCTTGCTCTTGATAAAGTAACTGCGTGTGTAAAGGATTATTCTGAGATTACCGTTTCTGATGGCGCTGTAAGTGTTGCGCCGGATGGTATGGGCAACCAGCGTGCAATAGACATTTACAGATTTGACAAACAGACAGGTGATATAATCTCGCCTTTGTTTTATGACGAAATGCCTTTAGACTTTAAGACTGCTGGCTGGATACGCACCCTGCATGTAGGGTCATGGGGTGGAGTGTTCTCAAAGGTGCTTTATTTCCTTGCAGCATTGCTTGGCGCTACGCTGCCTCTTACCGGTTATTATTTATGGATAAGGAGAATTTGTCTTAAGAAAAAGAATAAAAAGCAATAATCATCATTCGGGGCAGCCTGTTGGCTGCCCCGAATGAGAATATGTTACTTTGCTCCGTAAGGTATTACCCTGAGCCATACTTCGCTCACCCAATTCTCGTCACTTCCACCGCCAAGGTTGTATTCAATGTAGAGAATGTTCGGATTCTTCTCGTTGAATCTGTAGCGCAGCTGTGAGATTGTGTTGTTCAGGCTGCTGTCAAGATAGTGCTTGTTTATGTACTCAAGATAGTTGTTGTCTTCCTGCAGAACAATATCCCCTTCCTGGGTTATGAACGAGAGTGTGCTTGTCTTTGGCTCTTGTGTCTCCGACTGGCTGAAAGGAACATTTACTCCTAATACTACATAGTACTGATAGCTGCTGGTAATTGTCTTGTAGATTTGCTTGCCGATGTAGGCTGTGCCGCCTTCGGGCGTTACCACCTCCTCGACATACTGCCATACTCCCAAGAGCGGTTTAATCTTTAAATCTTCATTTCCCTGTTTGGCACTGGTGGCGTTCACGCTGCCTATGAGCATGAGCGCAAGTAGAAACACGACCTTTTTCATAGCGGTAAATGTTTAGAAGCAGTTTGAATTTCTAAAAAACTTTTTCTTATAGAAGCGGTTTTTTGTTTATTTGCCGTTTTTTATATTCAAAAATGCTTTTTTGAATATAAAAAAACTTGGCAATATAAATTTAAACTGCTTCTTAAAGATTATTGTTTGCGTATGTCACTTGCAAGGTACGAAAAAAAATGAAACAAAAAATAATAAACTGTTTAAATTTATATAAAAAATAAAGCAGCTTCTTATTTTGTCTCTTTTTTTTGTTTTATGAATGGTTGCAGCTCCTTTAGAATAGCTGTTTTTTAGTATCTTCGCACTGCAAAATGCAAATTGACGCTCTTTATGAAATATATACTTGCCTTTTTGGGAACTTTGTCCCTGTTGCTCGGTGTCATCGGCATTTTTCTGCCGGTATTGCCAACAACGCCTTTTCTGCTGCTGTCGGCAGCCCTTTACCTGCGCAGTTCCAGAAGGCTTTACAATTGGCTGATGTCCCACCACCGTTTAGGGCCGTATATTAGGAATTTCCAAATAAACAAGTCTATTCCCTTAAGGGTTAAGATTGTATCTGTTAGCATGGTGTGGATTACGCTCCTCTATTGTGCCTTTTTTGTAGCCTCGCAATGGTGGATGGGTGTTATTTTTATAGCAATTGCCGTTGGGGTGAGCGCGCATATTCTGCACTATAAGACTATGAGGTGACGGCAGAAGCGTTTCTTACAGCAGTGTGGCAATTTTTTCGAGCCACTCTTTGTCGGTGGCGTCAAAAGTTGAGTAGTGCTCGCTGTCAATGTCAAGCACGGCTTTTACAGTGCCGTTATCCATTATGGGCACTACAATTTCACTTTTTGATGCGCTGCTGCATGCTATGTGTCCGGGGAACTGCTCTACGTCGGGGACTACCTGGGTTGTGCGCTCTTTCCATGCTGTGCCGCATACGCCGCGGCCGAAAGCTATGCGGGTGCATGCAAGCGGTCCTTGGAAAGGGCCGAGTACAAGCTCGTTGCCAATTACACGGTAGAATCCTGTCCACCAGAATCCGAAAGTGCTGTGTATCATTGCTGCGGCATTGGCCATTAGGGCAATGCTGTCGCTCTCGCACTCTCTCATTGCCTCTATTTGCCTGTAGAGCAGGGTGTATTTTTCTCTCTTCCCGCCTTCTGCAATTTTAAGTTCTTCTGCCATGGCCTGGGATTTTAGAAGTCGGAAATGTCTATTAGCTTGTTCATTATGGCATATACGGTAAGTCCGGGGATACTGTTGATGCCTAATTTTTGGGAGATGTTGCGGCGGTGCGATATAACGGTGTATATTGATATGTTGAATTCGTCGGCAATCTCCTTGTTTGTCAGTCCTTTGGCAACGGCGGTCAGAATGTCGCGCTCGCGTGCCGAGAGTTCGTTTAAGTCGCTCTTGGGGTTCTGTGCATTCTCTTCGACAGCGCTTTTCAGCTTCTGTATTATTCGCGCGGCATTGTCGTATATGCCTATGCATTCGTCGTACTGGCGCAGGACTTTCTCCTCGTAGCTGCTGTGTGTAAGCGCTACCAGTGCTGCTGTTGTGCTGCTGAGGCTTGCTCGAATGTCAAGCCTTTCATTGTAGTCAATTACTGCCGGATTTATTATTATAATGTCAATGTCGCTGTTGGCGGCATTGTAGTAATCAGTATTGCTCAATGTCTGCACCAATGAGAATTCCGGCTGCTTGGCAATGATTGATGCAATTCCGGCTGCAACTATCTCCGACGGTTCAATGAGTATGATTTTATATTTATTCTCCTTGTTCATTGCTGTTCTCTAATTTTTCAACCAACGGTATAAGCAGTTTGTTCTCTATGAGCGAATGTTTGCTCAGGTCGTTCTCTACATTGTAAATTTCGCCCAGCAGCTCAAATCGCAGCGGCGATGAGTACTCTTCGTTCAGATACTTTATAATGATATTTTTAAGGTCGTTGAGCTTCTCGTTTATATTGCTGTGATTGTGCTCAAACTGTGCTATGTTGTATTTCTTTCCATTCTCCCTGCCGTTCTCAATTAGGCTTTCTATGTATGGGAACACAACCTCTTCCTCGTAGCGGAAGTGGTTTGTTACCTCAGTGTCATAGTCATCGTAGAACTTGTCAATGAGCCTGCGGCTAACCTCGTCAATCTCCTTTACAAGATTATGTATGCGGTTGTGTATGCTTGGGAACGATACCGTTGTATAGTATTTGTGCGATGCGTGCAGATAGGCGGTTATGCTCTTAATGTCCTTTTCGCTAAGGGTGTTTACATCGGGCATGTAGTCTTTGTGCGAGTAGATGTTGCATATCATCAGGAACAGTTCTGTTGATATTCCGTAGCGCGTACATGCTTCGGCCACAGTGGCTTCGCCGAAACCGAGCTTTATTTCAAGCCTTTGCAGTATTGAGAGCAGGCTGCCGTCCTTTGCTAAAAGGTCGGCAACTTTCATTCGTTTTGTGTATATTGTCTCCTTGTTGTCCATATATGTTTTTTCTTTTATTGTTATTAAAATAATCCTCCAATGGTGTACACGGCAAATCCCGCAATCCATGCCACAGCCGTGTTGTAGACAATGGAGAAGAGTGCCCACTTGCGGCTGCCTGTTTCGCTTGCAATTGTTGCAATTGTTGCAATGCAAGGGAAGAAAAGCAGAATGAATACCATGAATGCAGTTGCCGAACGCGGTGTAAAGTCGCCCGAACTTCTGAGATTCTCCCTTATATCCTGTTCCGAATCGCTGCTGTAAAGTACGCCCAATGTGCTCACTACAAGTTCCTTTGCCGGAATGCTTGTGATAAGTGCGATGCTTGAGCGCCAGTTCTGCCCCAATGGCGCGAGTGCCGGCTCAACTGCATGTCCTATCATGGCAATGAACGAATTCTCGTTTATGCTCTCTCCGGTTTCAGACGCGTTCTGTTCAGTCTGCTGTTTCTCAAGGCCTTGCTCATCGGGGCGCGGGTAATAGCTCAAGAACCATATTACAATTGTTGAGAGCAGTATTATTGTACCTATCTTCTTTATGTACTGTGCGCATTTCTCCCACATGTGGCGCATGGTTGCTCTCATAGTAGGCCAGCGGTAGGGCGGCAGCTCCATTACAAACGGAGTCTCGTCCTTTGGGAACTTGAACAGGCGCAACAGTCTTGCCGTGGCTATGGCTACTGCAATGCCAAGCAGATACAGCGCTATAAGTACCGTTGGAGCATGACTTGGGAAGAATGCCCCGGCAAAAAGTATCATTACAGGCAGACGCGCGCTGCACGACATAAATGGGGTTACAATGATTGTTATAAGCCTGCTGCTGCGGCTTTCTATGGTGCGGGCTGCCATAATGGCCGGCACGTTGCACCCGAAGCCCATGAGCATGGGAATGAACGATTTTCCATGCAGTCCCATTTTATGCATGAGCCTGTCCATTATAAATGCTGCGCGCGCCATGTAGCCCGAATCCTCCATAAGCGATATTATGAGGTAGAGTATAAGTATTTGGGGGATAAAAACGGCAACGCTTCCCACTCCTCCTATAATTCCGTTTATTACAAGGTCCTGCATTGCCCCTTCGGGTATAATGCCCGATGCCAGGCCGCCCAGCCAGCCGAACAGGTTTTCAATCCACTCCTGCGGGTATGCGCCAAGAAGGAATACGGCGCTGAACATTGCCCACATTACAAAAATGAATATGGGAAATCCCAGCCATCTGTTTGCCACAAGACGGTCAATGCTGCGTGTTTTCTTCAGCGTGTCCTTGTTTCCGGGCTTGTAGGTCTCCTGCAATGCTCCGTTTATGAATCCGTATTTAGCGTCGCTTATGGCTGTTTCAATATCTATTCCCATCTGCAGCAGCACCGTCTTGCGCCCTTTTTCGGCAATATGCTGCCAGCGCGGCAGTCCCATTGTGTTTTTCAGCTGCAGGGTTGCCTCCTTGTCGCCCTCAAGCAATTTCAGTGCCCAATAGCGTACAGGGAACTGCTGTGGCAGGTCATCGGCCTTGTGCAGTTCGGCCGACAGAGGTTCAATCTGTTTCTCAATTATGCTGCCGTAGTTTATATGAATGTGGCGTATTGTGCTGTTCTTTCCCTCAAAAAGCTCTATGATTGTGTCAAGAAGCTTGTCAAGCCCCTTGCCGTTCTTTGCTACAGTGGGAATCATGGGCACTCCCATCATTCCTCCCAAGTGCTCGTAATCTATTACCGCACCGCTTGCAAGCAGCTCGTCGTACATGTTAAGTGCAACAACCGTGCGCAGGTTCATGTCAATGAGCTCCGTGGTGAGATAGAGATTGCGCTCCAGGTTCGATGCAACTACCGAATTTATGATTACGTCGGGGATTTTCTCAAAAAGATGCCTGCGCACATATACCTCCTCGGGCGAATATGCGGCAATGGAATATGTTCCGGGAAGGTCGGTAAGGTTAATTCTGTAGCCTTTGTAGTTGAAACTTCCTGTTTTTGCGTCAATGGTTACTCCGCTGTAGTTGCCCACATGCTCGTTCTGGTTTGCGAGCGCATTGAATATTGAGGTTTTACCGCTGTTGGGGTTTCCCACAAGTGCTACATTTATCACGTTGTTGCGGCGGGTGGATATTTTCTTGAGCATGCAGCTTGTGCAGTTGCTGCCGCTGCATCCTTCGCATATCGACAGGCTGGTAAATGTTGGTGCAGGGCCAAGCTCCTTGCGTGCTTCCTCTTCGGGCAGCACTTCTATCATGGCAGCTTCACTGCGGCGCAAAAGCACGTCGTAACCCATGACGTGGTACTTTACAGGGTCGTGCATTGGAGAGTCGAGTACCGATTTCACCTTTTCGCCCCTGATGAAGCCCATTTCCATTATGCGCTTGCGGAATCCTCCGTGTCCCGACAGGCGTACAATGACTGCAGTTTCGCCGTTTTTAAGTTCAGATAGTTTCATTTTTTTATTTTTGCGTAGCAAAAATAGTTCACTTTTGTCTATCAGGCAATAGTTGCTTTTTATAAAATGTGGCCTGTTTGTAGTTATTTGTAGTGATTGGGCGAAAATGGAAATATGTTGTTACTGAAAAAGCGGATTTTCATGATATTTTATGATTGTGGTGCTTTTATGTTTCATATATTTTTGCATCGTGGGAACAAGATACTTCCTGCATGAATAAACCGAACAAATGAATTGTATTATCCGTGTCGTGTGACTGCGGTTGCATCACAGGCAGAAATGACAGAGGAGGACGTTTTAAGCCGGCGTTCTCCTCTGTCTCTATCTAATTAGTTGTCAGTAATAAATGCCGGCGGTGCTTTTGTCTTTTTTGAATTGCTTATTAACTTAAACCTTTAGGCTTCTGCCGGCATTTTACAGGCTGTTTCAGTCTGCAATGAGTGCAATGAGTGCTGCAAGGCTCACTACTGTTGCCGCTACGTTTGCCGCATCGTTGCTGCAATAAACCTTTCTTGGCGGCGGTGGCGGGAGCGGGCGTGGTGCAGGACGGTTTATTACTACCGGTGGCTTGGGGCGCTGCGGTCTGCCTGCCACAACAACCGGCCTGTTGTTCTTGCCGGGCTTGCCGGCATTAAAGCTATATTTCCTGTCTCTGTTGTCATTCTTCTTATTCTTGCCCTGCTTGAAATCCTTGCCGTTGCCCTTCTTGTTGTTCCTGTTCTCTACTTTAGGTTTGGCATTCTTGTTGTTCTGAGCCATAATCTGTGCAGGCATAAGCATTCCGCCTATCAACGCTGCAATAATCATCATCTTCTTCATAGTCGTAATCTTTAATTGTTAAACCTGTTCTTTATCTCTTTGTCTGTCGCAAAGGTATGGGCATAAAATTCCCCCTGCAACGTATATTTCCTATTCGTTGCAGGGGGAATTCCTAAACTGGCAGGGAGTTTCCCGCTTCTATGGCGTCCCGGGCAGGGTGTTTTGATTATAGTTGCTCTTTACACTCCTTTGGGCTTGAAAAGAGCGAGAGCAGCCATGCTACAATAACGCTTGCCGCTATGCCGGTTGCTCCAAACAGAAGGAAGTTGGCATCGGTGTATGCGCTCATGAGGAATACTACTGCCTCTCCGGCAACAAATCCGGCAAGTGCGGAATAACCTCTGACACGTTTCATGAACACCGCCATAAAGAACAGTCCTCCCAGTCCGCTTGTAAGCAGTCCTAATATCTCGTTGAAGAAATCAAGGAACGACTGTATATCCCATGTAGCCATGAACAGGGCAAGCAGCAGGCCTGTCATGCCGCTCACAACCGATGCCCAACGGGCAACTGATACCAATTCCGAATCGGTTGTGGAACGGCGGAAACGCTTCCAGAAGTCAATGGAGAATGCCGTTGCCACACTGTTGATGTTGCTTGAGATTGTACTCATGGTAGCTGCGAAGATGGCTGCAATGAGAGCGCCTGCCACGCCGGCAGGCATTTGGCTCATCATAAAGAATGGGAAAATTGCATCAGACTGTCCCATTGTTACGTCAAGTTCCGTTGGGTGGGTTTTGTAGAATGTGTAAAGGCATGTGCCAATCATGTAGAATACTACAGACACGAACACGCTCATCAAACCATTGACCAGTATGCCTCGGCCGGCAGACTTTTCATTCGGGGTGGTCATGTATCGCTGTATGACAGTCTGGTCCGAAGTGTAAGAAATCAGGTTGTTTGCCAAGCCTCCAAGTATAATAACCCACCATGTGGCTTGTGACCAGGTGCTGCTCCAGTCGAACAGCCGCAGCTTGTCATTCTCCAGGGCAATTTCAATGCATCCGCTTATTCCGCCTTCAGTACCCATGGCCAGGAATATCACAGCAAATATTGCGCCGAATACAAGTATCAGGCCTTGCACTACATCGCCCCAAATAACGGCTTCTACACCGCCCATAGTGCAGTAGATGATTGTAACCAGGCCCATTAGCACAATGCACAGATAGATGTCAATGCCGGTTACGGCAGTAAGGGCCAATGAGGGGAGATAGAGCACAATTGCCATACGCACAATCATGAATACTGAGAAGAATGTTGAGGCCAGCATGCGGGTAAACAGATTGAAGCGCAGCTCCAATATCTCGTAGGCGCTGGTAACATTGAGTTTGCGGAAGTAGGGGAGATAGTATTTGATGACTGGAAAGCTGATTAGCAATATCATCCACAGCATAGGGTAGTATGTCCAGTCAGTAGCGTATGCTTTTGCCGGAATGGTCATATATGTTATGGCGGAGAGCATTGTGGCGTATATGCTTATACCGGCTGCCCACCATGGAATGCGGCCGCCTCCCTTGAAAAAGTCGTCGCTGCCGTTCTCCTTGCGCATAAAGTAGAAGCCCATGCCTAACATGGCTATAAGATAGATTGCAAGGATTGTCCAGTTGAGCCATCCGAAGTTCTTGTCGTTGGCCACTTCAATCTGTGTCACGCCGGTACTGCGCACTCCGGGCTTCAGCTCGCCGCCGCTGTAAATCCAGTTATTCTTATTTTGGTTTGGGGTAAGGCAGGCACCGGCACGGGCCAGCAGACTGTCACCGGGCAACAGTCCCCATGAGTCGGTTATTGTATGATAGGTAAGCACATCTTCACGGAACTTGTACCAATCGGGTTCGTGGCGCAGATACATGCTGTCCTGCTCTCCTGCAATGGCGCTGAGGAATATGTCGTGGTCAACGCCGCCAAAGAACAGTACATGGCTGTAGCCTACAGAACCGCATGTGCTGCCCACAATGGCCTGTATATGCTGCTCCTGCTTACCGTTTACGGTTTTGCCTGTTCTTGCAAGTGCCGGCGAGGTGCGTTTCCATTGTGCAGGAGTTACACCGCCTTTCTTAAGCTCGGCAATGGGAATGTATACGCCATCGGTATGTATAATGGCTTTCTGAACGTCACTCTTGGGCTGGTATCCGCCAAAGAGAAAAAGGGCGTAGCCAGTGGCTGTATTCTGTACAGCCATGCAGGGTTGAAGGCGGCATGCGTCGGGCAGTGCGGCCACGGTGCTCCATGATTCTCCCTCATTGGGGTAGGGTATTGCAAACACATCCCTGTTGGGGATGCCATTTGTCTCTCCTCCGGCAACCCATACCATGCCGTTGCAGTATGTGGCGGCAAAGTTGTCCAGAGCCTTGGGCAAGGAGGCAAATGGTGTTGATTTGCCATCTGTGCCATTGATGTGCATGCATTCGCCAAGAGAGGATTTTTCATCCATCCCGCCTATGTATAGAAAACCATCGGGCACTTGCACGCTTGCTCCATAGGCACGCGGGTAGTACACCTTCTCTCCGCCGTCAGCGCATGGAATGCCTGGGAAATTGCAGCCTCCCCAAGTGGTCAGCTTCCCATTTGCCATGCCGGCATAATGGCCTGAGACTGCTTTGTCCAAAGGGGTGCTTGGCGATACGGTAATCCTGTTCTGAGCCGTGCATAGCATGGTGCAGAAGAGAAGTATCAGTGAAAGATGTTTTTTCATGGACATGTTTTTCATTTCGTCAATATGTTACACAATTCAAACGATTTTATCATCATTCTTGGTATGTGGAAAGGTCCTTTGAAAATGTTGCCTTTGGCCGGTTGCGCCACTGTGCCGTCGCGGTGCAGATAACCGTACCATTCACCCTTTTCGGCATCGGGGAAGTGGGCGTATGTCCACTCGCTAATCTGTTTGTGCCAAATGAGATACTTGTCGTCGCCGGTTGCCTCGTAGGCATATAGGGTTGCAATTATTGCTTCGGTCTGCGGCCACCAGAATTTCATGTCCTGCGAATAGTCCTGGGGCGGCAGATTGCGGCAGTCGCGGAAATTGATTATGCCGCCGTACTGCTTGTCCCAGCCCCATTCCCATGACCAGTTAAGAATTTGCAGGGCCTGTGCTGTAATATCCTTGTCCCATCCGCGGTGCTTAGCCTCTTCGAGCAGGAACCACGCTGTTTCAATGCAGTGGCCGGGGTTGATTAGGCGGCCGTTAATGGTGTCAATGAATTCACCGTCTGGGCCTACAGTCTCAAGCAGCGCCTTGAATTCGGGTTTCATGAAATCCTTGAGCGATGCTATTGATTCGTCAATCTGCTTGTCAAGAACAGGGTCGCTAATGACGTTGCGTATGCGTGATGCGGTGTTTATAAGAATCATCACAAGGGAGTGCCCCTTAGCCTGCATTGCCGGCAGATATTTGGGCTCCATGTAACTGGGTGTGGCAACAAACTTGCGTATATCCTTGAACAGTGCAAGAGCCTTTTCGGCATATTTCATGTCGCCTGACGCCTTGGCATACTCAGCCATTGCAATGGCGGCAAAGCTTTCCGAGAATACATAGCGGCGCTTGCGCAGCGGAGTGCCGTCGGCCATTACCTCAAAGTACATTCTGCCGTCACTGTCAAAGCAGTGCGCCTCAATGAAATCTATTGTACTTTTTGCCGCAGCCAGCCACTCGGGATTCTTCTCCACTGTGTTATATGCAAAACTGCATACAAAGGCGAAGCGTCCCTGAAACCATACCGACTTTGTGCTGTCAATAAGTGTGCCGTCACGGTCAACGCATGTATATACGCCGCCGTTTTCACGGTCAAGGCCATTCTTGAGCCAGAATGGCATAATGTCATTTACAAGGTCATCGCGATATTTCTGCGACCAGCCTTCAAGGTATTCTTTCCAGTTCATATTAAAATAGAATGTCTTGCTGTTTTATGTTGTATTATACGAGGGCTGTCTCTTAGAGCTTGTTGCAGCGCTCAAAGAAGTTGATAGCCTCAAGCTCCTTGCGCATTGCGGCCTCCTCCTCATCGGTCATATTCTGGAACGGAGTGCGGTTTTTGCCAAGGTCAAGGCCAATGAGCTTCATTATTCTCTTTCCGCCTACAATATTGCCGCGATAGTGGCAGATTACATTGATTACCTCCTGCGAGAAGTTCTGCAACTCGCGAGCCTTCTCAAGGTCACCTGCATTCCAAGCGTCAATAATGCCGGCAAGGTTGCAGCCGTTGTAGTTTGTCGTTCCGCCAATTCCGCCCTGAGCGCCTCCCATTGCAAGGCAGGGGAGTATGGTCTCGTCCTGTCCGTGCAGCATGTCAAATTTACCGTTCTTGTAGAGGCGGCACTGGTTGTATTCGTACAGGCTCTCGAATGTGTACTTTATGCCGGCGAAGTTAGGAATGCGGCCATCTACGGCCTCCAGGAATTTTACCATTGGAAGGAATGCTCCGTTGAACGCCGGAATATGGTAGAAGTAGAATGGAAGCTCAGGGGCTGCCGATGCAATCTCCTCGCAATACTTCACAAGCTCCTCAACGCGTCCCACCTTAGGGAACGGAGGCGCCATTGCGCCAATGCCGAATACACCCATCTTCTGTGCGTGCTCGGCCATGCGGCGGCTCGATTTTACACAAGTGCTGCCAACGTGCACAATAATCTTGAATCCCTCAGGAGCTGCTGCAACCCACGCCTCGGTAAGCTTTATGCGCTCCTCTTCGGTAAGCATGTAGCCCTCGCCCGAAGAGCCGTTTATGAAAACTCCCTTCATGCCGTTCTTTGCAAGCATCTGCGCGTATGCAGGGATTGGTTCATAATTCACTTCGCCGTTTTCGTAAAATGGTGTGAACGGCGCATCAATTAGTCCAATAATCTTTTCCATAATATTTTTGTAATGATTTTAAGTGTCCTGTTCAGCAATATCATACAAAAAAAAGAAAAATTATTGAAAATAGCAAATACAGATTCAAGAAAGAATGAATAAATAAATAGCTGTTAAACTTAACGGCTCAGTAGAAATTTACTGTGTGTAACGCAATTTTGGTATAATAGAATTATTCGTTTTACCCTTAATCTGTTGTCTTTTATTCTCCTGCTTTCGTTCTATCACATACTTTTCATGACTGAAAAGATACTGTGTTAAAATCCAAAGAAAAATCAATATATTTTCTAACTTTGCACACGTTAAGGAAGACAATTGATTTTTGCAATCATTGCCTATCTTGTGTTAGCAATC